>JBILQT010000599.1:0-2509 GCA_044373065.1 Sandaracinaceae bacterium
ACTCCGCATCGTCGAGCGCAGCGGATTCACCGCAGAAGTTCTCAGGCAGCACGTGATAGCTCATGCCGACGCAACGCGAGAAGGGGTAGGACGCCTCATCGGGACTCCCCGGCGCGAGCCGCGATGTGGCCTCTTCCCACGCGTCGATCGTGGGGTGCGTGGTCTCGACCAAGGTCTGAAGCGTGCGGGGCATGCCTTCGGCGCTCCCCGCAACGGCCTCGGTCTCAACAACCAACGCGCAGCGGCGTGCGCGGCGACGACACCGCGCATCCACGTGGACCGACCAGAGGCGCGGGTGCGCGGACACGAGCTGCTCATCGAGGCTCGGCGGCAACGCGCAGGCGTGCCCCTCCGGGCTCCGCATCCGGATGAACGCCTGCTCGGCAGCCTCTTGCTCGCTCGCACTGACCACATCCACATCAGGGACCTGCGCTCGCAGCGCGCGTACGACCGCCTCGGCGAGGCGCGCCTCGTCGGGACGCGAGAGCTCCGAGTCGATGTGAACCACCAGCGCGGGGCGACCGACTGCCGTTGGGTTCACCGGCTCCGTGAACCACCCTCGGCCCAGCGGTGGACATGCCTCGGGCCAGACCGGCCCCGCATGCCATGCCGCCTCCGCCTGCCAATACGCGATGAGCTCCGCGCATCGATGCGTCCATGGTGCGAGGCGCGTGTCTGACTCGCCGAGGCTCACGCAGGATTTCAGCGCGGGGTCCCGCGCAGCCAGCTGCCCTGCCGAGTAAGGGCCCCTGCCTCGCAACGCGCGGAAGATGAGCTGCTCACGCAAGAGCGTCGCGAGCACAAGCGCCGCGCGCGCCTCCACCGAGTCGCCCAGCGAGGCCCCAATCCGATCGACTTCGTCCGCGGTCTCGCCGCCAGCCTTCGCCCACGCCCTCCAAGCGCCCCCCCGCGCGCCCTCGCCCGGCTCATGCGACCGCGTCCTCTCCGCGGAAGCGAGCGCCTCCTGCAGTACGTCAGTGTGTGGCGAATGAGGCAGCGTGATGTCCGGCAGGCCCGAGAGGGAGAGCCGTGTAGTCGGCGTCGCGGACGCTGCTGGAGGCGCGGGTGCTGTCGGAGGTGGCGGCGCAGACGCCTGGCCCGCGCATCCGAGCAAGCCTGCGAGGGCCACCATCGACATCTGCAATCGCATGCTGCGTTGTGACATGGCCGAAGGAGGAGCCGCCATCCCTCGTCGCCGTCTCGCTACCTGCACGGCACAACGGGAACTCAGCTCACTCGGCCTCCGCCTCTGGCCACAGCTTGGGGAAGAGAAAGCGGAGGCTCTTGAACGGGAGCGCGAGTTGTACTGGGGCGCGTGATGTCTCCGAGGCGAGGACGCCGTAGTCGAGCAAGGAGCGGAGCAGTCTTCTCGCTGTGGTCGGCGGGAGCCCCGTCATCTGCATGAAGCGCGTGCGATCGAGGGGGCCTGTGAGCATGACGTAGTGCAGCGCTTCGAGGGCCTGGAGGTTCACGACCGAGCGTTCGCTGCCGATGTTCCACGGGTGCGCTTCGAGATGGCGCAGGAGGTCCGCGAGGCGCGGCTTCATGGTGTTGAGCGCGAGCAACTCGGACATGAAGCGCGCTTGATCGATGCAGAGATCGAGCATCCATGCGGCGAAGTTCGCGAGTTCTTCTTCGCTCAGGGCTCCACGACCATCGAGGTCGTTGCGACGCGGTAGGTCAGCGTTGTTGAGACGCGCGTAGTAGTTCTCTACATCACGGGCGATGCCGCGCAGCGGGGACCAGAGGCCGCCTGTGAGCCCGAGGGCGTGCAGGGTCAGATGCATGAAGAGACGGGCCGTGCGCCCGTTGCCATCGGGAAAGGGATGGATCCAAAGGAGGCGGTGATGCGCACACGCGGACGCGATGATCGCGTGCTCCGTGCCCGCAACGTTCGCGTAGCGCGCTGCCCAGGTCTGCATCAGCTCGCCCACGTGCTGCCACTCGGGTGCTCGGTGATGCCCTGCCGCCACATCGAGTGCGCGAAACACGCCGGGCTCGATCACAGCGCCTGTATCGGTAAGTCGGTCAGCGGGCTCAAGGCGACGGTAGATGGCCGCGTGCACCGCAGCGAGCTGCGCGGCCGAATAGAGCGAGGACAAGGAGACGCGCGCCTCCATCTCCAGCTCCGCTTCCATGTGCACAAGCGCGATCCGTTGCTTGCGGGCGAGCGCGACATCCGCGTCGAAGTCTTTGGCCAGGGCGCGCGCCAGATCCGCTGGCTTGGTGTGCTGCCCCTCGATCCGATTGGTGTAGTAGCTGTTCATCGCGCGCAGGAGCGGTTTCAGCGGCTGCGACGTCGCACTCGAAGTGGAGACGAGAGGACGGGTGACCCTCACCAGCTCCGCAGCCCGCTCAAGCAGCGGCCGAATCTTGGCGTCGCTGATCATCCGCGGAACCTTTCATGGAGACTTTGCCGTCGCAAGACACGCATCCGAAAGCGCATCCAATGAAAGGGTTTTCTCGTGCGACGCGGGGGAACACGGAGAAGTGAATGGAGAGTTGGCTG
>JBILQT010000029.1:0-42912 GCA_044373065.1 Sandaracinaceae bacterium
AAGCGCAATGCCGTCTTGATCCGGGATGGCGCCACCCGACTTTCCCGTCGCGCCTCCCCGTGGCGTCACCGGCACATAGTGCGCACTCGCAGCACGGAGCACGGCCGCCACCTCATGCGCGTCGTGTGCGAGGACGACTGCGCCGGGCAACGTCGAGGGAAGCCCGCTCTCATCCCCCGCGTGCTCTGCACGCGACTCTTCATCACGCAGCACAACGAGCCCTGGGGCGTCTCGACTCGCCGAGAGGAGGGCTCGTACCAGCGCGCTCACGTCACGTCACTCTGCGGCAGGCGCTTCGATCGCGACTTCTCGCGTCGTCGCCGTTGCGGTCATGGCTGCGTGGATGCCGACATAGAGCGCGAGCACCACGAAGATCACGATGCCTGCGACGGGCAGCCACATCGGCGTGTCGCTCGCGTCGTCCGTGATCGTCGGAAGGAGCGGGTGCGGCTGCGCGGGGCCATGGGCGTCGTCGTGTGCGTCGTGGTGGGAGGACATGGCCCGCTTATACCGAGGGCACCCTTTGGATGCCAGCCTGCGCAAGTGCCGAGGCCGCGCGCATGCGACTTCGTTGACGTGCGCCCTTGAAGCCGACAACGTCGCGGGCATGTCGGATGACGATCAGAAACTTTGGGATCGGAAGTGGTCCGAACAGCGCGACCTGCCACGCACGGCGCCCTCCTGGGTGGCCGAGCTGGAGAGCGAGATCCCGCGCACAGGACGCGGTGTCGATGTCGCTGCAGGCGCAGGCCGCATGTCGGTCTTCCTCGCCCGCCGCGGCCTCGACATGACCGCCGTAGACATCTCGCCCGTGGGCCTCGCGCTCTGCCGTGAAGCCGCACGCGACGAGGGCTTGAAGGTGAAGACTGCCGTTCGCGACCTTCAGAAAGACGGCCTCCCCGAGGGCGCATGGGACGTCATCGCATGCTTCCACTACCGCCAGCCCGACCTCTTCGCGCACATGCGCAACGCGCTCACGCAGGGCGGCGTCGTCATCGCCGAGGTGGAGACAAGGCGCTCGCTCGAGAAGCAGCCAAATCGCCCCGGTGCACGCTGGCTCGCCGAGCCGAATGAGCTGCTGCGCCTCGGTGAGGGGCTTGAGATCGTCTACTACCGCGAGGGTTGGATCGGCGAGCGCGCACTGGCGCGGCTGATTGCCCGCAAGGTCTAGCGGCAGCGTCGTTCCGCACGTGTCTCTCGCGGTGCAAACACACGCAGAGACCAACGCAGAAACATGCTGGACGCCGCGTTGGTGCTGGATGCCGCCTCGATGGCGAGCGTGAAAGTGACCTCGCGCGGAGGCGTTGTGGGTACTCCCGTAACCGGGCATTCGCGCCGTGATGGCTGACGTGCGGAGCCACCCAGAAGGTGTCGCGCGAGACTACGTAGCCCTCGCACGCAAGAGCATCGACCAAGCGCCAACGCGGCGTTCAGTCAACTCTGGTTTCGAACACGCAGCAGCCGAGCCGACCGCACGGTCGTGTCAGCCGACCGCACGGTCGTGTCCAAAACGGCCTGAATTCAGGCCACATCCTCAAGCGCATCGCGAAACACACAGCCATCGAAGAGCGCCTCGGAGAAGGGCAGATGCAGCCTCGGCGTGCGCCGATGCACCTCGCGGAGCGTGGAAGCCCGGTCGGGGAAGCGCGTCGGGTAGTAGTTGCTCTCGAAGATGGCTTGCCCACCGCGAAGGGAGAGCGGCCTGATCTCCGCAAGCCGCGTGCGCGTACGCGATGTGATGCACGCACCGATCACCGCATCGACTCTGCCCTCGTCATACTCCGACCAAGCGCTCTCCTCGCGCGCCACATCCGAAGGCATCGGCTGCGGCATGTTCCCGCCCACCCACAGGCTCTCTTCGTCCTTGTGATCTAGCCGTGCGAAAGGGTCGATCGGCTGCCCGTCGAGCCAGACGTTGTAGTGGATGTGCGGGATGCCCCAGGGGAAGGAGACGAGCGAGTCGAGCCCGCTGTAGCCGCTGATCGCAATCACATCGCCGCGCTTCACCGCTTGGCCCTCACGCACAAGCGCACGTGCGAGATGCGCGCTTGAGGTGATGAGGCCACCGCCGTGATCGATCGCGACCTTCAATCCGCCGCGATGAAACTCGCTCACGACCCGCATTACGTAGCCGCTCGCCGCGGCAAGGACGGGCGTGCCGCGTGCGATGCAGAAGTCGGTGCCGTTGTGGCTGTCGTAGGTCTGCCGCTTGCCGCGAAAATCACGGACCTGCGTGCGCTTCACCGACCAGCCGAGCGCGACATCGGTCTGCGTGTGGTTGAACAGATTCGTGATGACGACCTTGCGCGGCACCGCGTCGTAGCCAAGCCAGAAGGGCACCGCGAGCCGCGGTGAGAGCAGGCGCAGGCTCGACGGATCGAAGCTCGACTTCGGCACGTCCTCATCGCCGAGAAGCGCGATGCGGGCTTGGCGCATGCGCTCATGGAGCGGCAAGAGACCCATCGACTCGAGGAGGGGAGGACGGTTGGGGCGACGCATCAGGTCAGCTCGGGCAGCTATCGACGATGGCCACGACGACGCCACCTGGGCCGTTCGCCTCATCACAGACGGCGCCGTGCAGCTCAAGCTCGCCGCGTGCGCGGTTCACCCAGGTCCATCCGCTCATCGCGTCGCGCGGCACGACGCGGCCGTTCACCTCGACCGAGAAGGTCATCTCGTCGACGGGCACGGACGGGCTGATGAACGCGCAGCGCGAGATGCTTCCTGTGATCTGGCGGAACGCGCCGTCGAGCTCCTCCGGGCTGCGCACCGAGTAGAACGAGCGCCCGCCTGGCTCCATGCGCGGCCTGCCGCCTGCGACGGCCATGCGATCGAGATAGGCACTCAGCGCGGGGCGGCTGGAGTCGGCGATGCCGATCACAAAGATCGGGATGCCAAAGCGCGTGAAGGTCTCGGTCACGACGTTGACCGTCCTTGGGTCATCGAGGCACGAGAAGATTCCGACGTCGGGCGTGAGGCAGTCCTCAGGCTGGCTCGTGCACTCGCAGGTGAGCGGGTTCACCTGGGCCGGGTCGTTGTTGCAGTTCGGCCCGCCGTCGGTGGCGAGCACGATGAAGCGCCGACCTTCGACCGAGGGAAGCAGCGCATCGCGTGCGGCGATCAGCGCCTCCGCGGTTGGTGTGCCGCCGAGGGGAAGGGCCCTGTCGAAGACCTCGAGGATGGCGGGCGTGGCATTCGCGACGGGCAAGACATCGACGCCCGTGGCGGACATGCAGGCGATCTCGGGTGTGATCTCCATCGTGTCGGGCGGGATGATGTCGGGATAGAACTTGGCGCCGATGCGCACGCGATCACCCACGGTGGGAAGGGAATCCGCGATGGCTCCACGCATGAAGCTCCAGCGCCATTCCTCGACGGGGAGGTCGGGGATGCCGTCGAAGTTGTTGCGCATCGAGCCCGAGCGATCGACGACGAGCATCAGATCAGCGCGTGCAGGCTCGATCGGAAATCGGCCCGGCATGCACATCACGGCGTCGGGCGAATCGGAGCCCGCATCGCGCCCAGCGTCGAAGGTGGGCGCATCGATGCCGACATCGAAGCGGTCGATCTCAAGGCCGGTCTTGGCGCCGCAGCCTGCGAGTACGAGGAGCGAGCCGGGGACGAGAAGGGATCGAAGTCGCATGAGTCCTCTGAGCGGAGTGTGCCACGTGCCAGTGGTCCGACGGGGAATGCACGCTTCGTGCGCGACGTCGCGTTACGGCTTCCAGGTGCCGTTGATGCTCTCGCGGTGCTCGCGTCCGTAGCGTCGGTAGAGCTCACCTGCCTCGCGAATACGCTCCTTCTCTTCCTCGTTGAGCGGCCGAACCACCTTCGCGGGGCGACCGTGTGCGAGCATCCCTGCGGGGATTTTCGTGCGTGCCGTGACGAGTGAACCCGCGCCGATCATCGCGCCATCGCCGACCTCGACCGCATCGAGAAGGATCGAGCCCATGCCGATCAAGACGCCTGAGCCGATCGTGCAGCCGTGGAGGATCACGCTGTGTCCAATCGTGCAGTCGTCGCCGACGCGCGTCTCGCGCCAACCACCGGTCGCATGCACCACGGTGTTGTCTTGGATGCTCGTGCGTGCACCGATGCGGATGGGCATCACGTCACCGCGAATGACCGTGCCGTACCAGACGGATGACTCCTCACCGACATGCACATCGCCGATGACGGAGGCGGTGGGCGCGATGAACGCGGAGGCGTCGAGCGTCGGGTGGATGCCGCGGTAGGGGTAGACGTGGTTCATGGTTCGGCTCCTGGTTGAGTGCGTTGGGCGCGCGCATCCCGTGCGCGGAAGATGAGCGAGAGCACCGTGCGTGCTGCCGTGCCGACGAGGGCTCCGAGCGCATCGGCACCGAGGTCGAGCACATCGGCGCTGCGGCCGGGCACGAACGCTTGGTGGATCTCATCGAAGAGTCCCCAGGCCATCGTCAGCATCACAGAGACGAGGGCGACGCGAAGGGCAGGGCGCGTGGGGAAAGTGCGCAGGCATGCGTGCGCCAGAAGGAAGCCCAGCACGCCATACTCACAAACGTGAACTCCCTTGTCGCGAAAGGGAAAGCTTGAGGTCGGGAAGGTTGGAAGTGCGGCCGAGGAGAGCAGCCAGATGAGCAGCATGTAGGCCGCTGCGGGCAGCCAGGCGAGCACGATGTCGCGCGCTCCAGCTCGCTTCGCCCGCGCTGTGACATCGACCTCCAACGCGCTCTCAGCTCGTGACCGGGAGACGCTTTCGCGTCTCAGGACGCACCACCGCGATCCCCGCAGCCACCTCAGCGGCCCTCTCCGCAGCCATCGGGTCGAAGTGCGCTGCATCGCGCTTTGCATCGCGGGTCGGCATGCCTTCCACAGACTGCGCGAGGCGACCGAGCAGCGAATGCGCATTCGCGTGAACGATGTCGACCTTGATCATCGCGCCACGCAGATCGAGGCTCGGCGGCGCATCGAAGTGCACGATCTCATGACGCGAACTGCGTCCCTTCCAACGCGCAAGACCAGGCTCGCCCTCACGTCCCTCGTCCTCGACAAGAACCTCCGTCGAGGTGCCAACGAGGGCGTTCAGGTTCTCGCGCTGGGTGATCTCGATCGCGGCAAAGAGGCGCGCGAGTCGGTCGGCCTTCTCGCTCTCGCTCACATCGTCATCGAGCTTCAGCGCGGGTGTGAAGGGGCGCTGTGAGTAGGTGAAACAGAACGCTGCGGAGAAGCGAACGACATCGACCAAGGAGAGCGTCTCTTGGAAGTCTTCTTCGGTCTCGCCGGGGAAGCCGACGATGAAGTCGGTGCTCATCGTGAAGATCGGGCGCGCGCCACGAAGGGCCTCGGCACGCGCGATGTAGTGCTCACGTGTGTAGCGACGCAGCATGCGCTTGAGCGTGCGGTTCGAGCCGGATTGCACCGGCAGATGCATGTGCGCGGGCAAGACATCGAGCTCGGCATGGCAGCGCACGAGCGCATCGGTGACATGCCTTGGATGCGGCGAGGTGTATCGAAGACGCTTGAGCTTCGGGACGTTGCGCGCGATCGAGCGAAGAAGCGCCGCGAACTGCGACTCGCTCTCCTCCGTGGTGCTCGTTGGCTCATGCCAGGAGTTCACCGTTTGGCCGAGCAGCGTGACCTCTTGAACGCCCGCATCCACAAGGCCCTCGACCTCGCGAATGATCTCGTACTCACTGCGATAGCGCTCCGGGCCGCGCGTGGTCGGCACGATGCAGAAGGTGCAGCGCTCGTCGCATCCCTTCATCACCGTGACGAACGAGGAGACCTCGCGATCGCGCTTGGAGATGGCGGCGGTCGCATCGAGGAAGCGCGGGTCGTGCACATCGAAGACGGTGCGGGAGATCGAGCTCTTCTCGGCCTTCACGTGCTCAATGAGGCCGGGCAGCTCGGCGATGTTGTCGGGGCCAAGCACGACATCGATATGCGGGGCGCGCGCGATGAGCTTGTCGCCCTCTTGCTGCGCGACACAGCCAGCCACCGCGACGATCAGGTTCGGTCGCTCGGCCTTCATCGGCTTCATCGTCCCAAGCAGCGAGAGCAGCTTGTGCTCAGCCTTCTCACGCACGCTGCAGGTGTTGACGACGATGACATCGGCCTGCGCGGAGTCTTCGGTGCGCTCATAGCCCGCGTGACTCAACACCTCCTCGATTCGCCGAGAATCGTGGACGTTCATCTGGCAGCCGTGCGTCTGAACGAGGTAGCGCTTCATGGGTCTCTTCCGTCACGCGAGCGAGTTGCCAACGCGAAGGCGCGACCATAGCAGCCGCGTGGCGTCGGTCCCGAAGTCGCGATGTTTAGCGGCGTACGGTGAGCGGGATGCTGAAGCGCTGCGCGCCGACGCTCGGCGTGAAGTCGAGGCTGCGGGCCTCTCGCGCGAGGCACTGGCCAGCGGGGCTACCCGCGATGTCGCCGGGGCGAACATCCGCATTGGTCACGCGACCGCGCGCGTCGGTGGTGAAGTGCACCGAGACCGTCGGGAACTCGCCCGTTGCGTTGGCAAAGCAGGCTTGGAACTGCGGGATGTTGCGGCCAAAGACGCGGTTGATCACCACGGTTGGGTCTTCAGGTGTACGCGGGGTGTTGCGCTCGCGCGTGGCGGTGAATGCATCGGGCTCGACGAAGGCATCGGGCTCGCCGAATCCCGCATCAGGGGTTCCCAGCGCAGCGTCGAGATGCTCCTCGTTGAGGTAGATGATCGGCTGGCTTGCTTCGGTCTCGCGGGTGATGGCCCAGATGGCGATGCCGAATGCGCCCGCGACCGCGATGGCTGCCAAGACAAACATGGCGATGAAGAGCCCGCGGTTGCTTGCAGGCTCGACGATGACGGGCACAGGTGCGGGCGCAGGCAGCGGTGCGGGCGCGACGTTGGTCTTGTCAAAGCGCGTCGGCTCGGCCGAGTTGCGCATGCCCGAGGCCTCCATCGGAGGCACCGAGATGGGCTCTGCGTCAGGCGAGGTGCGCCACGACTGCTCAAGCGAGTCCAGCTCAGGCAGCTCGAACATCGCGGCGAAACGCGGATCGCGGAAGTCGCGGTCGAGCGTCTTGCGGAGCGCGTCGTTGGCCTCCTCGCCATCCATCCCGCGCACACGGCGCAGCGCCTTGGCGAACTCACCGGCCGTCTTGAAGCGAACCTTGACGTCTTTGTCGAGCGCGCGCGCAACCACGTCGGCGAGTGCAGCCGGGATGTCTGGGCGAACGACATCGAGCCTTCGCGGCACGTGGTTCAACACGCGCTGAATCGTGATCGCGGGCTCGCCCGCACGGAACTCATTGCGGCCAACGAGGATCTCGTGGAGCACAACGGCCGACGCATACACATCGCCGCTTGGCTCGGGCGGATATCCCTCGAGGATCTCCGGCGCCATGTAGGAGAACTTGCCCTTGACGGTGCCTACCACCGTCTTGGTCTCTTCTTCACCGGCCGACTTCGCGATGCCGAAATCCGCCAGGAGCACGCGTCCCTCGATGTCGAGAAGCACGTTCGAGGGGGAGACATCGCGATGCACGACATGGAGCGGCTGGCCGTCTGTGCCGCGAAGCGTGTGCGCGTACTCAAGTGCATCGAGCACCTGAATGATGATGTGCGTCGTCAGTTGCCAGGGGAGCTGCCCCGCCACGCCGTTGCGCGCGAGCGACTGCTGCACGTAGCTCGCCCAGCGACCGAGATGGAAGCCGTGGACGTAGTCCATCACGAGGAGGAAGTCGGCGTTCTCCTTGCCGAAATCCGTGACGGAGACGATGCCCGGATGGCGCAGCATCGACATGATGCGCGCCTCGCGCTTGAACATCTTGAGCGCGGATTCGTCGGCGTGCTCCGAGAGCATGCGCTTGACGACGACCGGCTTCACAAAGTCGGCCGCGCCTTCCATGCGGGCGAGGTAGATGATGCCCATGCCACCACGCGCGATGGCCCGGACGATTCGATATCGCCCGAGCACCACGCGACCTACCAAGTCGCTCTGATCGTTTTCCGCAGCTAGTGACATCCTCGCGAGCCTTCGCGGGGCACCGAAAGGAGCCCTCGCGCAACGTTGTCGAGGCTATAAGGGTGCTCCGCGAAAGTCACCCTAGAAGCGCGACTACGGCCTACGGGCCGCAACCGTGCGTTCTCTTCGGGTGCAGGCGGCACCGCGGATGCGTTCAGTGGAAGAGGTCGTTCATGTAGTGGACGACGATGGCTTTCATGAGCGGTCGTGGAAGCGCCTGGAGGATCTGGTTGATGCCTGCGCTCGACTCCGGAACGCCTGCGCCATCGCCCATCCCAGCAAGCGCAAGCAAGCGCGCGAAGGCCTCGTCATCGAGGGCCGTCGGGTCGATGTGCTGTGCCATCTGCGCGATGTCTTCGAGCCCGGTCTCTTTCTTCGATGCGCGCGCCTCCTCGCAGGCCTCGCGGAGATCACGCAGAAAAGCATCCACGTGCGGGACGTTCGCGTGCGTGACGGAGAGATGCACATTCTCGCGGTAGGCGCCGAAGCCGAGCTGCGCCTGCACATACCAGCCGCGCTTCTTCATCAGGTCGGGGATGAGGAAGATCGGGAACGCATCGGAGGTGAACGCAACGAGGGTCATGTCGGGCTTCACCACGACGCGCAGGCCGGGGATCGCGTTGATGCCGTCCGCGTAGCGCTGGGTCGCATCGCGCATCTCTTGGGTGATGCGTAGGTAGCCCTCCTCACCCATGCACATCATCGTCGCCCAGGCCCCAGCGAGCGGGCCTCCAGATTTCGAGCTCTGCACCGTCGCGTTCACGATCGTGTAGCCCGCCCACTCGGAGCACGCGTAGATCTGAAACTTGCGCAAACCCTTGTCGCGATAGAGGACGACGCTCGCGCCCTTCGGACAGAAGCCATATTTGTGCAAGTCCATCGAGAGGCTCCACACGTTGCCCGTGCGGAAGTCGAAGGGCTCGACCACCTCGCCGTTTTTCTCCATCGCAGGGAGAAGAATGCCGCCCATGCAGGCATCGACATGGAACCAGAGGCCGTGCTCTTTGGCGAGCTCACCGAGTGCGCTGATCGGGTCAATCACGCCGTAGGCGTAGGAGGGTGCCGAGCCCACCAGGGCGATCGCATTGGGCGTGCTCTCGATGAGCTTGCGCGCCGCGTGGACGTCGGCCTTCAGCGTCATCTCATCGACGGGGAAGGTCACCGCCGTGATGCCGAGATAGGCCGCGGCTTTGTGAAATGCCGCGTGCGCGGTGATGGGCAAGATCATCGCGGGCTGCGTGATCTCGGGCCTGTGCTTCCGCGCCCAATCACGCGCGGCCTTCATGGCGCAAATGATCGACTCGGTACCGCCACTTGTGAAGTTGCCCACGACATTTGCGTCGCCATGCACGTGGTTCGCGCACATGCGCACAACTTCGTTCTCAAGGCGCAGGAGGCTTGGAAACGAGGTGGGGTCGAGACCGTTCTCGCTGAGGAATGCGAGGTAGGCCTTCTTGCCCGCGTCGAGCGCCTCGTGCTTCGCGTCGAAGACGTAGCCGAACGCCTTTCCTTCGCGCCAAGGGACATCCTTCTCGCGGAACGATTCGAGCGCGCTCAGCGCTTCTTCCTTCGAGATGCCGTGCTTTGGAATTGTTGAGCCAGTCATGGTCGTGTCCTTTCGCCGAGCGTGCTCGGCATCTCACCGTCAACGAGGGAGCGCGCTTGCGATCCCGATCAATCAACCCAGTTGGCCAACCCGTGCTCAAGGTCGGCGAAGGTCTCTTTCCCGAGTCGGACGAGGTCCATCGAGGCGCCTCCCTCAAGCCAAGCGTCGAGGGTTGCGCGCACGGCCGCGAGGATCACGGACGCGTGAATGCGGGCGCGTCTTCGTGAGCGCGTCGTCTCCTTCTGGCCAACCAGCAAGGCGGCTTGAATCGCAGCCTCTCCCTCACGCTCAATTTGGTGCTCGCGGGCCTGGAGCGAGGGCTCGTGCCGAACGATCTCCCACTGGGCCAAGAGAAACTCTCGCTCGCTCTGGTAGTCGCGGGCCATGGCAAGGCAGGCGCGCATCACGGTGTCGAAGCTGCGCTCTCCGTCCTCTGGCACGAGCAAGCGCGTGAGCTTCTGCGTCCGCTCCTGCATCGCAGGGAAGACGAGGTCTTCTTTGGTGGCGAAGTAACGAAACGCGGTGCGACGCGAGAGACCAACGCGTGCCGCGATGTCGTCCATCGTCGTGTTGGCGTAGCCCCGCTCACGAAAGAGCACGTAGGCCTCGTGCACCAGGGCGTCACGCCGCTCCTGCGTATTGCGCTCACGTGTTCCGTCTTGGGTCTGCACACGTGAGAGGTAGCAAAATGGCACTGAGTGTCAAAATAAATTGGCACCGAGTGTCATAATATTTGACCATGGCCCAAGAGCGGGACGCTACGAGCACGCGCGACAAAGACGCCGAGCGCGGCGCACGTGCGCTACGATTCGTCCATGAACTTGCGCTCACCGTCGCTTCTCGCCGTCACGCTGACGACCGCACTCGCAGGGTGCCCAGGCCCAGACCAAGAGACGGATTCCGCTGGCGTGGATGTCGGTCCGAGTGTCGATGCGCGCGGCCTCGATGCAGGCCGGTTCGATGCGCGTCTCGATGCGGTCTCGGTGGATGCTGCGCTCGACGCGTATCGACCCACGCCGATGGGAACGCGACGGGTCATCTATCAGCTCGTGCCTCGGCTCTTTGGCAACACGAACACGACGCGGATGCGGGATGGGACGATCACGCAGAATGGCTCGGGCCACTTTGCCGATATCGATGCGCGCGCGCTCAATGAGATCCGTGCGCTCGGCGCGACCGATGTGTGGTTCACAGGTGCGCTGCGTCAGGCGACGTTGACGAGCTACGAGAGCGTCGACCCGCGCCTTGCCGCCGATGACCCGGATGTTGTGAAGGGGCGTGCCGGTTCGTACTACGCGGTGCGCGACTACTACGACGTCTCACCGGATTACGCGGTGGACCCAGCGCGCCGTCTGGAGGAGTTCGATGCCCTTGTCGCACGCGCACACGCGGCCGATCTGCGTGTGATGATCGACCTTGTTCCAAACCACGTGGCGCGCACCTACGCATCCGTGATTTACCCCGAGCGCGACTTCGGGCGTTCCGACAATCAGGGCGTTTTCTTCGCGCCAAGCAATCAGTTTTTCTACTTGCAAGACCCACCCGGGCGCGCGCTTTCCCTCGCGCGTCCAAGCGGTTGGAATCCACCCGGCGTGACCTTCGATGGTGCCTTCGCACGCGAGGATGGAAGCGCGGGACGCACGGCGCGGGCGACAGGCAACAACCAGGCGTCGACCTCGCTCTCGGCGAACGATTGGTACGAGACGGTGAAGCTCAACTACGGCTTCGACTTCACGCGCGGTGTGGGCAGCTACGACCCTGTGCCTGCGACCTGGATCGAGGTCGATCAGATTCTCGCGTACTGGCAGGCGCGCGGTGTTGATGGCTTCCGTTGCGACTTCGCGCATTACGTGCCGAACGAGGCCTGGCGCTATCTGATCTCGCGTGCGCGGACGCGTGATGCGAACGTGTATTTCTTCGCCGAGGCCTACGAGAATCTGCCTGGCTTGCTCAGCGCGGGCTTTGATTCCGTCTATCACGACGCGGCCTACGACACGCTCAAGGGCATGTACTTGGGGCAGCGTAGTCAGTCGGATCTGGACTCGCTCCTGGGCTCGCTCGGTGACGATGCACGCGGCTCGTATTTGCACTACCTCGAGAACCACGATGAGCGTCGCATCGCCTCGCCCATCGTCACAGGTGGAAGCACGGACGACAGCGGCTTTGGTGGCGCTGCTGCGGGCTATCAACTCGCGCCGCTTCTCTACCTCTACTCACAAGGGCCCGTGCTGCTCTACAACGGCCAAGAGGTGGGCGAAGAGGGTGCCGGCATCGAGGGATTTGGCGGCGAGGATGGGCGCACTTCCATCTTCGATTATTGGTCGATGCCCGCGCTCGTGGGTTGGGTGAATGGGCATGCCTACGACGGCGGTGGGCTCAACGACGCACAGCGCAGGCTGCGTCTCTACTACGCGGATTTGCTCGCGCTCTCGCAGGATGAAGCCGCCACAGGCTCGCGCTTTTGGGGCCTCGACTATTGGAATACGACGAGTCGCTTTGGCGATGCAGACGACAACCTCTTCTCGTTCGCGCGCTTTGAGACATCGGGCGGCCGCCTCCTGATCGTGGTCGCGAACTTCGCGCCGGGGCGTGGCGTCAATGCGCGCATCCGCATCCCGAACGAGCTCGCGGATGCGGCCGGTCTGGATGGCGCGCGGCTCTACACCGTGCGACGCGTCCTTGATGAGGGCGGCGCAGAGTCGACGACGGTCGGCGCAGGCTCGCGTGCGTTGCTTGTCTCCGATGGCTTCCCGGCGAATGTGGGCGATCAGTCGAGCGCAGTCTTCGTCATCGAGTGATCACGAGCGCAGGTCGGCGCGCACCTCGGAGGGCGCAGGAAGGCCTGCATCGCGGAAGGCGCGGGCCATGGCATCAAGGCCTCCGTAGCCGACATCGCGTGCGACCGAAGTGACCGTGACATCGCTTGCGCTCAGCAAGAGTGCGGCGCGCCGAATGCGAAGGACTTTCACGAGCTCGCGGAAGGTGCGGCCTGGCACCGGGAAGGTGGAGAGAAAGGTGACCATGTCGCGGGTGGCTTGGCGCGGACTGATGCCCGCGAGGCCTGCGAGCAGCTCAAGGTAGGCGCCCGTGTCGAGGCGTGAGTAGAGCGAGATCAGCGCCTGGCAAACACGCTCCATCGAGGGCGGCAGTGCCTCGCGTGCGCGCGTCACGAGTGTCCCTGTGGCGAAGCCCTCGCGCACAAGCACGCCGCAAAACTCGATGCATGCAGCACTGCGTTCTTCGTGACTGAGCGCACGATTCGCCATCACCTGCACGAGTGGATCGAGTGCGTCGGGCACCGTGCTCAGGCGTTTCTGGACGAGGGCAACGTCACGTGGCACCGCGATCTCAAGCGAGCGTCGAGGGTTGCCGCTGAGGCGGAGAACGGGCGCGCCTGCGTGCCGTCGATCGTACTCGTTGTCCTGCAGGCGAAAGACCGTGCGTGTGCGCTCTTGGGGCGTATCGGTGAGCGTCTCGCGGTAGGCGGCGCGCCCCTCGAGCAGGGCGATGAGCGTCAGTGAGTCACCGCCGGTTTGAAAGGGGCAGAGGAAGCGCGAGTCGAAGGTGAGGCCGCGCGTGGTCATCAGATGAATGCGTACGCCGCGTGCGAAAAAGACACACGAGTCGAGCAACGCGTCTCCGCGGTTCCAACTTCCGTCGGCTATCAACATGACGCCCAGGACTTTACAGGGGTTTGACGCGCACGGGTTACAGATGCGCGCAGTACGGGGCGCAGCGCGCAAGGGAAGAACCCGTCTTCAGGCCCTTGTGAAGCGTCGGACGAGCACATCGAAGACGAGAAGCACAAGGCCAAGGGCCAACACCCAAGGTGTCCATTCGCGATGCCGTTCGACGTGTTCCGAGGCCTCGATCTCCGTCAGCATCGCGAGCTCTGAGGCCTCGATCACGGCGCCGTTTCCGGCCTCAGCAAGTGCGCGCATCGCAGCGTGATCTGGGCCGAGCGAAGCGAACTCGCGTGGATACGGGAATACGGGGTTCGCGCGCGAGGCGCCGAACGTCACGCCTCCCAACGCGTGCGTCGCCTGCACTGCGTAGGCGCCGAAGTGCGTGAGCGGCATGCGTGCGCGGTAACGACCTGGTGCCACGGGCAAGAGGTCGAGCTCCGTGGTTGTCTGCGTGGGCGCATGAAGCGGGCCCTCGATGCGCGCGTGAATCGAGACGTCGCGGAGGAAGTTGTCGTTCGCATCGAGGGCGTCCGCGGTGAGCACAAGATCGTCGCCCTCCATCGTGGCCTCAAGCGGGAGAAACGAAGCCTCATCCTCCTCGCGGTGCGCGCGCACGAGCTGACCAAAGAGACGCGGACTCCCTTGCCAGCGAAGGAAATCCGCGGCGTAGCGTCCCTCCAGATCACTCGTCCAGACGAGCGTGGTTCCGCGGTCGACGGGGCGTGATGCGAGCAGCGGGTCGCCCAAATCTGTACGCAGCAAGAGGACGCTCGGCGGGGGCAGCGCTTCTGTCGCGACATAGCCGCGCAAGAGCGGTGCTTGGCTCCACGTGATGCTGCGTAGGTAGGCGACGTCGCTGACTTGCTCGGCGTGCACGTACTCTTCGACGAGGCTGTTCTGCGTCATCGTCGTCGCCTCGCTGAGGAAGATGCGCGGCACGCTGCTTGGGTCGGTGGTGAAGTACGAGCGACCGCCGCCGAGGTCTGCGAGCTCGGAGAGCAGCGCGCGGTTCACGTCTGCGCCGACACCGACCGTCGTCACAGTGATGCCCTCCGCACGCATCGCTGCGGTGAGCTCGGGAAGGCCTGATTCGCCCGTCTGCCCGTCGGTGAGCAGGATGACGTGACGGTTCGCCGCATGCGAAGCGGCGAGGTCTTGATAGGCCGCATCAAGCGCTGGAAAAATCGCCGTTCCGCCGCGCGGAGAGAGCCTGCCGATGTCGCGCTGAATGGCTGCGCGGTTGCCTGCGCTCTGAAGCGGCACGAAGCGCTCGGCGACGGAATCGAAGCCGATCACGAGCAGCGCATCGTCTGGCGAGAGCACCTCGGCGGTGGCGCGTGCGGCCTCTTTGGCGAGCTCCATTTTCTCACCGGCCATGGAGCCCGAACGATCGATGACGAGGGCCAACGCGAGGCTCGGCGTATCGCGCCTGCGCTCGCCCTCGAGAGAGACAGGGAGGATGCGCGCGAGCCTCGTGCCCTGCCATCCACCAGGCCCAAGCGCGTGCTCGCCACCCGAGACGAGCAGTGTTCCGCCCTCGCGAACGTAGCGCTCGATGCGTGCCTCGGCGTCCGCCGGCACCTGGGCCACGGGCGTGTTCGCGAGCACGACCATGTCGAAGGCGGCGAGCGCTTCCGGGATGCCGCGTGGGGTGCGAACGTCCGGGTCGATCTCGGCCGCAGCGAGCACACGCGCGAAGCCTTCGATGCGTGAGGGCTCTGGCGAGAGGATGAGCACACGCGGCCTTCCAATGACGGTGGCTGATCGCGAAAAGACGTCATTTTCATGGAAACGGTCGGCCTCCAGGCCATCGAGTTCCGTCTCGACTTCGGCGCGCAACTCGACCGTCCCGCGCTCGCTCACGACCGTGCGAAACGCGACCTCGTTCTGGCCCTGGTGAAGCTCAACCTCACGCACCGCATCGAGGCCCACGAGTCGCCCGTCTTGGAAGAGCCGCACACGTGCGCGTGTGCTCGTGGTGGATGCGAGTGCGACGCGCACCTCGAAAGGCTGGCCTGCGCGAAGCTCCTCAGGGAAGGAGAGCTGTGTGACGGCCACCTCACGCGCCAGCTCACCCTCGAGCGTGGTGGCGAAGACACGGACACCGCGCGAGGAGAGTGCGTGTGCCGCTTGGAGTGCTGAGCCGTGCGTCTCTTGTCCATCGGAGAGCAGCCAAACCCGTCGCACATGCTCGGGCGGAAAGAGCGTCTCCGCAAAGCCAAGTGCGCTTCCGATGTCCGTCGAAGGCACGTCGGAAGTGATGCGCGCGAAGCCCGCGCTTCCACGCGCATGCGCGGCGGTGCGCGCGAAGGTCGCCACCTCAAGCGAGTCGATCGAAGCCTGCGCGCGAAGGGCCTGCACACGCGCATGGGCCGCCTCAAGCACCTCGTCCGAGACAGAAGGCGAGACGTCGACAAGCGCCACGACGGCCACCTGCGTCGCATCTTCCGTGTGCACGGGCCGCGCGAGTGCGATGCAGAGAAGCGCGAGGAGAAGCACACGCAGCGCCGTGGCGAAGACAAACCCCGAGCGCGTCAGTGTTGCCTTCGAGCGATACGCAAAGAGCACCACGAAGGGAATGCTCGTCAGAAGAAAGAGCATCTCGGGCGCGAGGAAGCGCCCCGAGGGTGTGCTGAAGAGCGACGCGTCGATGGCTGCCCGAAGCCCGAGCGCGAGGAGCACGGAGACGCCGGTCGCGAGGGCGATGGGCACTGCGATGGAGGACTGCGCCTTCATGCCGTCCGCCGATGAAAGAGGAGCCACTCAAGCGCGAGAACGGCGAACGCGAGTGCGATGAGCACGCTCGTCAGGGAGACGTCGTGCAACCCTAAGGTTGCATGTTGTGGCGGCTCGCTGGCCTGCTCAGGGGCTGCCTGCGGGGCGCTGCGGGCGAGCGCGGATTCGCTTGGGCTGAAGAGATTCGCCACGACCCATTGACCATTGGGCGCTTGATAGGCGCCGCCCCGCGCGAGGGTGAAGAGCGCCTCCTCACCACGCTGAAGGCCAAGCACGCTGACTGATTCCGAGCGCGTGCGCAGCGTCAGCGAGGGTGCATCGGTCGCATCCCAGGGGAGCGTAATCGCGTCGCCCGTGTGTGCGCCTTCCGTCACGCGCACATCGTCAGGCGAGAGGTAGGCGATCGACTGCATCAGAAAGACGGGCCAGCCGATGCGCAGTGCGAAATCACTCGCGCGCACATCAAAGGCCAGTGCGATGAAGGGCACCTCGTCGCGCACGCCGCGCACGAGCAAGGCGCCGCGCGGCTCGCCGGCAAGCACCTCATCGAGTGAAGCGCGCGGAACGATAGGCCTCGCCTCCGCGATGTTCACATCACCCAATGCGATGTAGCGAAGCACAGGGTGTGTGCGCTCTTGCTCCTCAAAGCGGGGGCGCGAGATCACCTCGCCAACCTCAAGCCACGCTGCGCTCGCCGGATGCAAAAGCAGCGACGGGACGCTCGGCGCCTCACGGGGCGTGTAGCCATCGAAGAGCCAGACATCGTCCGCTGCGAAGAGCTCCGGGCTCGACAGGCGTGCAGCTTCAAACGCCTCCGGTTCCATCGTGCGCACCGCAAGGAAGGTATCGAGAAGGAGCGCCGCATCGAGGTAGGCGTGGCCCGAGCCCACGAGCGTCAGTTGCCGTCTGCGTCTTGGCGGAATCTGCGCGTAGGCCGTGTCGTCGAGTGCAAGCGCATCGCCCGCTGGCGCCTCGATGTGCGCTGTGAGCCGGGCATCTGCGCCCGTGATGCGATCAAAGCTGCGCGTGGCGTGCTCTCCGGGTGTGAGGCGAAGTGGCTCGCGGTGAAGCACGACCTCATCGGCTGTGAGCGTGAGCGTGCCCTCGTAGCGCGAGGCCCCGTAGTTCGCGATGTCGACGAGCACCTCGGCGCGGGTTGGGTCCGCGGGAAATCGACGCGCGCTGAATGCCGAGATGGCTGCGTTCTCCGGGGCCTCATCCTGCCCGGCGAGGTGAACCTCGACTCCCTCCAGGTCGCTCACCCCCGACGCATGATCGGTGAAGAAGAGGATGCGACACGCAACCGCTTGGTTGCATGTTGAGGAGGCCCACGCGAGCGCTCTCTCCGGCTCGCTCGCGCTCTCGCTCGGCTGCATCGCCTCAATGGCTTCACGCAGCGCGTTCCTATCTTGCGTCCAGGGGAGCACCACCTCGGGCGCATGGCTCAGGCGCATCAGCAGAATGCGTGAATCGGTTGGGAGCGATTCGATTGTGCGCAATGCATCTCGGCGTGCTTGCTCGAAGGCCGAGAGGCCTCCGGTGCGCGTCTGCATCGAGGCCGTCGCATCCATCAAGAGGACGACATCGTGGCGTTCTCCCGCCGCCTGGATGAACTCGGGCAGGCCCATCCCAAGCGCCATTGCCGCAGCGGCAAGGAGCATCAACACAAGCAGCAGCAGATTGCGCAGGCGCGCAAACGAGCGATGGCTTCGCTCATCGGGGAGCGCCTCGGCGAAGAACGCGAGTGAGGGCACCTCGACGACGCGACGGCGAAGGCGCACGAGATGAAGCGCGATGAGCGCGGCCGCACTGGCTCCGAGCGCCGCGAGAATCTCCGTCCATCCAAAGCCGAGAAGCTCCATCGCGCGCACCCGTCGCTAGGCGACGAGCCCTCCACGCGCGAGCACGCGCAGCACGGCGTCATCCCAAGTGCGCTCGAGGGGCAGCTCGATGTGCAGCACCTGCTTGCTACGGCACGCTGCGCCCACGCGCGCGCGCAGCCTCGACTGCGCCTCGCGGAAGCGCACCTGCGTCTCCGGCGTCATCGTCACCTGGCGACGCGCGCCCGTCTCTCGATCGACAATCTCAAGGTCACCCGTGCCGAGCTTGCTGGCCTCGTCCGCATCCCAGAGATGCAGCACGACAACTTCGAAGCGTGCGTGCCGAAGGCGATCGATCGCCTCCTCAATGCCGTCTGCGTAGAAATCCGAGAGCAGGATCACAAGGCCGCGCTTCTTGGTCTGCGTGACGAATGCCTGCGTCGCCGCCGCGAGATCGGTAGTGCCTTGAAGCCCCATCGAGGCGTGATCCTCGCGCGCCAGAAACTCAAGCACGCGGTGGATGCGGGCCTTACCGCGCACATGCGGAAGCGTCTTGATGCGGCCATCCGAGAGCGCCGAGATCGAGACGCGATCGAGCCCGCTGAGTGTGATGTAGGCAAGGCCCGCCGCGATGCGCCGCGCGAAGAGGAGCTTGGTGTTCGGGTCGCCCGGAGGCGCCCAGCTCATCGACTTGGAGACATCGACGAGCACGTGCACTGCGAGGTCTTCCTCCTCCTCGAAGAGCTTCACAAAGAGCTTCCCCGAGCGCGCAAAGAGCGGGACATCGACAAAGCGAAAATCATCGCCCGGTGCGTACTCGCGGTGATCGGCGAACTCGATGCCGGTGCCCGAGCGCTTGCTGCGACGCTCCGCGCGAAAGCGCCCTTCAAACCCGCGTCGCGCCACAAGGGCGAGCCCCTCGAGCTGCCGCTCAAAGTCGGAGTCGAAGGTCGTGCCGTAGCCGCGCTCTGTCTCGCCTGCGCTCACGCCTTCTTGGCCTTCGTTTCCACATCGGGGATGGAGGCGAGGATGTCGTCGATGAGGGCATCCGTCTTGATGCCATCGGCCTCGCCCTCGAACGCGAGGATGATGCGATGGCGCAGCGCGGGCTTGATTGCGCGCTTCACATCGTCCAGCCCCACCGAGTAGCGACCGTCGGCCAGCGCGAAGACTTTCGCTGCAAAGAGACAGGCCTGCGCGCCACGCGGACTCGCACCAAAACGCACGTAGCGCTTCACGCGCGCGGGGGCCTCATCCTTGTCGGGATGCGTGGCCTCAAGCACACGAATGACGAAGTCCTTCACGTGCGTCGGCACCGGCACCTCACGCGCGAGTGCCCGCATCGCGAGCACCTCGTCTTTGCTCAGCACAGCGTTCACCACGGGCAGCTCGGAGCCCGTCGTGCGGTCGAGGATCGCCGAGAGCGCCTCGCGTGAGGGGAAGCGCACGTCGAGCTTGAACAGGAATCGATCGAGCTGCGCCTCGGGCAGTGGGTAGGTGCCCTCCATCTCGAGCGGGTTCTGCGTTGCGAGGACGAAGTAGGGCTGCTCCACGCGCATCGTCTCGTTGCCGATCGTGACGGAGTGTTCCTGCATGACTTCGAGCAATGCGCTCTGCGTCTTGGGCGTCGCGCGGTTGATCTCATCGGCGAGGACGACGTTGGCGAAGATGGGCCCTCTGCGAAACTCGAACCCACGCGCATCGCCGCTCTTGCTCGCAGTGATCACCGTCGTGCCGAGGATGTCAGCGGGCATCAAGTCGGGCGTGAATTGGATGCGCGAGAACGAGAGGCGCACCGACTCCGCAAGCGTGCGCACCAGCATCGTCTTGCCCAGGCCGGGCACGCCTTCGAGGAGCACGTGGCCGCCCGCGATGAGGCAGGTGAGCACATCTTCGACGAGCGTCCCCTGGCCGACGATGCGCTGCTCCATCTCCTTCTTGGTGCGCGCAAACGCCTTCTCAAACTGGGCAACGCGCGCTTGGGTGGAT
Source organism: Sandaracinaceae bacterium (assembly GCA_044373065.1). Lineage (GTDB taxonomy): Bacteria > Myxococcota_A > Polyangia > Polyangiales > Sandaracinaceae > JAFLCL01. Next base: position 19,823 of record JBILQT010000029.1, read on the forward strand.
TCCTTCTCGGTCGACATAGAGCTCATGGTGAAGAGGGTGGTGGAGCATCGGTGCGTGGACGAATGAGATCGAAGTAGCGCTCAACGTAGGTGCGGTATCCGGGTGGTACGCGGTCGTGTTCGAGCGACTCTTCCGCATGCGAGGCGTAGTCGCCGTAGACGCGCTCGTAGTCGCGTGTTGCAAAGCCTTGTGCGGCGCCGCCGCGGATGACCTCGCTGCGTGAGGGTCCGGCACCAGGTGCACTTCCGACGCGGGTTGCGGTGCTCTGACCAAGGCGCGCGCTCGCCTCGTCGAGCGTCTCGGGCGCGTGCCCCGAGCCTTGGCCACTTCCGTTGCCGTTGCCCTCGGCGCCTCGCGATGCTGCGCCCTGGCCTCCAGGTGAGCCGCGCATGCCAGGGATCTCAAGCTGCGCGTTGCCCTGCTCGCCAAGCACAAAGACGTTGCCCTCGCCTTCACGATCCCCGGCTTGCTGGCCGCGTCCGCTTGCGCCCTCGCCATCATCGCCCGAGGGGCTGCCCTCGCTGCCCGGCTGTGGTGACTGACCTTGCGATCCTTGCTCCGTGCCCTCGCCGCCCTCTCTGCCGCTGCCGCTCGAGCCAGGCCTTCGCATGCCGATGCGCATGCCTCCCTCTTCACCTTCGCCCTCGCCTTGGGCGCGCATCACAAAGCGTCGCATGCGGGCGCCCTGACCCTCGCCTTGCGCGTCCTCGCTCTGCTGGCCCTGACCACCGCGGCCCTCCTCATCGCGGCCTTCTTGTCGCTGGCGCTGCGCCTCTTGAAGGGCCTCACGAAGGCGCTCGATCTCGCGCTGAAGTTGCTCGAGTGACTCCGCGCTCTGCTGCTCACGTGCCTGGCGATTGAGCTCCTCGGCAGCGCGCTCCAACGCCTCGCCGGCCTCCGAATTATGACCCTGCTCATTTCTCGCCTGGGCATTGCGCTCCATCGCGTCGGCGGCCTCATCGAGCTCGCGGCGCAGTCGATCGAGCTCGCGCTCCGCGGCCTGCCTCTCTTCATGCTCGCGCCGCAGGGTCTCCAGCTCGCGCTGACGACGCTGCAGCAGGCGCCCCTCTTCGGGCGACTGTGCCGATCCTTGCTCGCGCTGCCTCTGGAGCAGTCGCTCTTCTTCCTGCTCGGCTTCGGTGAGCGCGGCCTCACGTGCAGCACGCTCGCGATCCTCCGCCAGCGCGCGCAAGTTCTCGATCTCGGCCTGGCTCGGTGCCGTACCCGCCTCTGCGCGCTCACGAAGTGAGGCCTGCGCCTGTGCAAGCTCGCCTTGCAGCAGTGCATCGCGAAGTGCGTCTGTGCTCCCGAGTGGACGCATCGCGCGTGCGGCCTCGGCAAGCTCCGCCTGAATCGTCGAGGCGCGTTCCTGTGCCTCGCGCAGCGCACGTGCGACGGCCTCCTCACGCACGAGGAGCTCGTCGAGCGCGGCACGGCTCTCAAGGTGTCCCGAGGCAATCTCTTCGATCAGCGCATTGAGCGCCTCGGTCTCTGCGTGCACCGCCTCGGTCTCTGCCCGCGGCACGCTGGCCATGCGGTCACGCAGTGCATCGAGCGCATCGTTGTCGAGCGTTGCGAGCGTCGAGGGGGCGACCGCTGAGAGCGACGTTGCGGTCTGCGCGCGATGCGCGGCGGGTGCAGTGGGACGCGAGATCAGAAAGCTCGCCAATGCCATCAAAACGAGGGGAATCACCGCCTCGCGAAAGGGCCAGCGCAGTGGCGAGATCGACGCCGGAACAATGCGAACGGCATGCGCCTCGGCATCGGCACGTGTGAGCTCCGCGAAGGGCGATGCATCACTCCGCAATGACCACGCATTCGCGATGCGCCCCTTGAGCCCAAGCGCGCGATCGACCGCGTTGGCGAGGCGTGTCTGGTCCACCGACTGTGCCGCGTGCGCAAGGGTGGCGAGGGTGAATGCAGAGAGCGTCGCGATGCCCGCCGTGAGTGCCTCGCTGCGGGGGAGCACTTGCAACGTCGTCGCGATTCCAAGCAGCACCGAAGAGGCCGCGAAGTAGGGCGCCAGACGGGCTCCAGCCGAGATCACGCGCTGCATGCGAACTCGCCGCGTGAGCGTGCGAAGCCGAGCATCGATGTGGGGAAGGGGAGTCACGTGGGAGCTGCAGGGTAGCGCTTACGTTCGATGGCTCGGAGAGGTTTGGTTCGCCTTCGACACCCAATGCGGCCTCTACGTTGGAGCGCGCTCGATCTTTTCGCATCGGCGCAACTTCGATGACGCAGCCAGGGCCGCGTCTGCCTGCGTGTTAGCGTGCCTGCATGTCCGAGGTCGCCAGCGAGACGCCGCTCACCCAGGCGCAGGATGCGCTGCAAGCGCTCGCACGGACGCTCCTTCCGGAGGACCTCGCGGGCTTTCGCTTCGACGCAACGATTCGACGCGGCTCGCTGGTGTTGCCCGCTGCGATTCCTGCCACGCGTCCGCCGCTTGCTGCTTCGACACAGAGAGACATGGGCGCCCTTCCGCGCGTGAGCCTTGCGACGCTCGGTGAGCCTCTCCACGCCGAGGCCTCGCCATCCTCTTCACAACCTGATCTCGCGCTCGTGCGTCCTCTCGGCGAGGGCGGCATGGGTGTGGTCTGGCTCGCGCATCAGCACAGCCTTCATCGTGATGTGGCTGTGAAGAGGCTCAAGGCATCGAAGTCCGACGATGGCGCTTCCACAGGCTCGACCGCGCTCCTTGCGGAGGCACGCGCGACGGGCGCACTGGAGCATCCCAACATCGTCCCCGTGCACGCGCTTGGGCTCGACGCGGAGGGCTCGCCTGTCCTTGTGATGAAGCGCATCGAAGGCGACTCGCTTGATGCATTGATTCGCCATCCTGAGCACCCCTCATGGCCTGCGCTCGAGGGTCGTCATGGCGATCGGCAAGCGGCGTATGTGGAGATCCTGATGCAGGTCGCGGATGCGCTCGCGTTCGCCCATGCGCGCGGGATCATCCATCGCGATGTGAAGCCCGAGAACGTGATGGTCGGGCACTTCGGCGAGGTCTACCTCGTCGACTGGGGCATCGCGCTGCGACGCGACAAGGATGCCGAGGAGGCCCCGTCGATCGTGGGGACGCCCTCGTTCATGGCGCCCGAGATGGTGCGTGGTGATGCAAGCCTCGTGGATGCACAGACCGACGTCTATCTGCTCGGCGCGACACTCCACGCGATCCTGGTGGGCGCGCCAAGGCATGCGGGTGAATCGCTGTTCAATGTGCTGATGGCGGCGATGAGCTCGGAGCCCTTCGACTATCGCGGCGAGCACGGTGAGCTGGGCGAGCTGGCGAATCTCGCAACGCATGCAGACAAGGCCATGAGGCCGCGCGGAGCGCTCGCATTTCGCGCTGCGCTCGCGGACTACCTTCGACATCGCGCCTCCTCGCGCTTGGCCGATGAGGCCGCAGCGCAGCTCGCCCGCGTGGCCGATCTCGCACCCTCGCCGCAGACAACGCGCGTGCTCACAGAGAGCCGCTTCGCGTTTACGCAGGCGCTCCGCGATTGGCCCGAGAACGCGAGGGCACGAGAGGGCCTGGAGCGAACGCTGCGCGCCATGATCGAGGCCGAGATGGCCCATCGCTCACCCGACGCTGCGCTGGCGCTGCTGAGCGAGTTACATGCGCCCGATGAGGCCCTTCGTGCGCGCGTTGCCGCGTTGCGCGATGAGCTCGCAGAGGGCCGGATTCTCGAGGAACGCGCACGCATCGAGGCGATCGAGACAGACCCTGTGCGCACCGCCCGTCAGCGTGTCTGGGTGGTGCTCGGCTTGATTGTCCTCACGATGCTTCTCGTCGCCCTGGGTTGGTCCTCTGAGAACTCGAGCGAGGGGCCGCGCGCCATCACGGAGATTCTCTCGTACGACGCGGTACTGATCACGAGCGTCGCCTCGCTGCTCACGCTCTTTCGCAAGCAGCTCATGGTGAATCGCATGGGAAGGCAGATAAGCCTCGCGCTCGTAGGCGTGGTGCTCGCGGGGGGCATCTCGGATGTGCTCTGCTGGCTGCGCAATGCCGGGCCAAGTGAAGCCGGCCCCTCCTCGATGCTTGCGATGGCGAGCGTGCTTGGTGGCGCCGCGATCGGCATCGACCGACGTTTCTTCTTCTCGGCCGCGGCGTTCCTCCTGGGCTCGTTCATCTGCGCGCTCTGGCCAGCACTTACCGTGCCCGTGATCGGCGGCGCATCCATCCTCGCGCTCTTGGTGGTTCTCATCGACTCCGTTCGGCAGATGCGCGCAACAACAACTTGAAGAGGTCTCCTTGAAGCGATTTGAGATGGTCGAAGATGGTACGTCGAAGTTCTGGGAGATCGACGTCGAGGGCAACGCGATGACCGTTCGCTACGGACGCATCGGAAGCGCCGGGCAGACCAAGCGACAAGAGCTTGCCGACGATGCAAAGGCGCAGGCCGAGGCTGCCAAGCTGATCCGACAGAAGACGGGCAAGGGCTACGTCGAAGTCGGTGCGGAGAATGCCCCAGAAGCCAAGCCAGCGAGCGCCCCGAGCAAGCCGCTGAGGGCTGAAAAAGACACGGCAGCGGTACCTCTGACACCACCTTCGACGCACGCGGATGTGCCCTCCTCGACACCCCGTCACGGCACACGCACGTGGGTGCTCGCAAGTGGTGGCGGGCGCGACTCTCTCGGGATGGATCTTCCCGATTCCACGATTGTGGTCGGGCGTTTCGCATGCGCCTAGCTCCCCAGCGGCGACATCGTGCGCATCGATCTCGCGACCTGCGAGCGCACGCGCCTTGGCCACATCACGCCCAAAGACAAGCAGGGCTATCGCTCGGTGGCGCTCGACGAGAGCGGCACGCATTGGGCCGTCTCCGAGGGCGAGCAGTGCTGGCTCAACGGCAGGCTGATCGAGGGCGCGCTCGACACCCTCCGCTTCGGCAAGGACGGCTCGCTCTGGGGCTTTCGCGGTCAGAAGGTCGTGCGCATCGCGCTCGATGGAAAGCCCACCTGGGAGGGCATGCAGCGCGGAAACCTCCTCGCCATCGCAGGCGAGATGCCCATCGTGGGTACCTACGCCGGAGGCTACCTCCCGGATGGAAAAGGCGGCTTTCGCGCGGTGACCGCGAGTCACATTCAGGAGCCACGCGCACTCCTCGTGGATGACACACACGCAGTGCTCGCCTTCTGGATGCAGCACGAGGGCACGTGGTGCTGGCGCGCCAGCGTCTTCACGATCGCCACGGGCGAGGAGCGCGCTCTTACGCTTCCGAACTTTGACGGTGGCGCAGTGATCGCAGAAGGCCAGTTGTATTGGGTCGGAGGCGAACTTGATCTCAACACGGGTGAGGTACGCACCTTCACCGTCGAGCCGCTCGGCTCGAAGTTCGCGCAGAAGCGCTATGGCGGCGTGACGCTCTCACCGGATGAGAGTGAACTCTGGCAGGTGCTGCTGAACGAGGCGTGTGTGCGTCGCTTCGATCGCGAGAGCCACGTGGAGAAGAGTGCGCGCGCGCTGCATGCCGCGGCCTTCGCATGGAGCATCGCGGTTACCCCGGATGGTCGCGTCGTGCGCGGCACCGACGAGGGCTGGGAGGTCTTCTCCGAGGGCGGCGCGCGTCTTCATCACCAGGCGACGGGGTGTCAGGTCACGCAGCTCGCGGTCTCTCCCGACGGAACTCGCCTCGCAGTTGGAACGAGCGAGCCCTCGGTGTCGGTCATCGATGCGCATTCATTTGCGACACTTGCACAAGTGAAGAAGTCTGCAGGTGATGCGCTCAGCTTCTCGCCGGACGGCACGCGCCTCACGCTCGTCGACGAGAGCGAAGTGACGCTCGTCGGTGTGGCCGATCTGCAGCCGCAAGCTGTGCTCAAGGGCAAGGGTTGGATGCGTCGCGCGCACTTCAGCGGAGGTCGCATCGTTGCGCAGGATGACAACGGACGCGCCTACGTCTTTGAGGATCCGGGCGTGCTTCCTTCAAGCAAGAAGCCCGCAAAAATCGCCCCTTCCGAGGTGATCGCACGGGCCGAAGCTGGAGGCTCCGATGGCTCTCCGCTCGAGCTCTTTGGAGGCTCACTCGTCGTCTACGGCAACGAGCTTCGCGTCTTTGATCTCGCCTCGGGCAAGGTCGTTGCCAAGGTGGCTGCGGACAACGCGGTGGGCTCGAATTGCGGGCGCGTCTTTGCGCTGGAAGGCAACGAGGGCGCGAGCCTCTATCGCCTTGGTGAGGCCGTGCCCTTCACGCAGCTTCCAGGTCTTCCCTCGCGCCTTGAGAGCACCGCGGATGGCCGGCGTGTCGTCGCCGCGCTGCACGGTGGGCTCGTGCTCTGGAGCGAAGAGGGGGGCCGCACGGACAGCGTGACCGGCGAGCTGCTGCTCCCGAGTGCATCGAAGGCAAGCGCGGGCCTTCCTGGCTTCTCGGGCGCCACGCAGGCATTCGTCGTTCACGCCTTCTCCGTGACCTCTGCGCAAGCCGACGCAGAGCGCATTGCGCGCGCACTCACGGAGGAGTTCGAGGGCTTGTCCGTGATCCCCGAGGGCGACCCGCGCGGGACAGACGAGTCCACCTGCACGCTCCTTGTTGGCTTCGCCGTGGCCGCTGCCGATGCGGATGCGGAGCAGGGCAAGAAGGGCGAGAAGGCCAAGTTCGAGAAGGCCGATTTCGCAGCCGCTGAGGGACGCCTCAGCGCTGTAGACACGGCCCTTCGCCTACGCATGAAAGAGCTTGGTCTCGAGGCGCAGGGTGCGGCGGATCATCTCGTCACGACCGGCGCACTCAGCAGCGCAGAGCTCGTAATCGGCAAGACGCGCACGCGCATCAGCTGGGAGGACCCAGACCTCTCCGCGGCGATCAGCGCACGCGGCGCAGGCACGCTCGTCTGCTGGAACGACTGACTTGCGAGAGGATGCGCAACCGAAAGGTTGCGTGTTCGATGTGCAACCAAAAGGTTGCGCTTCACGAACGCGGGGACTGCCCTTTCCTTTTGTGAATGGGTGCACGGTGGATGCAGACTCTTTGCTTGGTCTCGCTCAAGGCCCTCTCACATCGCGGGTGATCCAATGCGCTCTTCGCTCTTCGCTGCTTGCCTCGTCTGTGTCCTTGGCGCGATGCCGTCTACGTCGCGCGCGGAGTCGGCTCTCAGTCCGGACGCCGCCCTGGATGCGGGCACCTGGGATGCTGATCTCGAGTCGCCCGACGCATTCGCGCCCGCCCCGGACGCAGCTTCAGGCGGCATCGATGCCGGCAGCGGCGGGACATCCGGAGGTGGATGCTCGGTCGGCTCTGCGAGGACGGGCTCGACTTGGGTCTTGGCCATGGGCGTTGTTGCGCTTCTGATCTCCCGCAGGCGGCGCTGACGCCGTTGCGCCGCAGACGAGCGATCGTCTCGCGATATGCAACCAAAAGGTTGCGTGTCGTCACCCCGTCAAGGATTGGCGCAGTCGGCGTCGTGCGGGGCTGATACGGTTGGGTACGTGCGCCGCGTCCTCACTCGCTCCTGGTTCCTTCTCCTGGTCGCCTCGGGCTGTGGAAGAGTTGGATACCGAGAGCGCGACACAAGCGATGACGCCAGCGCGCGCACGCTCGACGCATTCGCAACCGATGCGACACGCAGCATCGACGCGACGAGCGCCATCGACGCGACGAGCGCCATCGACGCGGCGAGCGCCATCGACGCGCGCGGCGCGGTGGACTCACCCGGTGCCATCGACGCGCGCAGCGCGGTGGACTCACCCGGTGCCATCGACGCCTTCTCCACTCCCGATGCCCTCACCGCGGTCGACGCGGGCAGCGATGCAGGCGCGCCCGATGCTGCGCTTCCGATCGGCACCTACAACGTTGTGTTTCTCACGCCGCTGGTCCCCAACGCCGACATCGGCGGGCTCGCAGGCGCCGATGCACTCTGCGCGCGCTACGCACGCGAAGGAGGCCTAGGCGGCACATTCGTCGCCTACCTCTCGACCTCCACCGTCCATGCGATCGATCGGCTCGGAACTGCACAGGGCTGGGTTCGTCCCGATGGCTTGCCGGTCGCGCGCTCGCAGGCGGATCTCACCGCCCGAGGTGGCCTGCTCTATCCACCGAGTGTTGATCATCTCGGGACGCGCAATCCCGCGGGATACACGGTGTTCACAGGAACAGGGCTCGATGGCCGCGTCGCCGCCGGACAAACGTGCTCCGACTGGACGAGCACCTCGGGCTTTGGCACCGGTGGCGTCTGGGATATGGCCTCGTGGGACTGGCATGCGCGCAGCGGCGCAGCCTGCAACGCAGCCGCACACCTCTACTGCATGCAGACCGACCACAACCGTGCGCCACCTGTGACGCTGGTCTCGGGCCGCCACATCTTCACGGTCTATCGTCCGACGGCCACGGAGACGCCCGACGCGGCATGCGCGCGATCTTCGGGCTCACTCCCCGGCACCTACCGCGCGCTCGTTGCCACTACGGGCGCATCGGCGGCCAGCCGATTCACGCTCGATCGCTGGCCCTGGGTGAACACCCAAGGCTTGGTCGTCGCAGAGTCCATGGCCGACCTCACGACCAACGGCCTCTGGTCTTCGGTGCGCCAAGTCGATGGCTCTTCCGCCGCGTTCAGCATGCTTGCCACCGGTGCGAGCGACATGTTCACGCCCTCGACAGCCTCGTGCTCCAACTGGACTTCGGTCTCCGCAGCGGAGTCCACCCCCATCTCCCTCGTCGGCTACAGCGCGCAGCGTTGGTTCAGCTCCAGCAACGCTGGCTGCAACAACCTCTTTTGGTTCTACTGCCTCGAGGAGTGACGCGATGTGCAACCAGAAGGTTGCATATCCAACTACACATTCGAGAGCGCGAGCACGAGGCCACTCGCGATGCGATGCGCCGTCTTCTCATCCTCGGGATAGTCGAGCTCGGAGTACATCCGTGTCAGGCGCGCGACCTTGCTCAGCCCCGTCTCCGGCGCCCGCACGATGGCGAGATGCGCCACAAAGAGAAGCGCATAGCCGGGCTTCAGCGCATCGAGCTTGGCGACATCCAGGCCAAACGCGGACTTCGCGTAGGCGAAGTAGACCGGCACTGCGAGCAGCACTTGCTCACCGTGAAGCTCGGTTGCGCGACAGACCTCCTCGGTCGTTCGCAGGCCCGCCAAGCGCAGCATGCGCGCGAGGTAGTCAGGATAGAAAGCCTCGTCCGTGAGCGGCTTCTGAAGCGCACCGGCAATGCGCTGATCGAGCGAGGCAATGAGCTCCGAACGCGCCAATGACTCCACCGAGATCGCATCGGTTGGCACGTTGCCATCGACGCGATTGCGCACCGCATCGCGTGCCTGCGCGAGGTCTGTTTTGATCGAGACAAACTCCTGATCGGCAATCTCGAGCAAGCTCGCAATCCGGCTGAATCGACGGCGAATTTGCTCGGGGATCGGGTCATTCGCCTTGTAGCCAAGGTCATGCTCGACCTCGGCCCACGCATGCTGAAGCACCGTGCGAATCTGAATCTCAAAGCGAAAGGATTCGTGCGGCGCGAGCTCCGAATCAAGCGCGCACACGTAGTGCACGGAGCGGTAGCCAAAGCGTCCGTGATCGCCGAAGCGGAGCTTGTCGGTGGAGTGCGTGAAGTCGACTTGGAAGTGCTCTTCCACCAGATGCGCAACATCCTCGATCGCATCTTCGAAGTAAGTCGCGACGCGCAATCCGACGAGGTCCGTGACATCCCAGAGCGAGCGGTAGGTCTTGTCCGGACGCGCGACTTTGCGGCGCAGGCTCTCCGCGGATTTCACGCGCGCGCTGACGAACTGCACCGGCACATTCGAGCCCGCGAGCAGCGCATTCATCTTCGCCTCCACCCGCGCCGCAACGTTTCTCAGCTTGGCTTCGTGGTGCTCGAATTCGCGCGCGATGTCATGGGCCATGCGACGCGTTCCTTCTCACTCCAGCTCAAGGATCACATCGCCCGCGCCCACATCGTCGCCTTCCTTCGCGACGATGCGCTTCACGCGTGCTTCCTCGGGCAGCCCCGCGCCGCCGTAGCTTGCGCGGTTGAACGTCTTCATCACCTCGATGAGCGCGACGGTCTGCCCGACCTTGATCACATCGCCGACCTTCACGAAGGGCTCGGCAGCGGGTGAAGAGCGACCGTAGTAGCGACCGCCAAGCGGCGTCTTCCACACAAGACCCGTCGTGCCCGCCGCTGCGCCGAGTGCCGCGATTCCAAGGCCTTCCGAGGAGCCGACTCTTGGATCCAGTACGGCGATCACATCGCCGTACGCGACTGGTTTGCGCGCGAGCTTCGTCTGCGCGTTCTCTTGAACGACGCTTCCTGCCGCGTTGTCAGGAACGAGGATCGCGTGAATCGTGCTCAGCACCTCAAGCTCGCAGAGAAGCTCACCGGGACGCAGCACACGACCGAGATTCGGCGCGTGACGCACATAGCCCGGCGCCGGTGCACGGAGGACAATCAAGCCCTCCTCATTGACCTTCAAGAGCGGCGCAAGCTCGCTCTGAAAGCGTCGTCCATCGCGCCTCATCGGACACCTCCCACGAGCTCACGCAGGTCATGCAGGCTCCAGATGCGCGGGTTCTTGATGCGCCGATGGCCGATGGCCTGGTAGGCCATTTCGACGAGCGCTTCGAGCCAGGGGCGCAGCTCCTCGAGCTTGATGATCTCGTCCGTGTCCATCTGCCGTGCGGCCACGAAAGGGTCCATGTCGGCCTCAATGCGGGCCTCCACTTGCTTCATCCCCTCCTCGATCGCAGCGCGCTCGGCCTCGTCCTTTGCGATAATATTAAAATCATCGTCCAACTTCGTGTTGTAGGTCGCGATGGCGAGCGTGCGGCCCTCCATCACCGAGAGGCGCGAGAGCGTCGTCGAGAGCTGCACGACTGGGTCGTAAGGCAGGCCGTTCATCGCGTAGTAGCCCGCGCCCGAGGCCTTGCGCAGCAGCACGGTGAACATCGGCACGGTGTTCGTGGAGTTCGTGTAGATGAGGCTCGAGCCGTAGCCCAAGAGGCCCTGACGCTCGGCCTCCTCGCCGATGTCGAAGCCGCTGATGTCTTGAAGCCAGAGGATCGGGATTCCGTCGGCATCACACGCGCGTGAGAAGGCCGCGACCTTCGCGATGCCACCGCGATAGAGCACGCCAGAAGCGCGCTGTGCGTCTGGTGCCTCGGGGTCACCAACGAGGCCCTGTCGGTTGATCACAAAGCCCGCGTAGAGCCCGCCCACACGGCCCACGCCGCAGATGATCTCTTCGCCGACTTGCGGCATGCACTCCCAGAAGAGGCTCTGATCGCAGAGGCGCGCGAGCACCTCGTTGGCGTCGTAGGTCTCGCGGTGATCGACGGGCAAGATGCCGCGCAGCTCACGCGTTGGTTCGCGCGGATCCATCGCGCCCATGCCGTGCCGGTAGTAGTCCGCCGCGCTCGAGGGCAGCTTGCGGATGTCTTGCTTGATCGCCTCAAGACAGGTCTCGTCGTCGGGCACGCGCACGTCGGCGCAGCCGCTCGCATGCACATGCACCTCGGGGCCGCCGATATCGAGCGAGGTGAGCTTCTGGCTCTTGGCGCCTTTGATGAGCGCAGCACCCGCGATGACCATGTAGGCCTGCTCGGTCATGTAGACGCGATCCGAGATGATCGGCATGTAGCCGCCGCCCGCGATGCAATCCCCAAAGACGCCCGCGATCTGCGGAACGCCTTCTGCGGAAAGGCGAGAGTTCATCTTGAAGATGTGACCTGCGCCCTTGCCTCCAGGGAAGGAGCGGCTCTGCTCGGGCAAGAAAAGGCCGCTGCAATCGACGAGGTAAATCGTCGGCAAGCGAAGCTTCCGCGCCATCTCTTGCGCGCGCTCAATCTTCTCTGGCGTGCGCGGCCACCACGAGCCCGAGGCGACGGTGTTGTCGTTCGCGATGATCATGCACCAGCGCTTCTCGACCTGCGCAAAGCAGGTGACGACGCCAGCGCCCGGCGAGGTGAGCTTCTCGTCGCCCGTGCCGAAGACCTCGCCATCGTTGACGAAGGTGCCGACCTCAAACGTGCGCGTACCCGCATCCTTCAACGCATCGACACGCTCACGCGCCGTGAGCTTGCCCTTCTTGTGCACGCGCTCGACGTATTTCGGTCCCCAGCCCGCATGCACGCCCTCGCGGCGTTGGGTGAGCGCATCTTCACGCAGAGAGACCTTCGCCTCGTGCTCGCCGAAGCTTCGATCATCGAGCACCTGTGCGCGGGGCTTACCGATTGGAATCAGAGGTACGTGGGCCATGTCTCAGCTCCATCCCGGAATCGCGCGCGTCGTGTACTGACTCGTGCGGAAGGCTTCGCTCTTCAAGATTTGTTGATGCATTGGGATCGTCGTTTTCACGCCTTCGACCACCATGCCGGAGAGCGCGCGCAGCATGCGTTCGATCGCGAGGTCACGCGTCTCGGCGTGCACGATGACTTTGCAGATGAGCGAGTCGTAGAAGGGCGGCACGACGTAGCCGCTCTCGATGTGGGTATCGACGCGCACGTTGCCCCCTTCCAAGTCAGGCAGTGTGAAGCGCGTGATCGTGCCGGGGCTCGGCCGAAAGTTGTCGCTCGGATCCTCGGCGTTGATGCGGCACTCGATGCTGTGCCCTTGCAGCTTCACTTCGTCTTGGGTGACCGAGAGTTTGTGGCCCGCACAGACGCGAATCATCTCCTGCATGAGGTCGAGCCCGCTCTGCATCTCGCTCACGGGGTGCTCGACTTGAAGGCGCGTGTTCATCTCCATGAAGCGAAGCGTTCCGCCTTCGTCCATGAGGAATTCCATCGTGCCTGCGCCCACATAACCGATGCTCGCTGCGGCGCGTACGGCGGCCTCGAAGGTGCGCGCGCGCTCGCTTGGGTCGAGGAGCGGGGAGGGTGATTCTTCGATCAGCTTTTGGTGGTTGCGCTGCACGGTGCAGTCGCGCTCACCGATGTGGATGACGTTGCCGTAGCGGTCCGCCATCACTTGAATTTCAACGTGCCTTCCGCCCTCAAGGAGCTTCTCCATGAAGACGCGCGAGTCACCGAAAGCCGCGGTCGCTTCGCTCGTCGCATCGTTGAAGGCCTGCTCCACTTCATCGGCTTTGCGCGCGATGCGCATGCCGCGGCCACCGCCACCGCTCTCGGCCTTGAAGAGCACCGGATAGCCGGTCGCATTGGCCACTTCGAGGGCCTGCTTCGCATCGGCGAGCGCGCCATTGGAGCCTGGAATCAGCGTGAGCCCCGCGCGACGCGCGACATCCTTCGCCGGCGATTTGCGGCCCATCAAGGCCATCGCTTGTGCAGGTGGCCCGACGAAGGTGATGCCGTGCTGTTCACAGAGCGCAGCGAGGAGCGGGTTCTCGCTCAGGAAGCCCCAGCCGGGATGGAGGGCTGAGCAGCGCGCTTGCTTCGCAGCCTGCACGACGCGCATCGGGTCGAGGTAGCTGAGGGCCGCCCGTCCGGGTCCGAGCAAGACCGTCTCGCGATCACGTACGACGGCTGTTCCCTGATCGGCCTCCGAGACGCCGAAGACCGGCGTGATGCCGAGTGCGTCGCAGGCGCGCGCAATGCGGGCGGAGACTTCGCCTCGGTTGGCGATGAAGAGTCGACGGAATGTGGCGGGGGGCTTCCCTCGCGGGGACATCGCAGCGGACATGCCTGCGAACCTACAACACATCGTGCGAAGGGCCGCCCCGTTTCGCGAATCGGACAGCGTCCGATTTGTGGGGTCGATGTTGAGCATTCGGATGTCGCTCATCGCTGAGCGGCGTTCGCTCATTGCTGAGCGGATGTCGCTCATTGCTGAGCGGATGTCGCTCATCACTGAGCGGATGTCGCTCATCACTGAGCGGATGTCGCTCATCACGGAGCGGAGAAGAGAACCTGGCCGCGCAAGCAAACGCTGTGGGTACACGTTCAACCGGACGACTGCGCCGTCATGGCTGACGTGCGCCATTACCCAGAACGCGTCGAGCGAGATCACGCGACCCTCGCGCGAAAGCGCCGACCGAGCGCCAACGCGGCGTCCAGCCAGCTCTCTCTCCCTCTCAAGGAAGTGGCCAAGTTCGATGCCCGGATTCGAAAATCCAGAACGCACATCAAGCGAGACGAACTAAGCTGCAGGCGCGCATGAGCAGCCACTGGGATTTCTACTTCTTTGTCGTCGATGGAAAGCCATGCTCGACGATGCTCGACTTGGGCCTCGTGACGCTCGCGCCCATTGCGAACAGGCCCTGGCTCTTGTGTGTGCGCATCCCGCTCCTCAAGCCCCGTGCAGATGGCCTCACGGACAACACCGAAGCCGAAGAGTTGGGCAAGCTCGAAGAGGCGTTTCAGCGCTCGATCTGCGTCTCCTGCGATGCGCAATTCGTCGGTCGCATGACGTGGAATGGCACCCGCGATCTCTTCTTCTACGCGCGGTCCACAGAGACTTTCGCGCAAGCGATGCAGAGCGCCTGGGGCACCTTGCCGCCGCGCCGCGTGATGACCCAAGTCCGCGAAGACAAGGAGTGGCTGCACTACCTCGAGGTGCTCTTTCCGGGCCCCATCGAGCAACGCTGGATGGCCGATCGGCGCGTCGTCGAAGAGCTGAAGAAGGCGGGAGACCGCGTCGAGCAAGCCCGCGTCATCGACCACAGCGCGAACTTTCCGAGTGAGCGCCAAGCGCAGGCGTTCGCGAGCGAGTGCCGCACCCTCGGCTTCGAGATGCAGGTGCGCGCGACGGACCATGGCAGCGCCTGGTCGGTGCAGGCGAGTCGCGTGGATGTCGCCGAGCTTCTCCACGTGCATGAGATCGTCGCGAACCTTCAGACGCTCGCCGAGGAATGCGGCGGCAAATATGAGGGCTGGGGCTGCGCGGTGGTGCGAGAGACCGATGCCTGAACGTCCGGGTTCGCGGCGCTCGCTCGCTGCACTCGTTTTGCTCGCTGCGCTCTTCGCTTCGAGTTCAGCCTCCGCGCAGACCCGCTCACAACGGCGTGCCGATGACGGTGTCTACGGACGCTTTCGCACCGACTTGGCCATCTCCCTGGGCGTGAACGGCGGCGTGGTTCTCGGTGAGCCCGTGCTCACGATGACGCGCCCCTCCGATCCGATTCTCTCCATCAGCGCTGAAGTGCGTCTGCGCGTGCTCGACAGCGCCGGCATCGTGCTCGCTCCGGAGTGGCGACCCGAGGGCAGCTCGCGTCTCTTTGCGGGCGTCGATCTGCGCCCAGGCTTCCTCACGCGATTTCTCTACGGCATCTCGGCCGATGATCGCTACATCGACCTCTTCATCGACTCGATCGGTGTCGACCTTGGCGCCGTGGTCTTCGCGCCAAACGGACGCGTTGGCTTCGCATTCGCAGTCGGCTTCGGATGCGAGATCCCGCTCTATGTGCCTGAGGATCTGAGCGGCGCATTCGCGCTCCGTCTCGGCGCGCGTTGGGTGGGCGCGGGGAGCAACGATGAATGGGGCCCGCTCCAGCATGTCGATGATTGGACGCTCAGTGCAGGCCTCGTCGTGCGCTTCCACGTGAACGCCGGAATCGCCTCCTGGGAGCCATCGCGATATCGCGATTGATCGCCTCGCGCGCCTCGATTCCTTCGTCATTGTGGGTTACGCATCGCCGCTTTCCTGCACAGGAATACGGAAAATCATGGCTACCGAAGACGAACTCATCGCATCGCGACGCGCCCACGCAGCAGCCCTCACGGGTCTTGGAACGCAACCCTATCCGAACGACTTCCGTGCACGCGCCGAGGCAACGCCAGGTGTCGATCGCGAGGCCACGCGCGATGCGCTTTTTGCGCGCATCCATGAGGTGAAGTCCGACGCAGCGGCCCTGGAGGCGCTTCCTGAAGAGGCGAACCTACGCGGCGATGAGACGGTGCATTGGCTCTATGGTCGCGTGATCGCCAAGCGCGGCCCCTTTGTGAAAATCCAGACGCCACTGGGTGCCGCACAAGCCCTCGTGCGCACCAAGGCGCAAGACAATCTCCCGGCGCTCTCGGAGAACGAATCGGCGCAGCTCGCCTTGCTTGATCTCGGCGATCACGTGGCCGTCAGTGGACCGCTCGTGCGTACCAAGACGCGCGATGTCGCGGTGCGTGCCGACACTTATCAGCATGTGGGCAAGGCGATGTCGCCACCGCCCGACAAATGGCATGGCCTTGCCGACGTCGAGAAGCGTTACCGCGAGCGCTATGTCGACCTCTTCGCGAACCCGGATGTCGCGCATGTCTTTCGCGCGCGCAGCTTCATCGTCCGCGCATTGCGCCGCTTCCTCGACGAGAAGAGCTTCCTCGAAGTCGAGACGCCGCTCCTTCATCCGCTTCGTGGCGGCGCTACGGCCAAGCCCTTCGACACGCACCACAACACGCTCGACATGAAGCTCTACCTGCGCATCGCGCCTGAGCTCTATTTGAAGCGCTTGCTCGTGGGCGGCTTCGATCGCGTCTACGAGATCGGGCGCGCGTTCCGCAACGAGGGCGTCTCCACGCGCCACAACCCCGAGTTCACGATCCTCGAGTTCTACATGGCGTACGCCGATGTAAACGACCTGATGGATCTCACCGAGGCGATGTTCCGCGAGGTGAATGAGGACCTGCGCACGCGCTTCTATCGCGACGGACAAACGCTCGAGCAATGGGCACCGAACGCTTGGTGGGACACGCGCACCTTCGCCCTCGATGAGCCCTTTGTGCGCGTCGATATGCGTGACGCCATCGTGCATCGCGCGAGCCTCGGTGAGGACGGAACGCCGCTCTTCCGCACCCCACTTCATGGCCTGGAGCGCGCCACGCTCGATGACCCGGCCGCCCTGGAAAAAGCCGTCAACGATGCCTTCGAGCCCGCCCGCATGAAGGAGCACTTCAAGGGCTCGACGAACGAAGTGCGCACGCGTTGGTTTGATGCGCGCAAGCACCTCGCGAAGTGCGATGCGCATGGCGAGCGCGTGTTCATCCTCTACGAGATGCTCGTCGAGCCCGACCTCACCAAGCTCTACCGCAGCAAGGACGGAACGAAGTCGTTGCCCGTCTTTGTGACGAAGCACCCCTTCGAGATCTCACCGCTCGCGCGCCGCAACGATCAGGAGCCAACGGTCACCGACCGCTTTGAACTCTTTGTGGATGGGCGCGAGGTCTCGAACGCCTTCTCCGAGCTCAACGATGCGGAGGATCAGGCGGGTCGCTTCCAATCGCAGCTCGATCGACGCACCAAGGGCGATGACGAGGCGATGGACTACGACGCCGACTACATCCGCGCGCTCTCGCACGGCATGCCGCCCGCGGGTGGCTTTGGTCTCGGCGTCGATCGCTTCGTGATGATGCTCTGTCATCAACCGTCGATCCGCGACGTCCTGCTCTTCCCTGCGCTTCGGCCTGAGGGCGCTTGAACGCACGCGTTGTGCACCTCGTGTTCGGTCTGCTCGTGGCGATGGCTGCGGGCGGGCTGGGCGTCGCGATCGCGCAGGGCGTGGCGCTTCCGCTTCCGGTGCAGGCCATTCCCGTGCTCGGTGCATGGAGTGCGGTGCACTTCGCCAACGCGGCCTTTGATCGCGGGGATCTGCGCGCACGCGCGATTCGCTTGGGATGGCCCGCCTGGGCGCTTTCGATCGCCATCGTGGTGCAGATCGCCGCACTCGCGACGTTGCCGATCTGGTTCAGCGTCTTTGCTTCCGTCGATACCCAAACGGCCGATCTCGCGACCACCGTGATCCTCGGTTGCAGCACGACCTTGCTCGTCTTCATCGCGACGGGTGCGCTTGTGCGTGTGGGCCAGGTGGCTGCCGAGACCACAGGCGTCGTACGCACGAGCGTGGGCTCGGTGGGCGCGCTCCTCCACGCGGCAGGGCTGCTCGGCCTCCTCACGGTCGCGGGGTTCTTGCTCGCGGCTGGGCCCCGCCACGAGTTCGATTTTGCCTTCGCTGTCTCGGGTGAGAGCCCCATCGAAGCGCACATCCAGTCGATCGCTGCGATGGCCGAGGCGCAGGGCTTTCTCACTGCGCTCTATGTGCTCCTCGGCTTTGGCGCGTTCGGCCTTCTCCTCCAGCTCGCAGCGCTCATCGCATCCTTCTGGCTCATCCCTGAGCGCGTACGCAAAGCCCAATGGGCCCTCGTGGATGTGGTTGCGACGGGCGCGATGATCTTCACGCTCTGGACACTTCCCTTCGTCCCCGAGGAAGACGACGAAGACGTCACGCTGCCCGCGATCGCCCTCGTCATCGCGACCGTGTTCATCACGCGCGCACTCTTCCGACTCGTCCCGCTTCTCTTCGATCGCCTTGAGAAATCGAACTTCGAGCTTCAGGTCGCAGCCCGGATGTTGCGCGCGAAGAAGAGCGGCTTCCTCACCGTCATCGGTCTTCTTTCCGTGCTCGCAGTGAGCTTCTCCTCATGCACGCTCTCGACGACGTTGAGCGTCATGGGCGGCTTCCGCGCTGACTTGCAGCAGAAGATTCTCGGCAACCACGCACACGTCGTGGTCGATCGCGAGTACGGCACCTTCGAGGAGTGGCAGGCTGCGCTCACGACCGTCCGGGGCATGGAAGAAGTCTCGGGTGCAACGCCCTACGTCTCGGGCGAGGTGATGCTCACAAGCGCGATTGAGGCGCCCGGTGGAGGCGAGCTTCGCGGCATTGACCCGAGCACGATCGGCCAAGCGACCGACCTCGAGCGCAACATGGAGGAGGGCAGCCTCGACTACCTCATCCATCCTGAGTTGCTGGTGGACCTCTCGCTCGAACAGCTGCGCGAAGGCCTGGTCTCGCCCGATGCTGCGCCGACACGTGATGCGCCGGATGCCTTTGATTTGGCCGAGCGTCCGATGCGAGACGATGCCGAATCCGCCTCAGGGCTCGTCGACGAGATCGATCGGATCCTGGGCAGCATGGAGACGCCGGATGCGGGTGTGCTGGCGCCCTCGAACGCCAATGCGCAGGCGGCGCGCACGCAGCGTGAGCGTGAGCTCGACGAGGAGATCGGTGCGCTCCTCGGCATCGATTCTTCTCATGTTGAGATAGGAGATGAACTCATCGGTGAACTCCCACCGCCAGAGCCAGCAGCGCGGCCCGATGTACTCCCCGGGCTTGTGCTTGGTCGTGAGCTCGCCCGCTCGATGCGCCTTCACGTGGGTGACGAAGTCACCGTGATCTCGCCCAACGGCGATCTTGGTCCGACGGGCCCTCTTCCGCGCACACGCGCCTTCCGCGTCGCGGGCATCTTCTACACGGGCATGTTCGAGTACGACATGCAGATGGCCTACACCGACCTGGCCACCGCGCAGTCGTTCTTGCGTGCGGGTGAGGGCATCAGCGGCATTGAGATCCGTGTGCGCGATTGGACACGGGCCGATGAGATCTCAAACCAAGTGCGCACAGCGCTGCATCGACAAGACCTGCGGATTCGCAGCTGGCGCGAGGTGAATCGCAACCTCTTCGGCGCGCTTGAGCTGGAGAAGCTCGCGATGTTCATCACCCTCGGCATCGCGATTCTCGTCGCGAGCTTCTGCATCTTCGCGGCGCTCGTCCTGATGGTGCAGGAGAAGGGGCGCGAGGTGGGCATCCTCAAAGCGATGGGCGCCGAGGACAATGCGATCGTGCGCATCTTCCTCTACCAAGGCTTCTTCGTCGGGCTCTTCGGCGCAGGCACGGGCCTGGGCTTGGGCTACCTCGTTTGCTTTGCGGCGGAGCACTTCAAGTTCATCCGCATGAACCCCGAGGTCTATTACATCGACCGACTTCCCGTGAACGTGGACCCGATCGAGTTCGTCTGGGTCGGCATCGCATCGGTCATCGTCTGCGTGATCGCGACCGTGTATCCGGCGATCCTCGGTAGCCGCTTGAAGCCGGTCGACGCGTTGAGGCAGTCGTGACGGAGACGGAGACATCGATGAATCCTGATGAAGCGGAATCGCGTGCTGGTTCCCCGAGCTCGCCGGAGCCCGAGGGCCTCTCTCGTTCGCGAAAACCGGTCGACGAGAGCGGGACGCCCCTCGTGCGCGTCCGCGACCTCCGCAAAGTCTTCCTCCACGAGGGACACGAGATTGAGATTCTGCGCGGCATCGATCTCACCGTGCATCCTGGCGAGATGCTCGCGGTCGTGGGTGCATCGGGCGCGGGCAAGAGCACGCTCCTCTACCTGCTGGGCACGCTCGACATGCCCTCATCCGGCGCGATCGAGTACGAGGGCGAAGACGTCACGCGCTACACGAGCGCTCGCCTCGCGAACTTTCGCAATGCGCGCCTGGGCTTCGTCTTTCAATTCCATCACCTCTTGCCCGAGTTCTCTGCGGTCGAGAACGTGATGATGCCGGGCCTCATCCGCGGCATGTCGCGCAGCGCCCTTGAGCCGAGTGCGAAAGAGCTGCTTGATGAGGTCGGTCTTGGGAGCCGCCTGACGCATCGACCGGGACAGCTCTCGGGTGGCGAGCAGCAGCGTGTTGCGCTTGCGCGCGCGCTCATCATGAACCCCAAGCTCGTCCTCGCGGATGAGCCGACTGGCAACCTCGACAGCAACAACAGCAAGACGATTCAGGAACTCTTCTTCTCGCTGAACGCACGTCGAGGAACGACCTTCCTCATCGTGACGCACTCGTCTGACCTCTCGGCCCGCATGCCTCGCGTGGTGACCATGCGCGATGGACGTGTGGAGTCGGACATTCGCAACACCCTTTGAGGTCGGCAGCGACCGGACAGAAAAGCGAAAATCTTTGTGATGGGTCTCCCTGAGGCTGGCCACCATGCCAACGTCGCGGAGGATCCCCGTGCCACTTCGTCTGCATTTCAGGAGCGTGCCCATGTCTCGACCTTCATCCCGGCTTCTTCAGATCGCCTCCCTAGCTGCACTTGGAGGGGCCCTCATGGGGTGCCCACCGCCGCCTGCTCCCACGGCTGACGCCGGGTCGGATGCAGCGCGAGTCGTTCGCTGTGGGCTCACCGATGACGCCGACACGGATGGCATCAGCAATGGAGACGAGACCTCGGGGGATGCCGACATGGACGGCATCACGAACGATCGCGACACCGATTCGGATGGTGATGGGATCCTCGACTCGATTGAAGCGGGCGACTCGGATTGCCTCACGAACCCGTTCGACTCCGACCGCGATGGCACGCCCGACTACCTCGACACCGACTCCAACGGCGACGGCGTTCGCGACGGGAGCAGCGGTACAACCGACACCGACGGAGACGGCACGCGCGACGATGTTGATCTCGATGTCGATGGCGACAACATCATCAACTCCGTCGAGTTCGGGCCAGGTCCGATGCCGGCTGACACCGACCGCGATGGCATCCCCGACGTGCGCGATGACGACTCCGATGGCGACACCATCTCCGACCGCACCGAGTCGAGTTTCGATACCGACCGCGATGGCATCGAGAATTTCCGCGACACGGATTCCGACGGAGACACCCTGCTCGACTCCATCGAAGCGGGCGACGGCGATCTCGCGACTCCACCACGCATCTGCCTGAACGAGATCGACCCGACGACATGCAACGCCTCAGGAGGTGAATGCACGATCGGGCTCGATGACTTCGCGGATTACGCTGACTTCGACAGCGACAACGACGGTCTTGGCGACGCGGAAGAGGAGACGCTCGGCACCAATCCCTGCGAGTTTGACACGGATGGCGATGGCCAAGGCGACCTCGCAGAAGGCGCGTACGAGCAATACAACTGCCCTGCCGGCGTGGGAACCGATTGCGGCTGCGCGACCAGCGCCTCGTGCACGATTCCAGCACGCCACTTCTATGTCGTGCTCCCGTATGGCGGGCCGATGCAGGAGCGAGACCTCGATTTCGGAACGACGATTCGCGTTGCAGACGTCTTCTTCGTCACCGACACGACCGGCTCGATGGGTGGCACGGTTGAGAACGTGAAGCGCAGCGTCGCAGGCGCAGGCGGCCTCATCGAAGGCATCGGAAGCGTCATCCCAGATGCGTGGGTTGGCGGCGGACAGCACGACGATATGCCCTTCGGCGGATACGGTTCGCCTGGAACGGACCAGCCCTTCATTCTCGCGATCGGCATGACCCCGCCGGAGCGCGCGTCCGACGTTCAAGCCGCGTTCAATCGCATCATGCTTCACAGCGGCAACGACGGCCCCGAGTCGCAGACACAGGCCCTCTACGAGATTGTCACTGGCCGCGGCAACACGTGGATGGGCGATGGCCCCACGTACACGATCCCGAACTACGAGGGCATGTGTGTCGACACGGGCTGGGGCGCGCCATGTTTCCGCGAGGGCGCACTTCCGATCATCGTGCACTTCTCCGACATCTGCTCGCACAACGGGCCGCCGGATGAGGATTCCTCATGCGATCCATACACGGGCATCACGCCGGATCCGGTCTCTTGGAATGACATGATCGCGCAGATGAATCGCCGCGGTGCGCGCTACATCGGCGTCAACGCATCGGGCGGGTCGACCTGCGCAACGGCGACTGGCCCCGCAGGCTTCAGCCCCTGTTGGTTCATGAAGCGCACCGCCGAAGAGACTGGCTCCGTGGACCTCGATGGTCGCGCGCTTGTCTACGATCTCCCGAACTCGGGCACCTCCTCGGCGATGTTCACCGAGACGATCGTTGGCGCGATCGAGACAGTTGCAACGCGCGTCGCGCTCGACGTCGACACGGCACTTCGCGATGACCCGAGCGACGCAGAGAGCGTGGATGCGCGCATGTTCATCCACAGTCGTCGTCCTGCCTGCAATGCGGGCGCTGCAACGTGCTGGGTCGCACCAGAAGGTGTGACGCAGGAGGAAGCGATCGCGGCCTACGACACCTCGACGTTCTTCGGCGTCGTCCCAGGCACGCGCGTCACCTTCCGCATCGCCTTCCAGAACAGCTTCTATCAAAACGAAGACATCCGCACGAAGCTCTTCGTAGCGTTCATCGACGTGCGCGGCGGAGGCTCTTCGGTGCTCGATACGCGCCAGGTCTTCATCGTCGTCCCCGCAGGCTCGGGCGCCATCCTCGGCTGAGCCACGGACCGACCTCTCCTCGTAAAGGGCCGCGCTTTGTGCGCGGCCTTTTGCTTGGGTGCGAGGGCAGCCGGCGCCTGATCGCCGACGGCAGAAAGCCCTCATCGCACTGGGCGACAAGGGCTTCGGCGGGCACCGCGCTGTACTTCAGCGAAGCACGGGCGTTGGCGTGGGGAGAGGGTCGCGTCGGCGCTGCGG
>JBILQT010000030.1:0-42749 GCA_044373065.1 Sandaracinaceae bacterium
GGCTTGGGCGCGGCCTTCTCTTCGGCGCCTTGCTGAGCTGGCCTCTCTTGGTCATTCCCGCGGCGAGCGTTGAGCTTGGGCAGCCGCATCTCGTGTACGGGCTCATCACCGTTCCCATCGCGGGTGCACTGAGCATGATCGGGCTCTTCGATCGCGTTCGCACCGCACCGATCAGCAGCTCCCCAAGAGGCGGCACCACGACCGTGATGGCGTTCTATGCGCTGATGCTTCCGTCATGCCTCGGGCTCATCACACCGAACCCGATCTGGCGCTTCGACGCGTACTATGTCGAGGACGATGCCCAGTCGGCGGAGGTTCAGCCAGGCGTGACCGTGGAGCTGGCTGATGGGCCGCTTTGGGTGATCGGGTTCCACCTGCACGCCAGCGGTGCTTCGACCTTCGTGCGGGCTCCACTCACGATTCTGACGGGCTTGAGGCGCGAGCAGGGGCGTGTGGTGCTTCCCTCCGGAGTCACATCTGGAGCCTTCTACGTCCCGATCGCGCCAGACGGCACGCGCCTCGATGACAGCCTCGTCGATCGCATCCTCGCCCGCTCGCGCTTCGAGCGCTTCAGCGTCTTCGCACTTCTCCCCTTCGTGCGTTTGCTCGCGCTCGCAGTCCTGCTCCTCATGCGTGCTCCCTGGCGCTCGGTGCATGCCTCCCTCGCGCGGGTTGAGGGCGTGCTCGACGTGCGTGCGCAGACGTTGGTCGCGACGAACTCGGTGTCGCTGCACTTCGAAGACGGCGATGTCTGGACACTCAAGGAGGGCGACTCACTGCCGATGCGCTTTGGGGGAACAAGCGCGAGGGTGCTGGCCGACGCGCGCCTTGAGTTTCTCTTCGAGGGCGCGCCTCAAGAAGGCGCCTTCCGAGCCTCGCATCGACGGGAGGCGCTCCTTGATGTGCGTCACGCCGCGGAAGGCCAGGCGCCAAGAACGCGCATGCCGACCGAGGGTGGCTGGATGCTCGTGGCGCTCTACGGCGCGATGCTCTTTGCTGTGTGGTGGGTTTGGAGCGCCGTCTAGCAGGCGCCTCTCAGCGGAAGCTCACGAACACGATGAGCGAGATCAACATCACGAAGCCAACGAGCGTGGCCACCGTCTCAAGCTTCGCGTTCAGCTTTCGCCGCGTCACTGCCTCCACCATCACAAACACGGCGCGCCCGCCATCGAGTGCGGGGATGGGCAGCAGGTTGAAGAAGCCGAGTGCGATCGAGAGATTGAAGAGCGCAAACACGTAGTGACGAACACCGCGCTCGGCCTGCGAGGCCACGTGCTCGACCATCTGTCGTGGTCCACCGATGCCCTCGAGCGTCAGGTTGCGCACCATGTTCGTGACGCCGCCAATCTGAAGCAGCGTGACCATGATCGGCTGCTGCACCGCGACACTCAGAAGCTCGCCGAACGAGGCGTCCACGAAGCGGAGCGTGGGCTCGCCACGGATGCCGATGATGCCGCGCGGTGCTTCGCCAGGCGCGGGCTCGGCCTGCATTGGCGTGATGGTGAAGGGCGGAAGCTCCTGTCCTGCGCGACGCACGCGGTAGACCGTGGGCTGACCGGCACGCACACGGGTGACTGCGGCCAAGTCTTCTTGCTCGTGTACGGGCGCGCCGTTGGCCTCGTAGATCTCGTCGTTCAGCTGGATGCCCGCACGTGACGCAGGCGCATCGACCGTGACCTCGGTGATCACCAGGCCACCGGTCGGATCGACCTCGGGCTTGCCGCCGATCGCGTAGAGCGAGAACACGATGACCGAGGCCGCGAGGTAGTTCGCCGCAGGCCCCGCGAGGATGACCATCAGGCGTGCGAACGCGCTCTTGTTGCAGAAGAGCTCCGTGTCCTTCGGGTCGTTGTCTTCCGCGGGGTTCATCCCGTCGATCTGCACGTACGCGAGCAGCGGCAGCGCGCAGACCTGGAAGATGGTCGGGCTCCCCTTGGGCTGGTACTTCGCGATGACCGGCCCAAAGCCGAGGCTGTAGCGAAGGACGCGCATCTTGAACGCGCGTGCCACGAGGTAGTGGCCAAGCTCGTGGATGATGACCACGACCGTGATTCCGAGGACTGCGTAGAGCGATGTAAGGATGTTCATCGATGGACCTCGGGCATGGGACACCAGGGTAGCAGAAGCGTTTCAGCCCATGCGCGACTACCCCATCAAGTGTGGTGCCTGCGGCGCGCCCGCTTGGGCTTCGCGCACCCTGGTGTGCTCACCAACGCAGCGTCTCGAACCCCGCGATGGCCTCCCGCATCGATGCGCGCACACGGGCCGCATCGATCTGTGGGCTGATCTTTTGGGCCCAGAGGAGCGCGCTGCTCACGTCGGAGAAAACCTCCTCGGGGTAGGCGGGGCGCGCGACCCAGTTGATGGCGGTGAGCGTGCCTCGCGCGATGGAGGAGTTCGTGACGACGGCGTGGCCCGAGATGGTCACGGGGAAGCGTGCTTGCGTCTCCTTCACTGCGTCGGCGATGCACTTGCGCTGGAGCGCGGTGGGGAAGCTGATGCCGTGCGAGATGTCGATGACGATGACGCCCTCGCGTGGGCGCGTCTCGCGGATGAATTGCGCGAAGGATTGCGCCATCGCGTCGGTGATTGCGCCTTCTAGGAAGGTCCAGCGGCAGAGCCCCACTTCACCGGATTGGAACACGCAGCTCTCCTTCAGGTCGCGTACTTCAGAACCCATTTAGACCGCTCATCTTTTGGTTTGATCCTGGCTTACGTCCTCAGTCGTTCCTTGCGACGTGGCGCTGCCACGCCTCAGTCACTCCTTCCGGGCGCGCTCAGGCTGAAACCAAAATCTGAGCGGTCTCAGATCAACTCGAGCGCGATCTAAGCGTGCACGCGTGGCCTTGTGCGGTGAAGAAAAAGTGACGGCGCACCAGACTCACTCCACCCAATCCGTATCGAACCCCCATGCATCGACCGTCGCGAAGGGAAGGGTTGCGCGCACGTGGAGGAAGGGCTCGCTTCGCCCTACTTCCTCGAAGGTGATCGCGCGCGGCACGCGAAGACGCACGGCCTCAATGCCCTGCTCGGCACGGGCCCGAAGCGAGAGCGTTTGGCTTCGTGCGTGACGCCTCATGCGCTGTGCATCGAGCGGCTCGACGGTGCGCGGTGTGGGCGTTGCGTTGAGCGTGAGCGAAGCACACGGGATGCGGGCGCTGCGCAACTCGACGTTGTCGCCGAGGTCGAGGTCAGCCATGAGCGCATCGCCTCGCACCGCAAAGCGAATGACGCGCGCGCCGGTGTTCACGCGCACACCGCTCATCTCGAAGGGCGTGCCTACACGCAGTGTCCAGGGCTGCCGCGCATCGCCGATCACGGCGGGCTCGCCCTCGTAGGTGCGCACCCGCGCGAGGCTCGTGGTGATGGGCTCGAACTGGATGTGGCGCTCCTCCAGATGAATGACCTGCGTGCGCGCGGGTGTGCGCCTTCCGCGCGGTGTTTGGACGCGCACATCGAGCGTGGTGACGGCCTCGATCACGCACTGAATCGGCGCGCTCTCTTTGCGTGAGCCCGCGTACGTGACGTCTTGTGCAGCGCGGCTCCGCTGGGGCGAGAGGCCAGACAAGGCCATGGCGATCCCCACCGCGATCCCCACGAAGCGCGCGCGTTTTGATACACCACGGCGCATGTCTGAACTCGCACCGTTGGTCCCGCACTCGCGCTTTGCTGCCATCGAAGGGCCCGTCGTTGTCATCGTGATGGATGGTATCGGACTTGGCCGTGAGGATGAGGGCGACGCCGTGCATCGCGCACGTAAGCCCACGCTCGACTGGCTGCGCGCACATGTGCCCACCACCTCGCTGCGTGCACACGGCGTGGCCGTGGGGCTCCCGAGCGATGAGGACATGGGCAACAGCGAGGTCGGGCACAACGCGCTCGGCGCAGGCCGCATCTTCGATCAGGGCGCGAAGCTCGTGAACCAAGCGATTGCGACAGGTGCACTCTTTCGCGGTGAGGCGTGGCGCAAAGCCATCGCGCAGGTGTTGCAAAGTGGCGAGCCGCTGCACCTTCTTGGCCTCCTCTCGGATGGCAATGTGCACAGCCACGAGGAGCATCTCTACGCGCTGATTGCGCGCGCGGAGTTCGAGGGTGTGAAGCATCTTCGCGTGCACGCGCTCCTCGATGGACGCGATGTGCCTGAGACGAGCGCACTCATCTACGTGGCCAAGCTCGAAGCGATTCTTGAGGCCGCACGCGCGCGTGGCCTCGACTATTGCGTCGCATCCGGTGGCGGCCGCATGAAGGTCACGATGGACAGGTACGAGGCCGATTGGGCGATGGTCGCGCGCGGCTGGTCGCTGCATGTGAAGGGCGAGGGCCGCACATTCGCATCGATGACGGAGGCGATTGAGACCTTCCGCAGCGAGACGCCCGGCATCTCCGATCAGAACCTCCCGGGCTTTGTGATCGCGAAGGGTGGAGCCGCTGTCGGGCCCATCCGTGATGGTGCTGCGGTGCTGCTCTTCAACTTCCGCGGAGACCGCGCGCTTGAGATCAGCCGCGCGTTCGAAGAGGAGCACTTCACCAAGTTTGAGAGAGGCCCGAAGCCCGACGTCTTCTTCGCCGGGATGATGCAATACGACGGCGACCTTCACGTGCCGAAGCACTTCCTCGTCTCGCCGCCAGAGATCGACGGGACACTCGCCGAGCGCTTGTCGCTTGTGGGCTTGAGTCAGTTCGCCTGCAGCGAGACGCAGAAGTTCGGCCACGTGACGTATTTCTGGAACGGCAACCGCAGCCAGCCCTTCGCGCACGAGACCTGGCGGGAGGTGCACAGCGACACGCTTCCCTTCGAGGAGCGGCCGTGGATGAAGGCCGCAGAGGTGACCGACGCGCTCATCACGGCGCTGCAAACGGGCGCTTACAAGCACGCGCGGATCAACTTTGCGAACGGCGACATGGTGGGCCACACGGGCAAGCTGGAGGCGACGACCGTGGCCGTGGAGTGCGTGGACTTGCAGCTCGCGCGCTTGCTCCCGGTGATAGCTTCACTGAAGGGCGCGCTCTTGATCACGGCCGATCACGGCAACGCGGACGACATGATCGAGCGCAACAAGAAGACGGGTGCGCTTGAGCAGAACCAGGACGGAACCTTCCGCCCCAAGACGAGCCACTCGCTCAACGCGGTGCCCTGCTTCCTCTACGCGCCGAGTGCGCCCTCGCTGCGCTTCCGTGAGGATGCCACGGCGGGCTTGGCGAACATCGCCGCGACGGTGATCGAGCTGCTTGGCTACACGCCGCCCGAGACTTACTGCGCCTCGCTCCTCGGCTGAGCTTGGGCGGCCGCACAGCTGGCGCAGCGGGGTACCCATGCCGTTTCAACAGCCTTGCGATGCCGGTTCAACTGGTACCCCCCTGCCGTTGCGATGGCGTCGGCATGCCGGTTCAACAGGTACCCCCCTGCCGTTAGCACGGCCTCGGTAGGCCGGTTCAACAGGTACCCCCCTGCCGTTAGCACGGCCTCGGTAGGCCGATTGAACAGCCTCGCGACCCTGGTTGAATAGGGTCTCCACCCCGGTTGTGCCGGTGTTTTTCTGGCTACTCGCGCGTCGCCTGGTCGCGAATCAACTGCCCCATCAACGTCGCGATCTCGCTCGCGCCCTCACGGCCGAGCCGACGCGCCAAGTCGATGCGCAGCGCGGCCTCACTGAACTCCGCGAACTGAACAAGGAACGCCGCATCCGTCGGAACCTCATGCGTGCAGAAGGAGGGTGTGTTGCGCGTCATCTCGGGGCAGTAGGCGGCGCTGCACGCTGCGTGAACACGCTCTCTCGAGAACTCCGTTGCATGAAGCGCATCGCTGCAGGCCCGCACGGCGTAGAGGCCCGAGCAGGCCTCCATCAGTTGCGAGAAGGTCGCGGGCTGGGTGGGCGTGAGGCGCTCCAAAAAGGTGCCGCACTGATCGAGGCCGGCCTCTTGCTCGATGCTGGAAACACGCGGCGCGCGCGTCGCACCCTCGGAGGGAGTGCGCGTCGGAGTTCGGGCGGGTTCGTCTTCTCCGCATGCCGCGAGCAGCAGTGCGGCGAGGCCGATGGCCTCAAGACGCAGTGCGCCTCGCCTCAAAGCTCGCCTGACTCCGCGCCAACAATCGGAAGGCGACGCTGCCCGCCGATCGCCATCGTCGTCATCGGCGTGGCGCTCACCATCGGACGGCCGAAGTCATCCTCTTGCACATCCGACGAAGAAGCATTCGCGTTGGCCTCGCCCTCACGCATCACATCGAGGTTCAGCTTCTGCCAGAGGTTCTGATCCAAGAGGTGCGTCGCACGCACGTTCGTGAGCGCCGCGAGCATGCTCTCCTTGGCCTTCGGTGCGCGCGCTTCCATCTCCGCGAGGATGTTCTTCACCTGCTTGCGCATCAGGTTCTCCTGCGAGCCGCAGAGGTCACAGGGGAGGATCGGGAACTGAAGGAGCTGCGCGAGCTGCGCGATGTTCTCTTCGGGGCAGTAGAGCAGCGGGCGAATCACAACGTTGCGGCTGTCGTCGGAGATGAGCTTGGGCGGCATCGCCTTGAGGGACCCGGTGAACATCAGGTTCAGCATCAAGGTCTCGAGCGAGTCCTCGCGGTGATGGCCGAGCGCGATGCGCGTGCACTTCAAGTCTTGCGCGACGTTGTAGAGGATGCCGCGACGCAGGCGCGAGCAGAGCGAGCAATACGTCTGCGGTGACTCGCCATCTTTCGGGCCGAGCTTGCCTTTGACGATGGAGTAGGTGTCCTCCTTGATGATGTGGAACTCGACGCCGCGTGCCTCAAGCCAGTTCCGCAGCGGCGCACCGTCGTAGCCCGGATGGCCCTGATCGAGGTGCATCGCGACGATCTGAAACTTGGCCGGTGAGCGCCTCTGCAAGAGCTCGAGCAGGTGCAGCATCGTGTAGCTGTCCTTGCCGCCCGACATGCAGACCATCACGCGGTCTCCCTCGCCGATGAGCTTGAAGTCAGCAATCGCACGACCCATGCGGCGCGAGAGATCGCGCTCCAGCCGATCGATGCGGGTTTTGTCGGACTCGGGACCTCGTGCATCGACGGGAATGCGGGCGTTCATGCGCGAGGGGTAACAGGGCCCCACCACACGGCAAGGAGTTGGGGGAATGCGCGTCGTGGTACGTTCGCCGCGATGTCTGACGCGCACTTCCGCCGCAGCGTGCGAGAGCCAGTGAATCTGCGTGTCCAGTTCCGTCGGGATGCCGCAGATGCTGAGCTTGAGAAAGCAGGGCGTGTGCGTGATCTGAGCATGGGCGGCGTCTTCATCGCCTGCGCGGCATGTCCCAGCGAGGGAACGGCCGTGCGCCTCTATTTCTCGCTGCCGAGTGCCTGGGATCTGGTCGAGCTGCCGGCCGAGGTGCGCTGGACCAATGACGAGGGCTTCGGCGCAGCCTTCCGCGAGATGACTGCGCGCCAGGCTGATTCCCTCATCGAGCTCATCCAGAAGCTCGGCTTCGATGAGGCACCTTGAGCACCTCGTCCGCAGAACTGCCCGCAGTGGAGCCCCCGCTTGAGGAGCCGATCTCGCGCGAGGTCGCGCGCATCGATTCGCGTGATGCGGTGACCTTGGATCCTGAGCCACTGGAGCCTGAGCCCAAGAGCACCGAGACGCTGAGCTCGATCATCGAGGTGGCGCCCACAAGCTCTGCGACAGACCTGATCGGCCTTGTCATCGACGGCCGCTACCGCATCGAGGGCCTCCTCGGCGAGGGCGGCATGGGCGCCGTCTATTTGGCGGAGCAGCTCAAGCTCGCGAAGAAGGTCGCGATCAAGGTCGTGCGGCCAGAGTTCGCAGGGAAGGGCGACATCGCCGAGCGCTTTGCACGTGAGGCCATGGCCGTGGGCAGGCTCGATCACCCGCATGTCGCGGGCGCAGTCGACTACGGGACGATGCCGGACGGCGAGGCCTACCTCGTGATGCAGCTCGTGCGCGGAGACAGCCTGCGCGAGCTTGCGCCGATTCGCGCGGGCGATTGGGTCTTTGCATGCGAGGTCGGTGCGCAGATCGCTGATGCATTGAGTGCTGCGCACACGGCGCAGATCATCCATCGTGACCTCAAGCCAGAGAACGTCATCCTCGAGACGCGTGATGTGGCCTCGGGCATTCACCTGCGTGTGCTCGACTTCGGCATCGCGCGCGTGGCCAACGAGCCGACCTTGGCTGAGCCGCAATCGCGCAAGCTGACGAAGATGGGCGTCATCCTCGGGACGCCTGGCTACATGGCTCCGGAGCAAGCGCTCGGGCAGGCCGTCGATGAGCGTGCAGACCTCTACTCGCTCGGTGTCATCCTCTGGGAGCTGGTCGCCGGACGCCCTCTTTTTCCGGGCATCGATGTGTCCGCGATCGTCACCTCCCAGCTCACCGAGCCCGCACCGAGGCTTCGCACCTTGCGGTTGGGCGTGCCGCTTGAGCTCGACAACCTCGTGGCGCGCTTGCTGGATCCGAAGCGCGAGAATCGTCCCGCAACGGCAGCGGATGCGCGCGACATTCTGCGTGCGCTGACCCTGACGCGGCAGCTTGAGCGCGCGACGTTGACGGGGGCTCGGCCGACGGTCGCTGCGGGCTTGCCAGCTGTCCCGAAGACTGCCTCACCGTTCTCGCGAACCGTGCTCGCGCTTGCGCTTGCGGGCCTCGCACTTGTCGCAGGGGGCATCGCGCTCGGCGGAAGCTTCGCCTCAGCCCCGACGGAACCGACACCGCCGCCGATAGCACCCGAGCCTACGGTGGAGGCGCCCGTCATTCCCGTTGAGCCCACGCCGCCCGTCGTCGTAGAGCCCGCTACCCCACCGATGGACCCAGGCATTGCACGCGACTACGCGCTCCTTCTGGAGTCGACGAGCCGTGAGACAAGGCGCACCGCAGGCGCTTCGATCTTGCGTCTTCCACGCGAATCGCTGCCCCCCGTGGTGCTCGCCGTGGCGCAGCTTGAGATGGGTGAGGGCTGCGAGGCAAAGCGCACTGCACTCCGCGAGATTCGAGAGTCACGCGACCCGGAGGCGCTGCCCGCGGTGGAGCGCATCGAGCGCCTGCCAAGGCGAGGCTGTGGCCTCTTCGGTCACTCGGATTGCTGGGCGTGTCTGCGTGCTGAGATCCGACGCACACAGCGCTCGCTCGAAGGCGAAGCCGACGTCCCCTGACCTTGCTTGTCTTGCTCGCGTTGCTTGCCCTTTGCGTGGGGAGAGGGGCGGAGAGGCAGAGCAGAACGAGGAGCTGGCTGGACGCCGCGCCGTCACGAGATGCGCTTCGGCGCGCGAACGCTGCCTGCTCGCGCACGTGGACGTTGTGGGCGGTTCCGCGCGTCAGCCATGACGGCGCAAATGCTCACGTACGGAAGTACCCAGAACGTCCGATCGAAGCGCGACGCGTCCTTCGCAACCGAGGCGGGCACAGGCGCCAACGCGGCGTTCAGTCAACCCTCTCTTCTCCGCTTCTTCCGGTGTTCGTGGAGCGACTCAAGCGCCGCGCGCCTCCACAGCCCGCGCATGCGCCTCCAAACCCTCCATGCGCGCAAGCCCCGTCAGCAAAGGCATCTGCCGCACGATGGCCTCCTTCGAGTAGCGAATCAGCGAAGTCCGCACCACGAAATCGTACACACCTAGCGGCGACGAGAAGCGCGCCGCACCGCCCGTCGGAAGCACATGGCTTGGCCCCGCCGCGTAGTCGCCCGCAGCCTCCGGCGTGTTGTCCCCGAGGAAGACCGCACCCGCCGCGTGGATGTGCTCCAGCAGCGCCTCGGGCGCCCGCACCTGCAGCGAGAGATGCTCGGCGGCGAGCCCATCGGCGACACGCGCAGCCTCCGCCAAATCGCCTGCCACAAAGCAATGCGCGTTGTTCCGCACGGAGACTTCCGCCACGGCCTTGCGCGGCAACGCCTCCAGCTGAAGCGCGACCTCGCGCGCCACGTCGTGCGCCATCTTCTCGCTCAGGGTGATCAAGAGCGCATACGCGTCCTCATCGTGCTCGGCCTGCGAGAGCAAGTCGGCAGCGACCACACGCGGGCTCGCTTGATCATCGGCGACGATCAGAATCTCACTCGGCCCCGCGATGCCATCGATGTCGACGACACCAAAGACAAGCCGCTTCGCACACGCGACGTAGAGGTTTCCGGGCCCGACAATTTTGTCGACGCGACGCAATGACTCGGTGCCATACGCAAGGGCCGCAATCGCCTGCGCGCCGCCTGCATCGAGCAACTCCGTCACGCCCGCAATCGCCGCTGCCGCAAGGATTTCCGGCGTCGGCCTCGGTGTCGCGAGCACGACGCGCGGCACGCCTGCAACGACCGCGGGCACAGCCGTCATGAGCACCGAGCTTGGGTAACGCGCCTTGCCGCCCGGTGCATACACACCGGCCGCACGCGCAGGCGTAATGCGCTGCCCAAGAAGGATGCCATTTTCCTCATATTGAAACCCACGGTCACGCTGATGCTCGTGGTAGGCGCGAATGCGATCGGCTGCCTCCTGCAGCATCGCGGTGCCCTCTTTGGAGAACGCCTTGGCGCCCTCCACAATCTCCTCGCGCGTCCACACCAGCTTCTCTGCACGGCGCGACTCGAAGCGCTCCATGTACATGTGAAGCGCGCTGTCGCCCTGGGCTTTCACCGTATCGAGGATGGCCCGCACATCGCCCTCAACACGCGCGAGGTCGGCATCGCCGCGTCGATTGAGCTGCACCAAAAGTTCGTCGTAGGCGGCCGTGCCGCGCAGGTGAATCTGCATCACTCGCCCTCGCTCTTGGTGCTCATGTCGAGCTTCTTGTGCAGCTTCCACGGCGTGCTCTTGCGGGCACTCACCGCGTTGCGCGCGAGCTCATCTGCACGCTCATTTCCCGCATGCCCGGCGTGGCCTTCGATGTAGCGAAGCTTGAGCGTCGGCACCTTCGCGAGCGCCACTTTCGTGGCCGCAATCAGCTCCGGATTGGCCTTCGCCTTCCAGTTCTTCGTCAGCACACCGATCGAATACTGGCTGTCTGTCTTGAGCACGATGGGACGCGTCTCACCGACGAGTGCCTCGGCCGCGCGGAGGATTGCCGTCAACTCCGCGACGTTGTTCGTCCCATGCCCGACGTACTCGGAGAGCTCGCGCTTTCCGTGTGTGTCGTAGATCACAACGCCTGCACCGGCGGGGCCAGGATTGCCGCTGCACGCACCATCGGCATACACCGTAAGTGTCTTGCCATCGGCCTCGGGCTCGCCCTCCACGGCGACCGAAGAAGCGCTCTTGGTCGGGGCCTTCTTGGCCGAGGTCTTCTTCGCGACTTTCGCATCGCCTGCATCGGCGGGCGCTCCCTCCTCTTTGCAGTACGTGTCGGGATGAATCGTGAACTCATCGCTCGACTGAAGGTTGGCGGGATAGGCGCGATACGCCTTGGCATCGGTGGCCTTGTAGCGAATCTCGACGCGCCCATCTTCGATGCGGAGGGCACCCGAAGCCTCACATCGCGCAAGCACTCTCTGACCACGAAGGACTTGTTGAATCCACGGCATGGGCGGGACTTAACACGTCGGCGATGGGCTGGTGCTCAGAGCCCGCGCTGTTCATTTGGTGTCATGTTGCAATATGCGTGAAACGCGCTGCGTTCGTTCTCACCCGTGAACACATGACGCATCTGCGCCGAGAGCTTCACGACCCTGCCTCAACCGGGTACCGTTTCGCGCATGCGTACACTTCCATCGCTCGTTGCCTTCACGCTCGCGACCTCGCTTCTTGGCTGCCCCGGCCCCACGAATCCTCCCGACGACGCGTTCGTCGCGCCGGATGCGGTTGCCGCCAATGATGCCGGGACGGATGCCGCGGCCGATGCGTTCGTCGCACCGGATTCGCCGCAACCCGATGCGCAGACTTCGATCGATGCGTTCCTCAATGTCGATGCGACCGCGCCGACGATGAGCTCGTACTCGTACGTCGTCTCCTTCGCGGCTGCCGAAGAGGTCGTGGGTGGTGCGGTGAGTGGCATCGACATCGACGGCATGGATTCGGGCTCAGGCATGGCGGGAAACTGCGCGAACATGCGGCCCGACTATCGCTCGAGCCTTCGCGGCGTGGGCGGCATCGACAATCAGCTCTCCGCGCAGTTGCTCGGGACGCTTCGCACGGCGGGCATCGACATCAACCGCAACCTCGCGAACGCGATCGCGATGGGTGAGTTCCTCCTTCTCGTGACGGTCGATGACGTCGACGACTTTGTCGATGACCCCGATGGCGTGCTCATCACGGTCTCCGCGGGTGAGGTCACACGCGGCACAGCGCCTCGCCTCGATGCCAGCGGACGCATCGTCCCAGGTCAGACGTTTCGTCGTGTGATGGCCGGTGCACCGATGGCGGGTGAGCTCCGTGGCAACCGCATCTTCGCCTCGGCAGGAAGCCTTCCGCTCCCGCTCGTGCTGGGCGACCCAACCTCCACGGTGCCCTTGATGGGCGCGCAGATCACGACGCGCATTTCCGCCGATCGGCTCTTCGATGGCGAGGCGGGTGGCGGCGCTCCGGTCGATGCGATCATCGCATTCGCAGACACACGCGGATTCGCTGCGCTCGCACGCACACTCCTTGCGCGCAACGCCGACCTCGATCCCGACCCTGCGATGATGACGAGCTGCCGCCAGGTCTCCGTCGGCTTCCGTCTCGATGCCGTCTCCGCGGTGGTTGAATGAAGCGCCTCGTACTGCTGGGTGTCGCGGCCTGCGCGCTGGGCTGCCCGTCCACACCAACAGCCGACGACGCGACGACTGCGATCGACGCGGGTCTGGATGCGTCTGCGACGGATGACGCCTTCTTCGCGGAGCGCCCCGATGCACGTCCCGATGCCTCGCTGCCTGCGCCGACCGAGGAGCCCTACAAGGGCCCATGGGTGATGCGGCCGACGACATCGCGCGTCGTCGTGCGCTGGGAGACGCGCCTGCCGCTCATGACGCCGACCGTCATCTTCACCGAAGAAACGATGCCTGGCCCGGAGCGCCGCGCGACCGGAACGAGCACACGCACCGAGGTGCAGCTCACGCACGGCATCGGCGTTCGCGGCATCACCGACCCCGATGTGCCGGGCACGTACTACGTCAACGAAGTCAACGTCACAGGGCTCTCTCCCGCGACTTGCTACACCTACGAAGTCGACGGGTTCCCTGATGCGCTAGGGCGTTTCTGCACTGCGCATGCGCCCTCCGATGTCACCACGCCGATCAACTTCTACGCGATCGGCGACACGAGCCCCTTCTTCATGGGGACCGTCCGCGTACTCAATGCCGTGCCTCCCAGCGAGAGCGAGTTCAGCATCCACGTGGGCGACATTCAGTACTACTCGACCATCTTCGAGACCCAGCAGTACTGGTTCCGCACCATGCAACCCCTGCTTCGTGCGAACGCCTTTTTGCCCTGCCTTGGCAACCACGAAGACGAGATCGATCACGAGCTCACCGACATCTACGACAGGCTCTTCGCCACCCCGGGCGACGAGAGCGACTCGACCTACTGGTACCACTACGAGTCAGGCGGGGTGCACTTCCTCTCGGTCTCCAGCGAGCACGATCTCTCGCTCGGTTCGCCGCAGAGTGATTGGCTCCTGGCCACGCTCGCGCGCATCGAAGCCGAGCCCGGGTACCGCTTCTCGGTGCTCTACCTGCATCGGCCTTTCTACTCCGTAGGAGACTACGGAATCCGCGCCGACCAGCGCGACACGATGGAGCCGATTGTGCGCGCGCATCGCATCCCGCTTGTGCTCGCGGGGCACATGCACGCCTACGAGCGCTTCCGCGTTCCTTACGGCACAGGTCCAGACGCGTTCGAGGTGAGCTACGTGACGACCGGCGCTGGCGGCTTCCGCATCCCGGAGGCTGCACTGAGCATGAACGCCGCCGCGCACCCCATCGACGCCTCATATCGCGTTGCTGCGGGCGCCTACATTCAAGCCACGCGCTTTGTGATCACGCGCGAAGCAGGCGAAGACGTGATTCGCGGAACCTGCGCGGATGACATGGGGATGGAGCAGGACGCGTTCGCCATCCGCTGTACGCCTGTGCCGGGTGCGGGCCCGCGCTGTACGGTGCGCTGAAGAATTCCGCGGTGGGTGAAATAGGGGAAATGACTCGTCCGTATCGGCCTCACGATGCTCGCTTCCCTGCCTTTCCCGAAGTTCTTCTCGCCCTCCGCGACACCTTCCGTCTCGGCGGAAAAGGCCCTTCCCCAAGCACGCTCCGCCCCTCGGAGGCGCTCCATCGACGACGCATCACACGCCCTTGCCCGCCGCGCCTCCACGGGGGACCGCAACGCACTCGAACAGCTCCTTCGCGAGCACGCGCGTGCGGTGCATGACGTCTGCCGTGCG
Organism: Sandaracinaceae bacterium; assembly: GCA_044373065.1. Classification (GTDB taxonomy): domain Bacteria; phylum Myxococcota_A; class Polyangia; order Polyangiales; family Sandaracinaceae; genus JAFLCL01. Next base: position 14,304 of record JBILQT010000030.1, read on the forward strand.
ATCTCGGGGCCCGAGGATGGCCGCGATGCGGCACAGGAAGCGCTCGAGAAGATCGTTATCTCCATCAAGAGCTTCGACGCAGACAAGGGCTCGTTTCGCGCATGGGCGCTGACAGTCGCGCGCAACGTCTGCCGTGATCGTCTGCGTCGCAAAGGTCTCGAGCGCCGCATCTTCGAAGACCAGGGCGAGGATGGAATGGGGCACCTTCCGAGTGAGGCCCCGGATGCCGAGCGCATCACCTACGCGCGCATCGAGAGCCGCAAGCTCGCCGCCGCGCTGGAGACCTTGCCCGAGGCGACGCGCCTCGCGATCGTGCTCTTCCATGTGCATGAGGCGAGCTACGAGGAGATTGCCGCAGCGCTCGACGTCCCCATGGGCACGGTGATGACGTGGCTTCATCGCGGACGAAAGAAGCTTCGTGCGATGCTTGAGGAGACGAACGCGCCCTCACCGAATGCGACTGGAGCCACCACGCCATGACCGAACGAGCGAACACGCCTGCCGATACGACCGAAGCCGAGGCTTCGTCCGTGGCCGCGCGTGCGTTCACGGGTGCGGAGTTGGCCGCGCTCACCGATCGGCGTCTCGACCTGGTGGATGCCTCACTGCGTGAGGAGTGCGAAGACGATGACGACCTCGGCGCGATGCTTGATGCGATGCGCGAGGACAACGATGCGCTGAGTGTGGCGTTGCGTCGTGCCTCCCCCGAGATCGGCACGCTCGACTCAGACGACCTCAGCTTCCTCGTCTCGAATGCGATGTCGAAGGTCGGCATGCCGGAGCCGATTCGCATCTCGCCGCGTGCGCTTGGTTGGGGCACGTTCGCAGGCCTGGGTGTGGTGCTGGGCTCTTCTCTGACGTGGCTCGCACTTCAAGAGACGCTCACGGCGCCCATCTCCAATGCCTCCAATGGTGTGCGCCTCGCCTGGTCTGCGGCAGGCACGATGGACCGCCTCGTCTCGCTGCTTCCAGGTGCCTGGACGACAGTCGCAGTTGTCTCGCTCGCGCTCGCCTTCGCGCTCGTCTGGGGCCTTCGCGCGATCGAGCGTGGACGCGCAGCGCTCGGTCCGATTCTCGGTGCGATGGTGCTTGCGCTCACGATGGGCGCCTCCTCCGCGCAGGCTTATGACATCGAGGGCGCATGGCCTGCACAGGACCCGCTCGTGGATGTCGACGTGGTTGCGCAGCCTCTGCCCGTAGCACTCGAAGCGGCCGCCCGGTCCACGGGGCTTGGGCTCGCCTATGGTCTTGATTCACGCACCGTCGTGACGGTGCACGCGCATGGTGTCCCGCTGCGTCAGGTGCTTGATGCGATGCTCGCGGGGACACCCGCGACGGTGCAACACACGGGCGGGATGCTCGTGGTTCGCGCGCCACGCGCGGCGGCCATTCACATCGATCCTGTCGCACGCGCCGTCCCCCAGCCCGTGACGCAACCGATGGTGCAGCCGCCCCAGCCGATGATGCCGGTGGGCAACGCACGCGCGCTTGGCGGCATCCCAAACAGGGCGCTGCATGACGTCGTCACCTTCGGTCAGAACGCATACGTCCGCCCCGAGAGTGAAGTGCGCGATGTTGTGACCATGGGCGGCGATGCGCGGGTCGATGGAAGCGCGTTTGGCAATGTCGTCACGATGGGCGGCAACGCAGACATTCGTGGTGTCGTGGTCGGCGACGTTGTGACGATGGGCGGCAACATTCGCATGGCGCCTGGTGCCATCGTGCACGGTCAGATTCACAGCATGGGCGGTCGCGTCATCGAGGAGGAGCCCGATCCGCGCAACGCGCCCGTCGTGATGCAGACGGCCGCCTTTGCGGTCCGCCCAGCGCCCCAGATGCCCACGAACTCGAGCGGCTTGTTCGCGTGGTTCACCGACTTCGTCAGTGCGGCGACGAACTACGCACTGCTCTTTCTTGGCGCCCTCCTGCTCGCCTTCTTCGCGCCGGATCGCTTTGGCCGCATGCAGCAAGCGGTGCGCAAAGCGCCCTTCCGATCCGTGCTGGGTGGCTCGGTGGGTCTCGCCGCCTCTCCCTTCTTGATGCTCGTGTTGATCATCACGGTGTTCGGCATCCCAGTCGCCGGCATGCTGGCCGTAGGCATCGTCGTAGCCGCGTGCGCAGGGCTTGCTGCCGTGGCGCATCTGATCGGTGAAGCGCTTCCAATGCGTGCGCTTGAAGGTCGCCCCGTGTGGCGACTGGCGGCCGGCATGGGGCTTCTCTTCATCGTCACACGCGTTCCAATTCTCGGCTGGCTCGCGTTCTTGCTCGCCCTCAGCATCGGTGTTGGCGCCGTGGTGCTCACGCGCTTTGGGAAGAACGACATCGTGGGCGATCTTTGACGAGCCCCTTCCTCGCAGCCCTTTGCGAGGTCGTTCGGCGCTCACCCGATACAGCGGCACTCCTCACCATCCACGACTCCGCGGCCGAGCGTCGTCTCTCGTACAGCGCGCTGATGGCACGCGCGGAGTTGCTTGCTGAGGCACTGCGTGTCGCGGGTCTTTCGCCCGGCGAGATCATCGGCATCGCCTGCGGTCGTTCCGAGGGGCACATCATCGCGATGCTCGCCGTCTGGATCGCGGGCGCAGCCTTCGTGAGCCTCGATCGCAATCTCCCGTTGCAAAGGCGGGAAGCCATCCTTCGCAAAGCCCACGTGCGTCACATTGTCGATGATGCGCTGGTCATCCAACGCACGGAGCTTCCTCTCGCGCCAGACCAAGAACGCTCGCTGGCCTACGTCTGCTTCTCCTCCGGATCGACAGGCGAGCCCAAGGGAATCGCAGTGGGCCACGAGGGCATCGTGCCGATGCTCCACGCGCAGATCGAGGCCTTCGCGGTGCATCCGCAAGCGCGCGTGCTCTGGCTCTACAACCCGTCCTTCGACGCATCGATCTCCGACATCGGCGTGGCCCTCCTGAGCGGCGCCACACTGGTCATCCCGACGCGCGATTTGATGCAGGACGTCCCCGCACTCTTCGCAACGCTGACATCGCAGGCGATCACCCATCTGGACCTTCCACCTTCGCTGCTTCCGCACCTCGAACTCGCCTCCCTCAGCGCACTCGAGTGCGTCGTCCTTGGAGGTGAAAGTGCGGATGTCACGCACGTCCAGGAGCTCGCGCGCAGCAAGCGTGTGATCAACGTCTACGGCCCCACCGAAGGCACGGTGTGCACAAGCCTCGTGCGCTGCGATGCCACGTGGAGTCGCCCAACGATTGGCCTCCCGCTCACGCATCTTCGCTACCGCATCGTCTCGCCGGAGGCGCCGCACATCGACGTCGATGAAGGCGAGCTCTGGATTGCAGGAGGCGGTCTCGCGCATGGCTACATCGGCGATGCGGCGCTCACCCAAGCACGCTTTGTCGTTGAGGAAGGCTGCCGCTACTTCCGCACAGGCGACCGTGTTCGACGTACAGAAAATGCGCACGGTTGGGAGATCCTCGGGCGCATCGATCGGCAGCGAAAGATCGACGGGAAGATCGCCTCGCCCGAGGAGGTGGAGCGCGCCATTCAGGAGGCCTTTCACGTCGAAGCGTGTGTCGTCACAACACGCCTTGAGCCGCATCGCCTTGTCGCATTCATCCCTTGGTTGAGCGACGCCCCGAGCGAGCTTGCGCTGCGCACACGACTCGCAATGCATCTTCCAAAGCACATGATTCCATGGCGTTTTGTGAATCAGGCGCTGCCACGCAATGCGCACGGCAAGGTCGACCTTCAAGCGCTCACGGATGTTGCGGATGCCCTCTTGGCGATACCGCACGATGCCTCACGCGAGGCCTCGCACGCGCTCTTGCTGCGCTTCGCTCAAGGCCTGCTTCGCCCTGAGATGACCTTGGATGCACTCGGCTTGAGCTCGCTCGATCGGGTTGAGCTTCTGGCGTGCTTGCGGCGTGAGGGACGCATGGTCTCGACGGCGATGCTGGAGGCCTCCACGGTGGCGCAGATTTGGGATGCTCCGAGAGCAAGCGATGGCGCGTCGTTGCAGGATCTTGCGCGCGAGGTCGAGAGCCTCGGGATGCGCAGCGGGAGCAAGCAGATTGCAGCGCCACGTGCCTGCACGCTCTTCACCGGCGCGACGGGATTCCTCGGTCGACGTTGGGTTCGCTCCCTCCTCAAGACGACATCGCGCTCGGTGGTTTGCCTCGTGCGCGGTGCCAGTATTGAGGCTGCACACACGCGCCTCCTCACCTGCCTCGGCACGCTCACCCCAGAACAACGCGCACGCATCGAGGTCGTATGCGGCGATGTGGAAGAGGATGCGTTCGGCCTCCCCGCTGCGGCCTATGAAGCCCTCACACATCGCATCGATCACGTGGTGCACTCGGCTGCCTCGATGAGCGTCGTGGCCTCACGCGCCGGGCTCTGGAACGCGAATGTGTTGGGCACCGCGCGCGTGCTTCGCTTCGTCCATGAAGGTGCGGCCAAGTCGCTCGACTACGTCTCGACGCTCGCTGTGCTGGCCGCCACCGACCGCCCGGATTCGGTCTTCGAAGAGAGTGACTCCGCGAGCACGCCATGCCGCATCTACGGCGGTTATGCGCAGACAAAATGGTGTGCCGAGCAACTCGTGCGAGGCGCGGCCTCAGAGGCACCTATGCGCATTCATCGACTGGGGCTCCTCGTCGGCAACCACGCGTCCTCGGATTGGCTTACGACATCGCTTCACGGCCTCCTTGAGGTGGGCGCCTACCCAGATGACCTCGACCCCGAGCTCGCCTTCGATGTGACGCCCGTGGCCTACGCCGCGCAGGCATGCAGCGCGCTTCGAGAGGCGCCCTCAGGCACCTTTCACCTCCGTGGGCGCACGCTGCTTTTTCGCGAGCTCGTCGCGTTGTTGAAGGCGCTCGGTGTTCCCCTCGCACGCGTGTCGCGCGAGGCGTTCCGCAACCTTTTGGTTGCGCATCCGAGCACTGCGACCTCCACGCTTCAGCTCGCCTTCGAGCGTGGGCCCGCAGAGGAGAGTGGCTTTGATCTCTTCCTCGCAACGCGTCGGAGTTTCGATATGACGCAAACGCGCGCCGCGTTGAAGCGCCTGGGCATCCCCACACGCGATGTGAGCGACCTGCAAATCAACACGCTTCTTCGGGACATCCTCCATGCGCGTGCGAAGGAGTCGCGCTCATGAGCCAAGCGAGTCCTCACCCCGAACACGGCACCATCGGCATGGTGCTCGGCAAGTTCATGCCGCCGCATCTGGGGCATCTCTATCTGACCGAGATGGCCTCGGCTTATGTCGACAAGCTCTTCGTCGTCGTCGAGCACATCGAGGGTGAGCCCATCCCCAGCAGCCTTCGCTACGCGTGGATGAAAGAGTTGCTGCCGAGCGCCGAGGTGCTGCACCTGACGACGCCGCATCCACAAGACCCAAGCGAGCGCGAAGACTTTTGGGATCTCTGGCGCACGAGCTTGTTGGCGCTCTTGCCAACCAAGCCAGACTTCGTCTTCGCCTCCGAGGCGTATGGCGCACGGCTCGCGCAGGAGCTCCACGCGACGTTCATTCCGGTCGATCCTGCGCGCTCCGTGATGCCGATCTCGGGCACCGAAGTGCGCCTTCGGCCGCTCTCCAATTTTCGCTTTCTGCCCCCGCCGGTCCGCGCCTACTACGCCAAGCGCGTGTGCATCTTCGGCCCTGAATCCACGGGCAAGAGCACACTCACCGAGGCCCTCGCGAATCACTACGGTTCCGTGTTCGTCCCCGAGTACGCGCGCGCCCACATCACTGCACACGGAGGCCGCGTCGAGGCAGCCGACGTGCTGCCGATCGCGCGCGGTCAACTCGCCTCGGAGCGGGCCCTCGCACGTCGATGCGATCGCGTGCTCTTCAGTGACACCGATGTGCTGGCCACGACGATTTGGAGCGAGGTTCTCTTCGGTCACGTCGACCCGGAGGTTGAGGCGCTCGCTGCATCGCAACACTTCGATCTCACCCTCCTTCTCGACGTCGATGTGCCCTGGGTTGAAGACATCGTTCGTTACCTTCCAACGGAGCGCGCGTCGTTCTTTGCACGATGCGAAGAAGCGCTCGCCCAGCGCGGCCGAAACACCGTGGTGGTGCAGGGCACGTGGGACGAGCGCTTCCGAACCGCAACACGCGCAGTCGACGCGCTCTTGCGCTCGTAGTGGGCCTAGAGCGCGGGCATCTCGAACGCGCCGACGGTCAGCCCGATGTCGCCCTCGCACGTCTTCTGAATCGAGCCGCTGACCGCGCCGCTACGGTCAACCTGCACGTTGAACATCAAGTCGCGCGGGGTGAAGCGGCAGGACGGGCGGTACGTCCCGTGGGTCGTCGCGAGGCGAATCGGAAGGAGCGAGAACCAGGCATCGACGAAGCCAAAGTCGTTCTTCCGAAGGTAGGCGCGACCGCCCTCGTTGAATGCGCCGTCGGCCGTCTGCACTTCGAGAAGCGCATCCATGTCGATCGCAGCCTGACCGGGCATCTGAATGCGACACACGGCGAAATCACCCGCGACGATGCGCACGCGAATGGTCGTGTCGGGGAGCGTCTCGGGAGAGAGTGCTCGCATGCGATCATATTGGAATATGGTCTCAAAGTCGCGGCGAGGAAGCTGCGCCAGCATGGCCGCGGCAGTGAACGAGGCATTGCCACCGCACTGCTCGTTGAACGACTCCATCAGGATGGCGCCCTCTTCACGCGCACCGGCACACGTGCGACGCGTGCATGCCAGGCCGCTGGGTGCGCAGAGGCACTCGTTGCAGCCATCACCGAGGTCAAAGCGCACGCCGTAGTCATGCGTGGTCCCTTCAAACTCGCACGATGTGAAAGTCGGGCCGCAGACGCGATCGGTGCATGTGCGCGTTCCATCCGCGTTGCAGTCGCAGAAGTTGCAGCCATCGCCTGCGGGGTAGCGCTCACCTGCGGTGTGGCCTTCGGCGAGGCATGAGGACGCGTCGGGGGAGACAAACGCATCGCTTCCCACATCCACCTCGCGTGGCGCATCGCGGTCTACGAAGGCGTCGCTCTCCGGCATCGCATCGGGCGCTTGGGCATCGCGCCCGGCATCGTTTGGAGGCGCGCTTTCGCACGCACATCCCGCAGCCAGCACGGACACCAACATCAGCAAGCAAGTCCAACGCATCTCATGCTCCATCCAATTTAAGGTCAGTGCGACGAAGGCACCGCTTCGACATCCAGCTCCACACACCAACCACCTTCGACATGCAGCACTGGCACCGATTGCACCTCGCCGCGCTCGTTGAAAATGTCGACGGCGCGACGCTCTGCATCGCCTTCCACAGCACGCTCACGGTAGGCGCCTGAGCGACGCGGCACGTGACGCGCAAGGGCACGGTCCTCGGCGATCATCTCCCAGGGCGCAAACATGCGACCCCCAAGTGCCGCCGCGTTGCGTGCGCGCAGGCCAAGCGCCACTTGCGCGGGCGGACAGAGAAGCAGGTAGGCCTCCTCGCGCGCATGCGGATCATCCACACGTCGCATCGCTTCGATGAACCCGCGCGCAGCCCCCGTTGGCGTTGCGTCGATCGCGCGCGAGCCACACGCGCTCAGAGAAAGCGTCGAGAGTGCAAGCGCTTGAAGGACCAGCGAGGGAGTCGGGAAACGCACGCGCGCTTCCTACCCGAACTCAGCGCATACGCACGAGCACGACATCGTTCGGGCCTGCTGCGACGAGGCTCGTTCCGTCCAAGTTGAGCGACCGCGAGAAGGACGTCGCGACGATGAGCGACCCATCGCTCGCGTAGGCGATGGCCTGCGCTGTCGATTCACCGACGACCGGGACGCGTCTCACGCTGGCCACGCCTGTACTGGAAATCGTCGCGACGAAAGCGGCGTGCGTTTCGAAGACGGTGCCAACCGTGCCTAGCATCCACGTGCCAGGGCCGTAGCCGCCTGGAATGAGCGCGTCTCCGCTCGGCGAAAGAATGAAGTCCGAGAACATGTCGAGTGATGCGTCGCCAGAGAGCTCGGCGCGGGTGGTGACTCCCGAGAGCGCGTTCATGCGGACCACAATGATGGGCGGCGCATCGTCTCCGGAACGCAGCGCGACGCACTCGGAGGGCGTGCGAATCACGTCGCGGAACGTGATGATCGGCTCGTCTTGATTCATGGCGAGAAGCGCTCCATCGGCCGCGAACGAGGCGATGAACGCGCGACGCGTCTGCGTGCCTTCGAGTGTCGTGTCGCGCCCGATATCGAGCTGCGTCACGTAGCGCCCCGCAGCGCATGTGCCCGACGCGTTGCCTTCGGCGTCAAAGACGACGGTGTCTGAGTCGCCACCGAAGGGTTGTGCCCAGCCGACGGGCCCAGTGAGCGGCGTTGGAAACACGCGCGAGACGAGGAAGCCATCGTCGGACGTGGAGGGCATCGGGCGACCGTCGGGCAGCAAGACCCCTCCAAAGCCCGCGGCGCCGGCTGCGTAGAGCCCAGACAAGAGGATGCCACCAGGCATCAGGTCGACGTTGCGGAGCTGATCGTTTCCGCTCGCATCGAGCGTGAGGATCTCGACTGGTTCGCCGGCGCGCGTGAGCACGATGGCGCGCGAAATTTGCTGCGCTCCGTCGGTGAGCGGCGGACGCGTCGTGCGTCCACCCGCGTACTGGATCGTCAACGTCGAGGCGACGTCTGTGTACACACCCAACGCGACTTGGTCGCCCTCGAGGTCGACGCTCTCACAGACGGCGACGCGAGACGTCACATCGGCGAGCCACGCCACGCTTCCATCGGCCTCGAAGCGAGCAGCAAAACACCCTGCGAGGTCCGCCGCTGCCGAGAGAGACCCCGCGCGGAGCTCGCCATCAAAGACGCCCACGACGTAGACCTCGCCCGAGGGCCCAGTGACCATGTCGTTGACCTGAAGCGCGCCCGTCCCACCCAGCAGGGCGAGCGCCATCGGCGTGGGCGCATCCACTGGCGCAGCACCCGCGTCGAACCACGCGTCGCTCGCTGCATCGAGGCCCGCTTCGCGTCCCGTTGAAGCATCCCTCAAGCCTGGTTCGTATCGCACGCGTCCACACGCTGAGAGCGCCAGCACGAGCCCCAGCACGGCGGGTGGCTGTATGCGTGATGGGAGACGTCGCGATGAGAGCACCCGGCAACGTAGCCCGCCGCGGGGAGTACGCTTCGTCACGGGCTCACGGACCTCATTCTGCCGAGCGTCTCTCCGCGTGTCTCAGACAGCTTCAAGAAAAAGATCGGGGTCCTCGATCACCTCATCGGGGTCGACCGGCGCGAGCTCGACCTCCGTCTCGTTGCTCGTCGCACGCGGCATCGCCATCCCGTCGAACGCCTCGACGAACCCGCGCAGCGTCTCGCGCTGACTGCTCGGAAGCGCGAAGGGCTCACCGCAGAGGTCGCCGTGAACCTCGCGCGCATGCGCCATGCGACGCAGCACATCGATGCCGATCTCCATGCGGATCGCGTCGAAGAAGTCACCCGTCTTCATCCGGCTCCCGACAGGCTCAGCACGGACGCGCGCAACCTCGCCATCGACCTCCAGGCGCACCTCGCATGGACTCGTCCAAACGCGTGCAGTGCGCGGTGCATCCACGATGGTGATGACGCCAATCTCGTCGAGCCTCGGCTCGGCGGAGAAGCGCACGTTCCCCCAGCCCCAAAGCGAATGCGCGTTCTCCCAAGGAAGCGTTGCGCAAAGGTGCTCGCGCGTCTGTTCCATCCGACCCTGCTCGATCGGGACGGGCGTGAGTGTCGGAGGCGGCGGTGCATCGGGGATCGATGGCACCTCCTCACGTGCGACGGCACCGACGAGCAACGTGAGTGGGAGCGCTGCGCCGAATGCCCAGACCGCGAACGCAAGCCACGTTGGAACGCGCACAGGGGGTGCGACGTCAGAGTCGTTCGGGGCTGTGGATGAGAACGCCAAGCGCCGCATGTGCCTCAGACAACGATGCGCGCGCAGACCTTGGCTACGAAGTGAATTCGTCGGTCGCGTCCCGCTCAGCTCCCTCGCCGTTGGAATCAGGCGGGCTCCTCGGCCGTACCGGGGCGTGAGGTGATCCCGTGATAGAGAGGCCCATGTCGAAAGAGTCCGCTTCTGAGAAGTCGAAGAAGAGCGGCAACGCGCAGGCGGAGAACGTCCATCTCGGTCTGCGTATCTTCGCAATCGGCGTCGGTCTGCCGCTCTTCGCGTTGGCCGTTGGCGCATGGCTCGCGTTGCTCATCGAGAACGCTTGGATCGCGTTTGGAGTCGCCTGTGCCGTCGTGATCTTGCCGACGCTCTTGCTCGTCGATCGCCTTCTCCCATCGGACGATCCGCGCAAAGGACGCGGCATCCCAACGGATGTTCTCTCCATGATCTGGCTCGGTGGTGCCGTGCTCTGTTTTGGTCCGCTCGGCACGTGGCTGGACGGCCCGCTCGCAGCCTGGAGCGACCGCGTCGATGGCTCGGGAACCACGCGCGCCATCTTCGCATTCATCACGGAGACGACCCGTGTCGCGCCTGTCGTTGCCGCCGAGGTCGTGGTTGAAGCGGGCGACGCAGGCGTCCCCGATGCGGGCGCCCCCGATTCACCGAGCCCAACCATCGTCGCCATCGAGGCGCGTGATGCGGGTGTGGATCTCGATGCAAACGATGATGCGGGTTCTGATGCAGGCGCCGATGGAGGCAGCGATGCAGGCAGCGATGCAGGCAGCGATGCACCGGTGACCTCCACCGCGCAGATGTCGCCGGCCGACATCTTTCAAACGTATGCAGCCTCGGTTGTGAGCATCGAGGTTCATCATGGCGCCGCGGAGCCCGATGGCGGCGGAACCGGCTTCATCATCGATGCGCGCGGGGTCATCGCAACGAATCACCACGTCATCGCGAACGCGACGAACGTCCGCGTGAAGCTCCTCGACGGCACCTACGCAGACTCCGTCGAGCTCCTCAGCGACAACGCAAACGAAGACCTCGCACTGCTGCAGATACACATCGCCTCGCCGCTTCAGTCGGTTCGCTTGGGCGACTCGGACAGTGTCGTTGTGGGCGAGCGCGCGGTGGTGATCGGCAACCCACTCGGTCTCGAGCACACACTCAGCGATGGCCTCGTCTCGGCACGTCGCCGCATCGAAGAGCGCAACATGATCCAGATGACTGCGCCCGTCTCACCAGGCAACTCCGGGGGCCCTGTCTTTGACTCGCATGGTGCCGTCATCGGCATCACGACGGCCGTGGTTGGCATGGGATACGGCCAGAATCTCAACCTCGCCGTCCCGGCGAATCAGCTCGCCGCGATGGTCCGCGATGAGTATCCGAACAGGCACGCGTTCGGTTCATCTGCGCACGCTGGCGTGGGAGGGCATTGGTGATGCGACGCATCCTTGTCTCGATCGGCATCGTCCTTCTCGCGCTCACACTTGGCGGTTTTGTCGCGTGGCGACACGGGCTCTTCGACTCCGCGCCCGAGCCGAGCGCAGGTCCTTCGGAGCCAACCCAAGAGGGCGATTCGCACGACGTCTCGGCTGCGGACGCTGACGTGCCCGAGGTCGGAGCCCCGACGCCCGAGGCGACGCCAACCCCAGAAGTGACTCCGACACCCGAGCCGATTCCGACACCGCAAGTGACTTCGACGCCGGAAGCAACTCCGACACCGGAAGCGACTCCAACGCCGGTCGCGCCAACGCCAACCTTCCTGCTCGACCGCCCGCTTCGTGTTGTCAGCACGCGTTGGGAACCGGCCGCGCCGGCGCTCCTGGCCAATGGTGCGGCGCTCGCCTCCACACCCGGTTCCGCGATGGAAGAGGCGCACGTAAGGCAGGTGGTTCGCATCGTCTCGCGTGCGAGTGAAGTCGAAGAGGCGCTTGCGCTCGGAGGTGCCACCGAGGGCGGCGCAGACCTCGCGATTCTGCCCTTCGCAGCTTGGGTTGCGGCCTACGAGCACCTTGCTGCACTGGAGACGGAAGTCTTCTTCGTGAGCGCCTGGTCGCATGGTGCCGACGCCTTTCTCCTTCAGCCTCAGTTGCTCGAAACACTCACCTTGCCGAGCACCCTCGCGATTGCCGGCGAGCGAACCTCACCCTCGACACTGGCGCTTCTTCTCCTTGCGCACGAGATGGGAAATGAGCCGGAAAATGTGCGTTTTGTGGCCTCAGACGCGCCCGAGGCGAACGTCGCAACGATCGAGCGCGAGGGTGTGGATGCAGAGCTTCGTGCGCGTGGTCGAGCTGCATGGATGTCCTCTGCCGACGCATCGCGCCTGGCCCCCTGGGTCGTGATCGCACCGCGCGCGTTTGTTCGCGATCACCAGCCGGCACTCGTCGCCTGGGCCGATGCGTGGTTCCAGGGTGCAGACCAGCTGAGTCGCGATGTTCCGAGTGCAGCGCGCTCTCTCTCGGCCATCTCTGGCGCGCCGTCGGTGGTCGACATGCTTCGGCATCTGGGCACCTACGCGAACGTGCCTTTGCGCGAGCAGGCGCAGCTCGTTGGGCTCTCGGGACGCGATGCGATCAACCTCGAATCCCTCTTCACGCGCGCCTGGTCGATCGATCGCGGCATTGGTGTTCTGACTGGGCCGCCGCCAGCGCAACTTCCGATTGCCACGGGCACCATCGCCACACTCATTCGAAGGGCCATGCCACCCGAAGCAGCAGGCCCAACGTTTCGCCCCGCGCCCGCCGATGCGCGCGTGCTCGCGCGCTTCCCACTCACCCTGCCACGCACCGCACGCGACCCCGCAGCGCTCGACCCAAGTGTCCTTCGCGTCGGCTTTATCGCTGGCGCCTTTCCGCGCTCCAGCATCCGCATTGCAGTCCCGCGGGAGAAGCAGGCGATGGCCACCACGATCCTCAATCGTGTACTATCTCAATATGGGATTGATGCGGCGCGCATCACCCTTGTGCAGTCACGCGACGCGCACATCGAAGTCATGCCTTCGTCTTAGGGCCCTCGCGCTTGAGCCAACGCTCGAGCGGAATCGCGCCGAAGGGGATCAGCGTCAGCAGCAGCATCTGCAGGGCCTTCGTCCAAGGCCACGCGTGCTCCAGCGTTGCGCGAAAGAGAGCCGCAGCGAACGCGACGAAAAGCACGCCGTGGAGCGCGCCCACCACGCGTACGAACTCGGGCATCCCGAACGCATACTTGAGCGGCATCGCGACAAAGAGCAGCACGACAAACGAGAGGCCCTCCAGGGCCGCAACGATACGCAGTGGACGAATCGCATCCATCAAAACACCTCCGCCCACGTGGGCCTTGCAACCATCAACACGATCACGAGCACGATGGGCAAGAACGCCATCGCGAAGATGCGCACATCCCGCAAGCCACGCGTCACGGCATAGACGAGCACCAGCTGTGAGAGGAGCGAGAGCACGAGCCCACCCGCAAGCCAGAGTTCGTAGAAGTGCAAATGCGTCATGAGCGCAAGCGCGTATCCGAGCGTCCACGTCATCAAGAGCGCAGGCGAGGCGACCATGTGCGCAGCACGCTTCCGCTCCGCTTCCGCACTCGTAAGGAAAGCCGCGAAGCCCGCCCACGTACACGAATGCGGCGATCAACTTCAGCACCAGGATGACGCCGTAGAGGCTCATGCAAGGTTGCTGAAGACGTGCTGCACGTCGTCGTCTTGCTCCAGCCGATCGATGAGCTCGAGCACATCCTTGGCCTGCGCCTCATCGAGCACCGATTGTGTCTGCGGGATGTACTCCGACTGCGCCGACACGAGGGTCACCTTGCGCGTCTCAAGCGCACTCTGAAGCCGACCAAAGTCTTCGAACGCGCAGCGCACAAGGAGCTGCTTTTCGTCTTTCTCGCCCGTCGTCTCGCCCAGCTCCTCAAGGCCGTGATCGATCAGCTCAAGCTCGAGCGTCTCTGCATCGAGGCCTTCCGCCGAGAGCCGGAACACGCCCATCTTCTTGAACATGAAGGCGACCGTTCCCGCCTGCCCCATGTTGCCTCCCCAATCCTTGAAGATGCTGCGCACATTGGCGACGGTGCGCTGCGGATTGTCGGTCGCGGTCTCCACCAAGATGGGCACGCCGTGCGGCGCATAGCCCTCATAAACGAGCACCTCGTAGTCGCGCTGGTCTTGTCCGCTCGCACGCTTGATCGCGTTCTCGATCTTCTCGCGCGGCATGTTGTTCGCGCGCGCATTCTGAAGCGCACGACGCAGCGCCGCGTTTGTGTCTGGGCTCGGCCCACCAGCCTTCACAGCGATGTGAATGTCGCGCGCGATGCGCGTGAAGAGCTTCGCGACTTTGTTCCATCGCGCGAACATGGTGGTTTTGCGTGTCTCGAAGATGCGACCCATGCGCGCTTTCTACTTTCCGGAGTTGGAGACGAGCAAGCCCGCTTCACTTCTCATCCGAGCCATGCGCGAGCGGATGCGCCTTGTCGTAAACGGCCATGAGCCGATCGACCGAGACATGCGTGTAGCGCTGCGTCGTCGCCAGGCTCGCATGACCAAGCAGCTCTTGAATCGAGCGAAGGTCGGCACCCGCATCGAGCAGATGCGTCGCATACGAGTGTCGCAAGGCATGCGGATGCAAGTCGGGTCGGCCAGCACCCAGCGCGCCGTAGCGCCGCACGACGTTCTGAATCTGGCGCACGGAAAGCTCTGTTCCGCGCAGGCCGATCCAAAGCGCAGGTGTGGCCGCCTCAAGCAAATCGCCACGCTTTGCAAGCCATTGCGCGATTGCGTCGTAAGCGGCCTGACCAAATGGCGCGCGCCGTTCTTTGCGACCTTTGCCCATCACGCGGAGTCTTCGCGCGTCCATGTCAACATCGTTGACTTCGAGCCCACGCAGCTCGCTCACGCGCACACCCGCGCCATAGAGCAGCTCCACGATTGCCTTGTCGCGCGCGCAGAGCGCATCGCTATGGGCATCGTCTTCATCGGGTGCCGTCACCACACGAAACGCCTCATCCACGGTCAAGAATCGAGGAAGCCCGCGCTGGCTCTTCGGGCTCTTGAGCTGCGCCGTGATGTTCTTGGTGATGAGACCGCGTCGGAAGAGAAAGCGACCAAACGAGCGCAACGTCGAGACCTTGCGAATGATCGTCGCGGGCTCGTCCGTGTTGTGCAGCTTCGCGAGCCAACTGCGCAGCGCGATGAGCGAGATGCGCTCCATATCGAGCGGCACATTCTTCTCGGCACAGAAGCCGCGAAACGCCGTGAGCACACGTGCATACGTCTCGCGCGTGGAAGCCGGGCTTCGCTTCTCGTGTTCGAGCCAATCGAGGAAGGCACGCGCTTGAACGTCATACACGGACGACTGCTCCAGGGCGGCATCCGGCTCTTTCGCGCGCGCATTCTTGGCTGACACGCAGCGACGTTAGCGAGGAGAGGTGTGGAAACTGAAGTTCTCGACCAAGATGCCCAGATGCGTCCCGCAAAGGCCTTGTTGAGCACCAGCTTCGCGCTTCTGTGCTTGGCATTGGCGGCGCCGTTACGCAGCCAAGAGTCCAGCACTTCGGATGACTTCGTTCACGTCGAAGGCACGCACTTTCAACGTCGCGGGATGCGCGTGAATCTCTTCGGCGCGAACGTCGCGGTGATGCATGGGCCACGGCATCGCGCGGCGCTCGAATCCACGCTCGATGCGGTGCGTGCAGATGGTCTCTCCACCATTCGCTTGTGGGCCTTTGGAGAGCAACCAAGCGATGCGCAACCTTGGGCGCGCGACTATGCGTTTCGCATCGGCAATGGCGCAGACGGTTGGGTCGAAGAGAGCTTTGTGCATCTCGACCGTGCCCTTGTGCTCGCGCGTGAGCGAGGCCTCGGCGTCATCGTGGTGCTGACGAATCGTTGGCCCGATTACGGCGGCATTGCACAGCACGCGGCGTGGTCCGGCTTGCCCGTAGAACGCGACGCGGATCGAAGCCTCGCAGCGCTCTCATTGCCCATGTTTTTCGGCGATCTGAGTGCCCCTTCCACTTATGACGCGCACGTGGAGCGCATCGTCACGCGGACGAACTCGCTGAGTCACATCGCCTACCGTGATGACCCGACCATCGTTGCCTGGGAGCTGATCAATGAGTCCGATGTGCCCTCCGCAAGGCATCGCGAGGCGCTCCTGAATTGGACGCGAGAGAGCGCCCATCACATCCGCGCACTCGACCCGAACCACATGATCAGTGCGGGTCACATCGGCTACATGAACGCGACGCAGCGCGCGACCTGGCTGGCGGTGAATGCGCTCCCTGAGATCAGCTACGCCGACGCACACGCCTACCCAACGGCCTACGGCGATGTGAGCAACTTTCGCGCGCTCGACCGCTTCGTCGATGACCATGTGCAGCTCGCGCATCACGTGCTCCACAAGCCTTTTATTTGGGGCGAGTACGGCTTCAGCACGGCTGCGCGCAGACATCGCGGAAGGGCCTCACCCGCGTGGTTCGATCACTTCCTCGACAGGTCTCTCTTCGACGATGTCGATGGGGCCCTCGTCTGGATCTACGGCACGGCGCAAGAGCGCCTGCGACCCCACATGATCGATGTCGATGGTGAGGAGCACGAGGGCGCGTTTGTGCGCACGCGGATGCAGCGACTCGCGCGCGATCTGGCACGCCCGCGCGCGGCGAATCCACTGCTCGCCGAGGCCCACGGCACTGCCTCGCTCTGGCTCGCGCCGAGCATCTTTCGCGGCCCCCTCGCAACGCGCGCCATCGCCATGCTGCCGCGCCAGTCCACATGGCGCTTTGGCCCCGAGCGTGTGCACCGCATCGAGGGCGAGAACGCGGGTTTCTGGCAGGAGCTTCCTTCACCGCACATCTACGTGAGTGGCGCAGGCACGATCACGTTCCGCCTCACCACGCGGCCAGCGACGCAGACACTTCGCGACGCCGTTGTGCACCTCACCTTTCGCGCGAGCTCCGAGCTTCCAGGTCGCGGGCTTGGAGCGACGGACGCGGACGGCGCGCGCATTCGTGTGCTTGTCGATGACCAGGTGCTCGGCGAGGCCGAGGTCATTGCCGATGACGGTCAAGGTGGTGACGTCCACCTCTCCTCCTCCGAGCCCTCACTCCTCGCAGCCCTTCAACGTCGTGGCCGCCACACCCTTCGCTTTGTCGTCTTGGGCGGCGATTTGGCCAATGGGCTTTGCCTCTATGGAGCGCCTCAAGCGCCTTCCATCTTCCTCTCGATCGAGCCCCCGATCTCCGACTAGAAACGTGATAAGAGCGCGCGCCTAGAGGTACCCAATATGTCGCGCATCTATCGCTCGCTCCCGCCTACATCGACGAAGATTGGTCTCGCATTCTCCGGTGGTCTCGACACGCGCTGCGCTGTGGCGTGGATGTCGCGCCAGGGCCTCGACGTGTACTGCTACACGGCCGATCTCGCGCAGCCGGATGAAAAAGACCCGGCGGAAATTCCGCCGATCGCGATGGAGCACGGCGCCAAGACTGCGCGCTTGATCGACTGCCGCGAGGCCATGGTTCGCGAGGGCCTCATCGCCATCCAGTGCGGTGCATTCCACCTCGCCGTCGGCGGCAAGAAGTACTTCAACACGACGCCCCTTGGCCGCGCCGTGACGACGACTGCGATCGTGCGCGCGATGAAGAACGACGACGTGAACGTCTTCGGCGATGGCTCGACCCACAAGGGCAACGACATCCAGCGCTTCTATCGCTACGGCATTCTCGTGAACCCCGATCTCCGCATCTACAAGCCCTGGCTCGACCAGCAGTTTGTGACGGCCTTCGGTGGCCGCAAAGAGATGAGCGAATATCTCAATACGGTCGGATTGCCCTACAAGATGGGCACCGAGAAGGCGTACTCCACGGACGCGAACGTCTTGGGCGCGACACACGAAGCGAAGGACCTCGAGCGCCTCGATGTCTCGATGCAAATCGTTGAGCCGATCATGGGCGTGGCCCACTGGAAGAAGGACGTCGCGATTGAGAGCGAGATCGTCGAGATCGAGTTCCAAGACGGCGTGCCGATGGGCATCAACGGCAAGTCTTTCCCCGGCATCTTCGAGCTCTTCATCGAGGCCAACCGCATCGGCGGCCGTCATGGCCTTGGCATGAGCGATCAGATCGAGAATCGCGTCATCGATGCCAAGAGCCGCGGCATCTACGAGGCCCCGGGTATGGCGCTTCTTCACATCGCCTACGAGCGCTTGCTCTCGGCCATCCACAACGAGTCGACGACGGATCAGTACACGACGCTCGGTCGTCGCCTGGGTCGCCTCCTCTACGAGGGCAAGTGGTTCGACCCCGAGGCAATGATGCTCAAGGACGCGCTCACGCGTTGGGTCTCGCCGGCCATCACGGGCCGCGTGCGCATCGAGCTTCGTCGCGGCGACGACTACACCATCGCCTCCACGCACGCGCAGTACATGAGCTATGGCCCCGACAAGCTCTCGATGGAGAAGGTGGAGAACCCCGCGTTCACGCCCGAGGATCGCATCGGCGCGCTTGAGCTTCAGAACCTCTCGGTCGGCGACAACCGCGCGCTCTTGCTTCATCACATCGCAGGCGTGAAGCGACTCGCCGCGGGTGAGGTTGCGAGCAAGCAGCTCCCCGTCGAGATCCCGATCACGGAGTGAGCATGATTCGGAGCGCCACCCTCGAAGATGTCGATCGGGTCGTGGCGCTCGTGGAGTCTGCCTATCGCGGTGAGAAGAGCCGCGCGGGTTGGACGACCGAAGCCGACATGCTCGAGGGCCAGCGAACGGACGCGCGTGAGGTGCGCGCGATCATCGAGGCCTTCCCCAAGCAGCGTGTGCTCCTGCTCGAAGAGGAGGGCGCGCTGCGCGCATGTGCGCGTCTCGATGACGCCGAAGGTCACGCCTACCTCGGTATGATCGCCGTCGACCCAACGCTTCAAGCCAAGGGTTACGGACGCAGCATCATCGCGGAGGCAGAGCGCATTGCGCGCACCGAGCTTGGGCAACACGCGGTGCATATGACGGTCATCTCGATCCGCGCCGAGCTCATCGCCTGGTACGAGCGCCTGGGTTACGTCCGCACTGGGGCGACAGAGCCTTTCCCTTACGGCGATGAGCGTTTCGGCGTTCCCAAGCGCGATGACTTGGCCTTTGTGGTGCTTGAGAAGCAGCTCCAACGCTGATAAGCGCCGCGCCTCATGTGGCTCGTCGTCGGACTCGGAAACCCTGGCCCCAAATACGCGGGCAATCGGCACAACGTCGGCTTCAAGGTCGTGGAGTTGCTCGCCTCGCGTTGGCATGCGGGCCTGGCCAAAGAGAAGTTCTCGGGGCTCTGGACCAAGGGCACATTCGCGGGCGAAGAGGCCGTCCTCCTTCAGCCGATGACCTACATGAACCTCTCGGGTGAGTCGGTGCAGAAGGCGATGACCTTCTTCAAGGTGCCGCTCGCAAACGTCATCGTGATTCACGACGAACTCGACATCGCCTTCCCCGAGGTGCGCTTGAAAATGGGCGGCGGCGCTGCGGGTCACAACGGCCTCAAGTCGATCATCCAGCACTGCGGCGGACCCGACTTTCTCCGCGTACGGATCGGCATCAGCAGGCCGCCCAAAGGCACCGTGGAATCCTGGGTGCTTGGAGATTTCGACGCGCTTGAACGTGCACAACTCCCAGACGTGCTACAAGCGGCCGCTCTGGCGTCTGAAGCGGTGCTCCGAGAGGGGCCTGCCAAGGCGCAGAACCAGTTCAACACGAAGCCGAAGCTCCCTAAGCCCGAGCCGAAACCTCCGAGTTGAGCCTCCTCGCCCTGGAGCTTTCCAGGGCCTTGTCTCAGAGGATTGTGAGCATTCCGCTCCCTACGCTGAGCCTCGACCGTGAGGAATCGTTGCTGAATGTGCTTCAGCAAAAGGACCGACATGACGCAGATCGTTCACCCGCGCCCCGCGCGCGAATATGAGCTTGTTTACATCCTCAACCCCAACGTGGACCCGGATGACGCGGAGAAGATCTCCACGCGTATCCAGGAAGTTCTCGCGCGCCTCGGCGGCAAGATCACGAAGGTTGACCAGTGGGGCCGTCGCCGCCTCGCTTACCCAATCCAGAAGTTCACGCGCGGCATCTTCGTGTTCGTGAAGTTCGTGGGCTACTCCGACCTCGTCGCCGAGATCGAGCGTAACCTCCGCAACGCCGACGCAGTCATCCGCTTCCAGACGATCCGCAACGACGTCGCTGTGACGCTTGAGACCGTCGAAGTGAACGCGGACGAAGTGAAGTTCGAGCGTCTCGCGGCACCGGAGCCCGAGGCTGAGCCGAGCATCGAAGAGAAGCTTGGTCTCATCCAGCGCCCACGTGAGCGTCAGGAAGAGGAGTTCTCGGATGATGACGACAACATCCCAGACCTCAACGACATCCCCGACCTCGGCAACACGAACTGAGGAGAGACGACCATGATGAACAACAGCATCTCAATGCCAATGTCAGCCCGTCCTGCGAAGGATGAGGGCATGGGCGAGCGTCGCAGCAGCGGCGGTGGTGGTGGCGAGCGTCGCAGCGGCGGCGGCGGTGGTGGCGGCGGAGGCATGGGCAAGAAGCGCATGCCGACCTTCACGGCCGACCCCGACTTCGTCTTCGACTACAAGGATCCGGCCACGCTTCGTCATTTCGTGACCGAGCGCGGAAAGATCGTTCCGCGTCGCATCAGCGGGCTCAACGCCAAGCAACAGCGTCAGCTCACGAACGCCATCAAGCACGCTCGCAAGATCGCGCTTCTCCCCTACACCGCCTGAGGTAAGCCATGGCCAACATCCAAATCGTTCTCAAGGACGACGTCGAGAAGCTCGGCAAGAGCGGCGAACTCGTCAAGGTCAAGCCCGGCTACGCCCGCAACTTCCTCTTCCCGCGCGGACTCGCGGCGGTCGCCACCCGTGCGAACGTCGCCCAGGTCGAGCATGAGAAGAAGGCAGCCATCGCCCGCTCCGCGAAGCTCAAGGGCGACGCTGAGACGGTCGCGAAGAAGCTCGAAGGCATCACGCTCTCGCTCTCGGTTCAGGCCGGCGAAGGCGATCGTCTCTTCGGCTCGATCGGCACCAAGGACATCGCGGACGCGCTCAAGGCCAAGGGTCACGAAGTCGACCGCAAGAAGATCGTTCTTGCGGAGTCGATCAAGACCCTCGGCGAGCACAACGTGGTGATCAAGCTCGGCTACGAAGTGTCGGCGACCGTCAAGGTCGTCCTCACGAAGGCCTGAGCCACGCAGATCCGCTTCGGCGGCTCGATGAGCGAAAGGGTGACCAAACGGTCACCCTTTTTCTTTTGGCGCGAGCGAGGGGAGTGAAGTTCTCGCGAGGTCATGTTCGCTCAGGGTGAAACCGCGACCAGAGAGTCACGAAATGTCGGAGTCGACTCCGCACGTCGCGGATGCGAGGTTCCGTGCATGGACGACTTTCACGGCACGCCTCCCGAAATTCAGATCAAGGCTGAGGACGACATCGCCAAAGGGCGCTTTGCGAACCTCGCGCAGGTCGGCAGCACCATCGACAGCTTCGCGCTCGACTTTGCGTTCGTGCAGGGGCGAACGGGATGGCTGCTCGCGCGCTTGTTGATTTCGCCAGGGCACGCCAAGCGTTTTCATCAAGTGCTGGGCGACACGATCGCGCGCTACGAGGAGCGTTTTGGACCGATCGATCTCGGTCCTGCGATTCAATGAGGCGACATGCGCTGAGCGAAAGTTTCGGCGCGATTGAAGAAACGAGCGGGGTTCGTCAGTCTATGCAGCCATGCGTCGCTTGAACCCGCTCGTGGTTGCGTTGGGCCTTGTTGGAATGACCGCGCTGACGGCTGCACTCCCGGAGCGCGCCTCGACACAGGATGCGCCAGCGGCCGCACCTGCACGCACCGAGGCTCAGCTTCGTGAGGCGCTCGCAGGCTCGTGGCGCTTGGCGGTGCCGGAGTCGACGGCGCGCAGTCGCATCGACCAGGGCATCGAGCGTGCGGTCAACGACATGAACTACTTCGTGCAGGACATGGCCCGCTCGCAGATGCGCGACAACACCAACCTGAATCGTCGCATCGACCTCGCGTTCCCTGAATCGCAGATCAGCATTCACTTCGATCAGGCATTTCTCTACGTCACGCGGCCAGGCGCGAGGCAAACGTTTCCGCTGCCCGATGGTGGCTCCGTCGTGGTGCGGCAGTACTTCCGCTCGGGGCATCTGGAGCAGTACTTCGAGGCCACGCTTGGGCGCCGCTGGAACGTCTATCAGCTCTCGGCGGACGGGCAGACGCTCAACGTGTCGGCCACGCAGCAGGGCACGATGATGCCCACGCCGATGCAGTTTCAGCTGCCCTATCACCGCGCTCCATAAAGCGTCGCGGCGAGACTACGGGACGTACAAGCCGTGTGCGGCGCGCCAGGCAATGCGCCGCTCACGCAGCATCGCGTTGCGTCGTGCTTGGGCCTCGGAGGGGGCAGGCGTGCGGTCGCGAAGCTCGATCTCGGAGAGCCCGAGCTCGCCTTCGTCGACGACGACACGCAGCTCGGTGATGCCCTGATGCGGCGCGCGCACGGGGAGGGTGATGAGGGACCCGCCTTGGCTCACCGGATGGGTACCGAGGTCTTCCTCGTCGAGGAAGAAGTGCGCCTGCACTTCGCTGCCGCGCGCGAAGACAGCGAGGCGTAGCGAGCCGACGTAGGGGTAGCTAATCGGAAGGAGCACACGCCCTTCGCCGCTGACGAACCGATAGGTGCCCTCGGGTGTCGTCTCGCGGGAGGTGAACCCGAGCGCGAGGGCGGGGTGTGCATCGACGATGTCGAGCGTGGTGAGGTCGGCCTGCGCCTCCAGCGTGAGCCAGCGATGGAAGAAGAACTCAGGCGTTGAGGCTTCATCCCAGAGGCGGGGATGCACACGGTGCCGCAGCGCAAACGGGATCGAGGCGGGCCATGCGAGCGGGTTGCCGACGGCCTCCCACAAATGCGTTTGAACGACGCTGACCTGACCTGTGGCGTGCGTCCAAGGGACGCTCGAGGGCTGTGCGATGTCACTGCGAAAGCCGTTTCCTACCGAGCGCTGCGTGAGCAATCCCATCGCGATGAGAAGCATGCCTGCAGCGCCGATTGCGCCTGTTCCGGCGTGCCCAAAACGTCGTGCCCAGTCGCGCGCCTCGGTGACAAACGCGGCGACGCCGATCGCAAAGGGGACGGTCATCGCATCGTAACGGCGCGCCGCGAATCCAACGCCGCCCCACCAATCTGCGACGCATGCATTGAGCGCGGTGCACACCACGAAGAGAAGCAAGAGCGGCGCACCGATGTGACGTGTCCGCGCGCGCCAGGTGAGCATCACCAGACCGAGCACCGCAGGGTAGGCAACAGGGCACCAGGTGAAGAGCCCGTTGGCCGACGAAAAGAGCAGGTTGGCGATATGCGGGCTCTCGGGCCGAAGGTAGTAATCGCCTTGCGGGACAAGGAGAACCTCACCTGTCGTCGACCACCATTGGTAGAGCTGAAGCGCAAAGCCGACGAGCATGCAGGAGACAAATGCGATGCCCCAGAGTGCGTGCTTGGCCAGGGGCTTGAAGCGCTCGGCTCCCGCCTTCTCCAAGGCATTCCGCCAGGGTGCGGTGCGCACCCACTGCCAGAGCGGAAGCACGACGAAGATGGCGTTCTGCGGTCGCGCGAGCATCGCGAGGCCAAGCGTGAAGCCCATCAGCAACCAGCCGCGCGTGGTTGTCTTCTCGCCGCGAAACTGCTCGCGCATCCAGGCCCAGACGGCGAGGCCTCCCAGCGCCGCAGAGGCTGCGTGGCCGTAGGAGAGGAGCATCGTTGCGTAGTAGCCGACAGGGCCAGCGAGCAGCATCAGCAACGCTGCGAACGCAGCAACGCCATCACTGGCGAGCCGTCTCGAGGCCAGAAACGCGAGCACCAAGGCGAGGATGCCGGCGAACACCGAGCCCATCACCGCTTGCTCCGCGAGCCCTCCCAAGCAGGCATTGGCTGTGATCGGGTCTGCGCTGCTCAGCGCTGGATCACCCGTGAGGCGGGCCCAGAGCAGCACGGGTGCGAAGAAGATCGCGGAGCCTGGACTCCACTGGTTCATCGCGATGCCATGAGGCATCGAGAGCATCCCCCAAGGGTCGGTGCAGGTTGTGTAGTCGTTCGCGAAGTCGAGATCACCATCGAAGGCGATCGAGCGAGACCAGAGGTACGTGTAGTAGCCGTCGCCGTGTACGCGCGGCGTATTGGGCGTCGCGCGGTAGACCGACAAGACCAAGAGACACGCGGCAGCCACCGCGAGAAAACCGCCGAGAGAGAGCCTGCGCGAGCGCCCCTTCTCGCTCACCGCGAGGCCCTCACTGGAACGAGACCTCGGCCAGCCCGCCGCCGTAGTTGTGCGACGAGCGCACGACCACACGGATGCGCTCAACGTCGTCTTGACCGACGTCGTGCAGCACGGCCTCTGGGTTCGGCGAGAACGTGAAGTCGCCCTCCGTCGCCTGCGTGCGCTCGCCGTGCGCGTAGATCTCAAGCGTGTAGCCGAGCGTTGCGCGATCGTTCATCGGTGCGTTGTGCGCGTTGAGGATCGAGACGCGCTCAATGCGACGCGGTGGCGAGATACGAAGCTCGACCCAGCCCGTCGTGTGATCGGGGAGAAGCCACTCGGTGTCGGGGCGGCCATCGAGAATGTTCGAGGGCTGGTAGTGCGCATCACTTCCGCCGAACTGCTCGGAGGCTGAGGCGAACACGCCCGTGGGCGTACGCAGCGTGAAGTACGCGCCGATGAAGAGGCCTGCGCCCACGACACCGAGCGTCGTCAGGCGCGCTACCTGTGCACGACGTACATCCGAAGGTGCACGTGCAACGCCTGCAACGGCGTGCTCGACGGCATGACGCGCTGCGAGCGTGCGATGAAAGAGTGCTGCGTGCTCAGGCGTGACCTGCGCATCGAGCGTCGGCGGCGCCGCCTCGTTCGCGACAATGACGGACTGGATCGCATCCAGGGTCGAGGCCTCGACATCGCGGCCTTGAAGCAGCGAGCGCCACGTTGAAGTGGGCTTAGCCTTCTCTTCCGGCTTTGGGTCTTCGATGGTGGGCGTCTCGCCTTCGGATTTGGGCTCCTCGCCTTCTTCCGCGCTCTTTTCGGGCTCTTTCGCCTCCGCTGCTGCGACCGTTCCGCTGCTCGGCTGAATCACCTCAAGGGCGGCAAGCGTCCGTGTCAGCGCCTCACGTGCGAGCAGGATCGCCTCAGCGGGATGGCCGTTGTCGAAGAGTGCTTCGGCGGCGTCATGCTTTTGCCTCCCCAGTGTCAGCCCGCTCGCGAGCGAGAGACGCACCGGCTCAGACGCGGAAGCCGCATCCTTCTTGGCGCGCGCGAAGGTGAAGACCTCGGAAATGCGTTCTGCGAAGGTAGGCTTGGTCAAGGAGTCCTCTCGGCGCGCTTGTAGCGCAATTCCGCGCGCGATGAACGACGAGCACGCGCAAGTCGCACGCACTGTCGAAATGAAGCGGGCCGCGGTGTAGCGTCTTTCGATGCGTCGATCGGCGTGGCTCGTGCTCGGGACCCTCCTTCTCTCGGTGTGTGCCTGCGAAGCGCAACGCGTCCCGATCGATTCAGGGACAGATGCGACACATGAGGATGCGTTTGCTGAGGATGCATTCGCCGCCGACGCGTTTCGTCTTCCCGACGCGCCAACCTACGTCGACGCGGGAACGCCACCGCGCTTCATGGTGGGTCTCTCGCAAATCCGGCGAGACATCGTTTCGCTCGCGCAGCAAACGGGCACGCATTGGATTCGGCAGACCGTGGGGTGGGATGCGGTCGAGCGCACGATCGCGCCAAACGGTCTGACGCTTGAGGAGGCGATGTCACGCGACGCCCTTGAGGCCTACATCGCGTCGCACGACTTCGCGGAGGCCGACGACACCGTGACCCGTTTTACGAACGCGGGAATGGAGGTCGTGATCGGTGTGGGCTCGGGTTGGAATCAAGCCATTCCGACGCTTGAGGATGGTCGCCCTGCCGCGCCGGATTTTCTCGGACGAGACGAGTACATCGCGCGCCAGGTGCTCGTGACACGTGCCCTCGTTGAGCGCTTTGACGCCGACGGCTATCTCGACGCGTCGGGCTCACCGCGTGTGGATTTCGTACAGATTGAAAATGAGTTGAATGAAGCGGTCATCACGGCGGTGGGCGGGTCGCGCGCGCCCTCAGGAATCGATGCCGTGACGAGTGCGTGGGCCAATCGCGCCTTTGTCGATCAACTCCTGCGGGCGCTCGCCGCCGCGGTGCGGGATGTGAACCCAAGCGCCATCGTGCTGACGAACCTCCACGTCAGCATCCCCGCCAACTTCGACCGCCTTTTGCGCGTGGACCCTTGGCCGCTTGCGCTCGCGCGTTGGGTGGATGTCCTCGATGTGATCGGCCTCGATGCGTACCCCAACTTTCTTCGCGCCGACCCCGTCGATGGGCAGCGCGTGGGCGATCAGATTCGGCAGGCGCGCGAGATTGGGCGCGGGCGTTTCGTGATGGTCATCGAGACGGGCTACGCATCCGGGCCAGCCGAGGTTGGCTTCGATGAGGCGCGCCAAGCGGAGTACCTGCGTGAGTCGTTTGCGGCGACGCGCGAGGCCGGTGCCATTGGGCATTTCTGGTACGGGTCGATCACGCAGGAGACGCCCTACGCGCCGTCCGCGGAAGACATCGCCGCATTCGCCGAGTTGGCTGCCGCATACGAGACAGGGGATGCCTCCGCGTTCCTCCGTTTGATGAGCGACCCAACGTACTTTCAGGCGCACCTTGTCCCGCTGATCGATGCGATGAGCGGGCATCTGGGGCTGGTTCGCGCGGACGGGACGCACAAGGCCGCATGGGATGCTTACATCACCGAGACGATGCGCCCCTGACGCAAGGGCGCTTCTTTCTACTGTCGACGCGGGCAGGCTCCATGGCATCATCGCCCTGTGAATCGAATCGGGGCCACGGAATCGCGTCGTACATCTCCGCAGAAATCAGCCGCTTCCAGCGCGAAGGACAAGTCGCGCGCGAAAGGTGAATCGAAGAAGGCTGCGCCCAAGGAACGCGCTGCCCGAGAAGCGGTTCGCCCGCCCGCGGGTGACGTCGCGATCGTGAGTGCGAGGCCCTCCCGCGCAGAGCGCGCGAGTGCAGATGAGCGCATGCGACGCATCGACGAGGTGTGTGCTGCCTGGGCCGCCATCGTGGCCGAGCGCATGGCCGCCGATCAGCAGTTCACCGAGCTCTACGTGGCCTACCGAACGCGCAGCTCAGACGTGCGTGGGCTCTTTGCGTGGGATGCGCTGAGCGCGGCGGAAGCGCACCTCTCGATCGTGAACTCGGCGCTCGCCCGCCACATCGCAGACGACGGTCGTGCAGACCCACGCGCTATCCTGGCCGACCTCCGCTGGGAGCAGCGCAAGCTGGCAGCTGTTTACGCGGTGAACGCGTTCCTCGCGGTGCTCAACCAGATGTCTCCGCGCCGTGCGAAGTGGGCGAACCTGCAAGAGTTTGATCCACGCATCGCGGTGCTCTCGCTCGCACACCAGACGCTTGGTTACGCGCTTGAGTCGCTGCGTGTCGCCGAGCCGGGCGATCTCACTGAGCGCATTCTTTCGGCCTCGCAGAACGAGAACGTCTGGACGGACAAGCACGACTCGGAAGAGAACCAGCTGACGGCGGCTTGCATCGCGGCCGCAGCCTTCTTCCGCTCGCTTGGTGCGTCCGAGCTGACGACTGCCGAAGAGGTTCTCGCGCTCTACACGACACGCGCTCGCTCACGCGGCTGAGCCATCGTCTTCTCGGTCGAGGTCTGCGCCGCGCATGTAGTCGCCCAGCGCTGAGCCTCGTGATCGATTGTCGACATTCGGTGCGCCTCTTCCTGCTTCGACGTCATCGAGCTGCACGATGCGGAAGTCGAGGCTGAAGCGCGTGCGTCCTTTGGCTTGCGGAAGGGTGCGATGGAACTGGGCGCCGCTGAAGAGCAAGGTCTCGCCGCGCGTGCAGGAGAAGCCCACGGAGGGCCCCGCATCGACGCTCTCGGTGACGCCGGGATAACGCGCCTCAAGGCCGTCATTCTTGCGCTGCCAGCCAATCTTGAGGCCCCAGCCCTTCGCGACCCACTCGTCGTAGTCGAAGATCTCCGAGTCGTTCGGGACGGGCTCATTCCACTTGGCGGGATGAAAGACGAAGGTCTCGTCCTCGGGCAGATCGTGCAGCGGAATCCACACGGTGATGAGCGACGCAGGGTGCCCGTACCAAGTATCGCGATGCGGGTAGTAGACGGCCTTTGCGCGCGGGTTCTCGTGGCCTCCGCTCTGGATCACGCGAATGCGAATCGGGTCGAAGGCGATGCGCGCGATGTCGAGGCCGAAGCTCTCGGTGATGCGCATCGCGTGCCTGTGAAACGCACGCTCCAAGTAGAAGATGCGACGTGCGCGACCGATTGCCTCAAAGTGCGCGTCTTCGCCGATGCGGGCGTGCGCCGAGCGAATCTCACCGCCGAGCTCATGCTCAAGAATGGTGCGTGCCGCCGTCACGAGATGGAGTGAGTCCATCGTGGCAGGGAGCTTGAACACGCGACCTTGATAGAGCGCAGCGAGGAGCGGATGTGCCGCCCCGATGGGCTCGCGTGGAGCA
>JBILQT010000240.1:0-10973 GCA_044373065.1 Sandaracinaceae bacterium
GATTCAGCGTCCGATTCAGCGTCCGATTCAGCGTCCGATTCAGCGTCCGATTCAGAGTCCGATTCAGAGTCCGATTCAGCGCGTCAATCCTGCGCGAAGAGCGTGCTGCGACTCGGGCATAGCCCGCGCGCTACCCTCTGCGTGTGAAGCCACTCGGGGCCCTCATCCTTACGCTCGCCTCGCTCGCATGCATCGCGTGGGCGCTGACGACGTGGCGTGATCTCGGTGACCCGCTTGTGTTCCTCCCGCTCGGCGTCATCGGCTTCGTCACGGGGCTCTCGTCACGCGCGCTCGATGAACACGCCAAGTGGGTTGAGGGCGCACTGCACCTCGCAGCGATCGGCGTGCTCGCGTTCCTGCTGCGCGACTTCGCGGACCACGCGCCCCTCTTCCAAGTGGCGACGCTCGTCTCCGCGTTGCCCGCGCCTTTCAGCTACGCGCTCGCGCGCAGAACGCATGCGAAGTCCGTCGGGTTCGCCGCGGGTGCAGCGTGGTTCGCGTTCCTCTCCGCAGGCGGCGGCGCGAGCACTCTGCTCTTTGGGTACATCGTGGGGCGCGCGGTGCAGGTGCCGCGTCATCGACACGACCTCGCGAAGGAAGTCTCTGCGCTCGCGGCAGGCGCCTTGGTCGGGCTCTTGGCATCTGCCGCCTGTTACGACCTCATCGCGAGCCTCGATTGGCCGGAGCAGTACCGCCAAGGCACCCTCGGCTTTCGCGTCCACGCAGACCCTGCCCCTCATCGCATCCCGCGCATCGGGCTGGAGCTAGCGTTGTCGGTCGCTGCAGCGTTTCATCTGCGCACCTGGGGCGCGGCGCTGCTCGTTGTCGCTGCGTTGCTGCTCGCGCTGGGGCTTCTGCTGACCGACTTCGAGCTCGCGTTCGCGGGCACGGGATGCTTCGCGATGGGGCATCCGCTGGAGAGCGCTGCGTGTTGTGTGCCGGCGTTCTTGGTGGTGGTGGGGCCGTGGGTTCTGCCCGTGGTGCGCGGGGCGCGATCCGATTCAGTGTCCGATTCAGTGTCCGATTCAGTGTCCGATTCAGTGTCCGATTCAGTGTCCGATTCAGTGTCCGATTCAGTGTCCGATTCAGCGTCCGATTCAGTGTCCGACTAGATCAAAAAGAGCCCGGGGATCGCTCCGCCGGGCTCTTCCATTTGCGCTCAACGCAAGTCTCACTCTGGCGCGAAGAGCGCCTCGTAGGCCCCCGGTCGACCGACCAGTGCGGCCTTCATCTGCACGCGCAGGTTGGAGAGCGCCTTCTGCCACTCGGGCATGAAGCGATTGCGCGCGATGAACGCTTCCTCGTGGGCAGCCTTGGGCGCATCGAGCTTCTCCAGCGTTGCCGCAACCTTGGCGTTCTCCTTCAGCAAGGACTTCACGAGCGTCTTCACCGACGCGGGCGGGTTCGCCTTGAGCACGCTGGCACAGAGATCCTCGATGGCCTTGGTTTCTTCACTGAAGCTCAGACGCGCAAGAGCCCCCGGAGAGTGCTTTGAAAAGCCCTTGAAGGGCGTGAGGCGCGGGGTGAGCTTGGCGGCGATGAGTGCGACCGCGAGGTCCGGCAGGATCGTGTCGCGCGCAATGTCGAAGGCCACCAACTGCTCCGTGAGCGTGGCCTTCGCGAGTTCGGTTGTTCCCTCGCGCAGCGAGAGTTGCTGCAGCGTCTTGTCGGCCTTGATGAAGATGTCCACTGACTTCTTCGGCTCTCCCACGAGCCCTTTCATCGCCTTCGCACGCTTGGCCACTGTCCGGCTTTGAATCGTGTGTCGCGTCTCACCCAACATCGTCATGAAGTGCTCCCTGGAACGAGGTGACCAGAGGTTGCCAGAGCGTTTGAGCGCATTGCAAGCGCGGCTCACGCGCGAATTTGGCCGTCTAGAACCAAGAATCCGCCCGCGCTAGGCTTGAGATGGGCTCGCGAACGACTAAATTGGTCTCCACAAGCCTTGTATTGGGCGCGCGAAGGACAAAACAGGCCAATACAGCGCAACATTGGCCTCGCGGGGCGCAAAACAGGTCAATGTCGGACCAACATTGGCCTCGCGGGGCGCAAAACAGGTCAATGTCGGACCAACATTGGGCCCGCGGGGCGCAAAACAGGTCAATGTCGGACCAACATTGGGCCCGCGGGGCGCAAAACAGGTCAATGTCGGACCAACATTGGGCGCGCGGGGCGCAAAACAGGTGAATGTCGGACCAGGCGGTGGCCCAAGACCCACTCGCCTCGGGCGGCCCGAGCCTCAAACGCAACCCTCGACGCCACGTAAGAACTCGGACGACTTCCGCCAACCAAGATGGGCCTCTTGGCCGCCGAAGAAGCCGAGATGGCCCAGACGTCGACGCTTCGCCTCAGCGGGTGCGAGTGAGCGCAAGGTCACGTCGGCGTGGGTGAAGAGGTTGTGCAAGCGCGTCACGGCTCGCTGTGTGGCGAATCGGTCGTCTACGACTTGCCACGCCAGGACGTGCGCCACGAGCGCATCGAACCAGAGGTGCTGAGGAGGAATGGTCGGAACCACGTCGCGTCGCCAAAGGCGCTCGGCCCACTGGCGAGCGACCCCTGCCGGCAAGTCCTCGCCCAGTCCGAGCCTCGATGCTGGGAAGTAGCCCACAGCCCAGGTCAGCATCGGCATGACACCATGGTAGAGCGCCGCCATGGGGAGGCCCGCTGGGAACGCGAAATCGCCAGGGAAGGCCGTTTGCGCACCTACGGTGACGACCCGCTTGAGCTTCGCGGCCTGCGGCGTGAGGCCAAGAAGAAAGCCGCCGATACTGTGCCCCACGGCTGTCTGCGGGAGGTGCGGCCATGTCGTGGAGGCAAAGTCGAGCACGGCGTCAGCGTCCTCGTAGCCCCAGGAGCCGATGCTCGCCCCGCAATCTCGCGGGTGCCCTCGGCGCGAGCGGGCGACGCCGGCGTAGTCGTATGTGATGACGACAAGCCGCTCCCGGGCGAGGAAGCGAGCGAATCGCCCGTAGACGCGGGCGGGCACGCCGGTCGCCCCGTGCACCGTGACGACCGCGACCGGGTTCGCGTCCGGAACAAACGATGTGAGGCCAAGACGGGACTCTCCTCGCGTCGGGAGGGAGAGATGGGTCTCCTTGAATGCCTCGCTCATTGGCCCCGAAAGTGGGGTTCCCGCTTTTGCATCATCGCTGCGAGCGCCTCTGCAACATCCGCAGTGCCGAAGAGAGATTGCAGACGTGGCCACAGCGCCGCGAGCGCCGCCTCCTCGCC
This sequence comes from Sandaracinaceae bacterium, assembly GCA_044373065.1. Lineage (GTDB taxonomy): Bacteria > Myxococcota_A > Polyangia > Polyangiales > Sandaracinaceae > JAFLCL01. The sequence goes on from JBILQT010000240.1 coordinate 3,232, forward strand.
AGCCGTGAGCGCTTGATGGGATGACGCGAGCGTTGCTTGGACGCCGAGAGGCGAGGCCGATGCGACGCGCTCGGCGATCGCGATGGCGCGCTCAAGCAACGCACCGGGAGGGACAACCTCGGTGACCAGATTCAATCGACGCGCTTCGTTCGCGTCGAACTCGTCTCCCGTCAGCAAGTAGCGCATGGCGTTGCTCCATCCGGCCGCGCGAGGCAGCCGCACCGTCGTCCCGCCAGACGGGTAGATGCCGCGACGCACCTCGATGCAGCCGAAGCGCGCTGTGTCGGCCGCCAGCACGATGTCCGCAGCGAGCGCGATATCCACGCCGATCGTCCAGCAGATGCCCTGCACGGCGACGAGGAGCGGCTTTCGCCGCCGCGGGAGCGCGACGCCTTGCGGGTCGATGCTACCGGGAGGAAAGGCGAGCCCGCCCTCGGCGAGGCGCGGCGCCATCTCGGCCAAATCGAGGCCTGAGGTGAAGTGCTCGCCGTGCGAAAACAAGACTGCACAGCGGGCGTCGGGGTCCGATTCGTACTCGCCGAGCGCCTGCGCAAGATCGAGCAGCATCGCGCTGTCGAACGCGTTCCGCCGCGCCACCCGGTCAAGGCCGTAGAGCCGAACCGAGCCTCGCGATTCCCTGGTTACTTTTCCCACGAGCGGATTGGATTGCATTCGCCGAGGATAAAACGTTCCATTGGAACGATCAACAGCAACGCACAGTCCCATCGAGTCCCTTCGTGGCTCTGCGAGCCAGCGTGGTAAGGGCCGCCGATGCGGACGAGAGGCGCCAGGAACCGTGCGACCCCCGAGCGTCGACGTGAGATCCTCGACGCTGCGTTGGACGTCTTTCTCGAGCACGGCTATGCGAACGCGTCGCTGCAGGCCATCAGCGCGAAGCTCAAGGTGACGAAAGGCAGCGTCTACCATCACTTCCGCAAGAAAGAGGAGATCGCAGTCGTCCTCTACTCGGAGGCCATCGCCGCGATCCACGAAGTGATTAGCCAGGCGCTCGTCGATGTCCCATCGGCCCGCGCGGGCATTGAGGGCATCGTGCTCGCCTACTTGAGCTGGTTCGAGGCGCACCCTCGCCTCGGCGCGTTTGTGTTCGAGATCATGGATGGTCGATCGCTCGACGCCCACATCGAATCCGTTCGCCGATCGCAGCGCGCGTTTACGGATGCGATGACCTCCTGGATTGCTCCCTACGTGCAGAGCGGCGAGGTGGCTCAGCTCGAGCCAACCCTCTACGTTCCTCTGGTGATCGGGCCGAGCCGCGACTTCTTGCGTGAATGGCTACCGCATCGACGCGGCTCCGAGATCGAGGCTGCGCGAGGGGCCCTTCCCATCGCAGCCTGGCGGTGCATTGCCGGCTGAAGCGCTCTTCGATCTTTGCTGCGGCGCGTGCGAGTCGGCGTCCGTTTGCAGCGCGTACCTGTGAAGCCTCGGCCCACCACGACGCAAACGCCCGCACAAGGCTCCGGCGATTCACGCCTTCACGCGCAAAAGCGCACCGGCATGCGCGATGCTGACGGTGACGTAGAGGTTGTATGGGTCGAACAAGAGCTGTCGTGTGCGCGCTCGGAGCGATGTGGATGATCGGCTGCAGCACGCCGCCCGTCGGGGCGGTCGCGACGGCCTGCCCCGATGCTGGCGTGCAACCACTGCCGCCTGCGTCTGTGTGCCCGGCGTGCGACGAGAATGCGCTCTGCGTGGGCGGAATCTGCGCGTGCAACACGGGCTATGCGGGCGATGGTGAAGTGTGCTCGGCGGTGCCTCGCGGCATGCCGCGCGAGACCGTGTTGCCCTCCGACTTCTCGGAGGCGATCCGTGAGGTCACGTTGAGCGCGGATGGAAACGTCATCGCGATGGCGGGTTCGCGCACCGCGGTCGTGCATCGCGCCCGCGACGGCTGGGGCCCTCCACAATCGATTGGCCGAACGGACTTCGCAGTCCTTGAATCATCGATGGCATTGAGCGCGGATGGTTCGGTGCTGGCCGCGACTCGAAACGTGGCCGTTGCTACCTGCAACGCCGCAGATTCTGGCATCGCGATCTACGTGCGACGAGGCGACTTGTATGGGATCGAAGCCGTGATCTCGCCGCCCGAGAACCAGGCGACACTCGCGGAGCCCATCGCGCTCAGCGCCGATGGCAACACGCTCGCGGCAGTGAGCTTCGATAGGAATCTCGGAGAAGCCCGCGCGGTTCTGTACGCACGTACCGAGAGGGGATGGGAGGCGCAGTCGCTGCCGAACCAGACGCCACGCTCGCCATCGTCCCTCGCCCTCAGCGCGAACGGGAACCGCGTTGCGATCCCAGGGCGCGACAATGGAGCGTTCACCCAAGTCTTCACGCGTGTCGGCAGCACATGGACGGAGGACGCCTTCGTTGGCGGCTTGCTGGAGGGTCAAGACGTCGCACTGAACGCTGATGGGAACGTGCTGGTGATCGGGAACAAGTGGGATCGAGGCACGGGTCTTGGCGTGAACGGGCTTGAAGGCGAAGACGATGACAACCCTGGTGCGGCGTATGTCCTCGAGCGTCGTGAGGACGGCTGGGTGCGTGTCGTCTTCTTCAAGGCGCCCGCCGACCACCAGGAGTCGTTCGGCGGTCATGTGGCCCTCAGCGCAGACGGCCAGCGCGTGGTCGTCGTCGCGCTCGGCGCCATCCACACCTACCGTCGCGATGCTTCCGGCTGGCATCTTGAGGGCCCAACCCTCGCAAACGGACGGCCCCCCGGTCTCTTCGACACGGACGCACTCGGGTGGACCCTCGCCATGAGCAGCGACGGCAACGTGCTCGTCGCAAGCGCGCCCTTCGGCGCGGGCATGTATCTCTACGAGTGGTCCCCGCGCTGACGCCCCGCATTCTCAACTCACGATCAGATTCTGTCCCCCGCGCCTGCTTCTGATACGAAGCCCGCATGCACCGCACGGCGACCGTCGTTCGCAACACCTCTGAGACGCGCATCCACGTCACGCTCGACCTGGATGGCACGGGCAAGCACAGCGTGAAGACGCCGCTTCCCTTCCTCACGCACATGGTCGAGCAGCTGAGTCGTCATGGGCTCTTTGATCTCGACGTGAAGTGCGAGGGCGACATCGAGATCGATGGGCATCACACGACCGAAGACCTCGGCATTGTGATCGGGCGCGCGTTCGCCGATGCCCTCAATGAGAAGAAGGGCATCCGTCGCTACGGCGATGCGACGTTGCCGATGGATGAGGCGCTCGTGACCTGCGCCGTCGACCTCTCGGGACGCACCTACTTCGTGTGGAAGGTGCCGATGCCCAAAGCGAAGCTCGGTGAGTTCGATACGGAGCTTGCCGAGGTGTTCTTCGAGGGCTTCTGTCGCGGCGCGATGTGCAACCTCCACGTGGTGCTGCACCACGGCGAGAACCTCCATCACATCATCGAGATCTGCTTCAAGGCGCTGGCGAAATCGCTGCGCATGGCGACGGAGACAGACCCTCGCGCAGTCGGTGTGCTGCCCTCGACGAAGGGAACGTTGGTCGAATGAATCACGTCATCGTCGCCGACCTCGGGATGGGCAACCTGCGCAGCGTCGCGCACGCCTTGGAGCGCGCGGGTGCACGCGTCACGGTGAGTGATCAGCCGAGCGTGATCGCAAGCGCAGAGCGACTCGTCGTGCCGGGCCAGGGGCACTTTCAAGATTGCGCACGCGCGATGGACAAGGGCTTTGGCGATGCCTGCCGCACCTTCATCGCGACGGGCCGCCCGTACTTGGGCCTCTGTCTCGGCATGCAGATTCTCTTCAGCAGCAGCGAAGAAGCGCCGAGCGAGCGCGGCCTTGGTTTCTTCGAAGGCGAGGTCGTGCGCTTCAAGCAAGGCGTGCAGCTGAGCGAAGGACGCGTACGGAAGATTCCGCACATGGGATGGAACCAGGTCGACGGTGATCACGCGTTCTTGAGTGCGCGCGATTGGTTCTACTTCGTCCACTCCTTTCACTGCGTCCCGAAGGACGCGAGCATCGCCATCGGCACGAGCGAATTCGGTGAGCGCATCTGCGCTGCGGTCGCGAAAGAGAACGTCGTGGCCTGCCAGTTTCACCCCGAGAAGTCGCAGCACGCAGGCGCGCGCTTGCTGGAGAACTTCGTCTCGAAAACCTGGGTTGTGGAGAGCAAGCGATGGAGCTGATACCCGCGATTGATCTCTTGGGCGGCAAGGTCGTGCGCCTGCTCGAGGGCGACTACGAGAAGGTCACGGTCTACGCCGAAGACCCGGTCGAAGAAGCGCTTCGCTTTCAAGCCGCAGGCGCCACGCGCCTTCACATCGTCGACCTCGATGGCGCACGCGGACGGGGCACGCCGCACTTCGAGACGATTGCGCGCATCGTCAAAGCATCCTCGATGCAGGTGCAGGTCGGCGGAGGCATTCGCAACCTCGAGGTTGCACGTCGCTGGCTCGATGCGGGCGTGCATCGCGTCGTTGTCGGCACTGCAGTCGTGCGTGAGCCGGCGTGGGTTGAGGCACTGTCGAGGGCCGAGCCGGGACGTGTGATCGCGGCACTCGATGCGAAGGATGGCGAGGTGCGCGTCGATGGTTGGCTCGATGGCTCAGGCCAGCGCGCAACGGATGTGGCCCAGCGCTGCGATGCCTGGGGCGTGGATGCGATTCTCTTCACCGACATCCGCCGCGACGGAACAGGCCTTGGGCCCAGTGTGGAATCGACGATGGAATTGCAGTCGCTCGTGAAGTGCACGGTGATTGCGTCGGGCGGCATCGGCAGCATTGAGCACGTGCTTGGCCTCGCGAGGGCGGGTGCGCGCGCGACGGTCTGCGGGCGTGCGCTCTACGACGGCTCGTTCACGTATGAGCAGGCGATGTCGGCGCTGAAGGGAGTGCTCTGATGCTCGCGCGTCGCATCATCCCCTGCCTCGATGTGAAGGACGGACGCGTCGTGAAGGGCGTGCAGTTCGTCGCCCTGCGTGATGCGGGAGACCCGGTCGAGTGCGCGCTTCGCTACGACCGCGAGGGCGCCGATGAGGTGACCTTCTTGGACATCACGGCCTCGCATGAGGGGCGCGGCACCTTGCTACAGATGGTCGAGCGCACGGCCGATGCGCTGACGGTGCCGCTCACGGTCGGAGGCGGTGTGCGCTCGCGTGAGGATGCGCGCGCGCTCCTGCTTGCAGGTGCGGACAAGGTCGCAGTGAACAGTGCCGCGGTGAATGACCCAGGCCTCATCGATGCGATTGCGGATGCATTTGGCGCGCAGGCCTTGGTCGTCGCGATCGACGTGCGGAAGGACCCGGACGGGCACTTCGTCTACACGCATGGAGGCCGCAAGCGCACGGACCGCGAGGTGATTGTGTGGGCGCGTGAGGTCGCCAAGCGGGGCGCAGGCGAAATCCTCCTGACGAGCATGGACCGAGACGGCTCGAAGGCGGGCTACGCGCTGGAGATCACGCGCGCGGTGGCCGATGCCGTCGACATCCCCGTCATCGCCTCGGGCGGCGTGGGCACGCTGGAGCATTTCTGGGAGGGCCTTGAGGTCGGCGGCGCCGATGCCGTGCTCGCCGCGTCGGTGTTTCATGACGGGGTTTTTTCGATTGGCGCGGTGAAGGAGTACCTTCAGGGCCGCGGGGTGCCGGTGCGTCTGGATGACGATGCCGACATCAAGCGTTGAACGGCGTGCAGGATTTTCGTTTCAGCGCGAGCGCGCCCGCAGGGCCAGACCGAGGCGTAGCTGAGCTACGTCGCAGGGCTGGACCGAGGACGTAAGCCGCGATCAAACGAAAAGACAAACGCCCCGACGAGGACGCGATGAACCAGATCCCACTCGATGAACTCCTGCGCTCACTGAAAGAGCGCTCCGTGCGCATGCCGGCCGACATCGGCACCTTCATCGCGCTGGAGGCAACCGAGGGCATCGTGGGCGCGCCCAGGGCGCTGAGTCTCTCGCGCGTGGTCGTGACCGAGGAGGGCGAGGTCGGTGTCTCGGACGAGGGCGTGTGCGATGCGGACCAGGCTGCGCAGGCCGTGACGTCGATGCTCGGCGCGCTCCTTGTGGCAGCGGGAACAGGTGTGCCGGCCGCGATGGTGCGTCTTGTGGAAGCGCCTCCTCCCACGGGCGAACAGGCCGTCGAAGCGCTGCGCGATCAGCTTGAAGCTGCGCTCGTGCCGCTCAATCGAGGCGCTGCCAGGCGCGTCCTCGGGCGCTTGATCCGCGAGTCGCGCAAGCCCATCGCGGCCAGTGGCGAGGGCAGCAACGATGCGCTCGATGATGCGGTGGATGCGCTCGTCGGCGGTGAGAAGCTCCCGCCCTCCCCCAGGCTCGACCCGATGCTCGCGAAGGTGGCTGAGGAGCACGGTGCCGAGAGCAACGAGTCGCCCGACACGCTCTCGGATGATGTGCAGCCCAAGCGCGCACCGCGCGAGGTCGACCTCGGCCCGACGAAGAAGGGCGGCATGCCCTGGGCGCTGATTCTCTTCATCGTGCTCGTTGCCGGCGCGACCGTCTGGTTCATGCAGAACCGCCAGCGCTTCTTCGCGGTGACGACGCCTTCGTCCGCCACGCCTTCGTCCGCGACGCCGTAGTCGTCCCCAGCCTTCATCACAGAAACGAAGAAAGCCCGGCGTGAACCGGGCTTTTCCGTTGGTTGGATCCTCGCTCGACTACTCGAGTGTGACGATGCGCGTCTCTGTCTGACCTGGACGAATGTCGACGGTGAACGAGGCGTGCCCGTTGCTCTCCGGGTTCGTGAGCTCCACGCGATGCGAGCCTGCGGGAAGCGAGATGCTCATCTGCGGCGTGTTGCCGATCACGCGACCATCCACACGAACCTGCGACCACGGACGGCTGTTCACGCGAAGCGTGCCTGGGCCCCCTGCGGGCTCCACGCGCGTCGGGAGAACAGGACGGTCGGGCGGCGGGTCTGGACGGTCGGGCGGATTCGGACGGTCGGGCGGATTCGGACGGTCTGGGGGATTCGGACGGTCGCGTCCCACACGGGCCAGAAGCTCCGCGTTGTGTGCAGCACGGGGTTGATTTGCAGGCAGCGTGAGCGGCGCGCTGTAGTCGGCGGAACCGGAGCGCGACATCTCAACCATCCAGCCACCGCCACCGTTCTCCACGGCAGCCGAGACGGGCGTACGACCCACCGCGCGACGCTCGGTGCCACGCACCAAGACGACATCTGCGCCTTCGGGAACGGAGGTGAAATCCACCATCACGTTGCGGAGCGCCAAGGTTGGCGTCTGCAGCTGCTGAATCTGGCCCTGCTGCAGCGTGATCGTCGTGCCCCAGGAGGCGTAGTCCGCGAGCTCAACGCGAATCTGGTAGGTGCCCGGCGCCAAGTCCGTGACACGCACCGGCGTGCGCTGCGTGAGCTGACGGTCGCCCACCCAGACCTGCGCACCAGTCGGCGAGGTGTCGAGCGAGAAGCCCGTCCCCACCACCGGCGGCTGCTGCTCCGTACCCGGAATCGGCTGAGCCGGAACGGGAACAGGCGCGCTGCCCGCGGTCGCAACGAGCGTGACCGAGGGGAGCAAGAGCGATTGGCCCGGGTTCACCTGAATCGGCGTGCCCCAGGAGGAGTAGCCATGACGACGCACCTCAACGATGTGCGAGCCGGGCGCGACGTTGGCGATGACGAAGGGGCTTGCGGCGCTTGTGTTCGCGCGCTCGCCATCCACGAAGACAACCGAGTCGGTCGGGACCGTCGCGAGGCTCACGGTGCCGGGCTGGGAGCGCATCACAAACCAAGCACCGAGGCCGA
>JBILQT010000241.1:0-10961 GCA_044373065.1 Sandaracinaceae bacterium
GATGGATGTCGCGGGCGGCATCATCTATGTCGACCCCACCGTCTGCTCAGGCGATTCCGGTGGTCCGCTCATCGGCCCCGACGGACGCATCTACGGTGTGGCCTCGTTCATCTACAGCCTCACGATGTCGGAGCCTGTGTGCGGCACCGCGCCGGGCGCGTACAACGAGATCTACAGGCACATCGAGTGGATCAACACGCAGATCGAGTCGACCGGCGACGCGTGCTTCCCCAACCCCGAGATCTGCGACGGCGCAGACAACGACTGCAACGGTCGCACCGACGAGTTCTGCGACCCACTGGGCTCTGCCTGCGAGGTGAGTTCGACCTGTGCCGGCGGCCTTTGTGAGGTCACCTCCGCGGGCAACCTCTGCACCCAGACGTGCGACCTAACCCGCCCCGAAGTTGGATGCGCCGAGGGCTTTTACTGCTCTGGAACACCGGGCACCTGCGAGGGCTATTGCATTCCAGGCTCGGTCGGGACCGCCCCGCTTGAAGCGGCCTGTGCCTCCGACGCCGACTGCGCGAGTGGTGTCTGCCGCGACCCTGGAGACGGAAGCCCGCGCTGTGTTGACCCGTGTCGCTCGGACGGCGGCGACTGCATTGAGGGCCAAGTGTGCCTCGCCGATGTCGGTAGCTGCGGCATCTGTCTCGCTGCTTCAAGCGTCCCTTTGGCGCGCGGACTTGGTGAAGTCTGCATGACGAACGACCAGTGCCGCTCCGAGACGTGCACGGTACGCAACGGGCTTGGCGAGTGCACCAGCGCCTGCCGATCCGGCCGCTGCGAGGACGGCTTCACGTGCGAGTTCGGTCGCTGCATCGTGCGTCGCACGCTGCCCGCAGGTGAGATCTGCAACTCCACTGTCGACTGTGCGCGTGGCGCGTTCTGCGCAAGCCAGGGCGAGCGCGACTGGTGCAGTGAGACCTGCAGCGCCACCCAAGCATGCCCCGAGGACTTTGAGTGTGTGCGCCAAGGAAGCGTTTCGATCTGCGCGCCGATGGCCGGCATCGTGGGTGAAGCCTGCGACGGCGATGCTGCCTGCGTGAGTGGCTTGTGCCGCCCGAATCCGACGAGCGGTCGCCGCACATGTACGACCACGTGCTCACGTGATGTGCACTGCAGCGTCGGTTTCACCTGCGACCGGCTTCCGGATGGCTCACGTGGCTGCTTCCGCGCAGAAGCTCCCGCCCCTCCCGCTGCGCCCGCAAACTGTCAGTGCGCGCTCTCGAATGCACCCACGTCCAGCGCTGGCCTGGGGATCGCCGCCATCAGTGTTCTGGCTGCGGTAGCACGTCGTCGCAGACGCCTTCGCTGATGCTTACCCGGCGTCACTTCACGGTCCTCGCCGGGCTCGGTTTGCCGCTTCTGCTGCCCGCGACTTCGTCCGCCCAAATCATCACGCCGCGGCCGGATTGGCGCGCGACTGGGCCCCGCGAGGGGACGCTCGTGGACGCCACTTCCGAGGGGATCTCCAGTGAGCACGTGCCTCGCATCACACTCCCTGCACGACCACGTCTGATGCGGCCTTTCGATTTGGTGGTGCGCATCGGCGAGAATCATCCGCAGCGCGCCGATCACTTCATCGCCTGGGTCGAGGTCGCCTACGAGGGCGAGATTCTCTTCATCACCGATCTCTCGCCGAGCGTTCCGTTTCCCGTTGTGCGCATCCCCGTGCTCTTGCGCCGCGAAGGCACGCTCACCGTGCGCGCCCACTGCACGCGCCACGGCACCTTCATGCTCGCTCAAGCGCTTCGGCCGAGCTGAGGGCCCAGCGGTCAGCGTCGCGCGTGCTAGCAAGCGCGTGTGCGCGTTCTAGGTATTGAGTCGAGTTGCGATGAGACAGCGGCGGCCGTTGTCGATGCGCACGGCGTCGTCTTCTCCGATGTGGTCGCCTCGCAGATCGCAACGCATGCGCGCTACGGCGGCGTCGTCCCAGAGCTTGCTTCGCGCGAGCACCTTGAGAACGTTTGGCATGTCGTTGAGCGCGCGCTGAGCGAAGCGGGCGGGCTTGAGACGATCGATGGAATCGCAGTCACACAAGGCCCTGGCCTCGTCGGTGCGCTCCTCGTCGGCATCTCTGCCGCGAAGGCGTTGGCCTGGTCCCGCAACCTGCCGTTGGTTGGTGTCGATCACCTGACGGGCCATCTCTTCGCGCCCTTTCTTCGCCGCGAAGGCGTCACCGAGGTGCCCACGCTCCCATTCGTCGCCCTGCTCGCGAGCGGAGGTCACACGGCCCTCTATGAGGTGCATGCGCACGACCGCATGACGATGCTCGGACAGACCCGCGATGACGCTGCGGGGGAGGCCTTCGACAAGGGCGCGAAGATTCTCGGGCTGGGGTATCCAGGAGGCCCAACGGTTGACCGTCTCGCCGCACTCGGGAAGCCCCAGCGGGCACTCTTGCCTCTGCCGATGATGCGCCCTGGTTCGCTTGAGTTTTCATTCTCCGGTCTCAAGACCGCGATCGCGCGTCACGTGGAAAAAGAAGGCATTCCTGAGGGTCAAGCGCTGCACGATTTGTGCGCCACCTACCAAGCCGCGATTGTCGAAGTGCTTGCGCAAAAGACGATTGAAGCCGCCGAACAACGCGGCATCCCGCGCATCGTGTTGGCAGGCGGCGTGGCAGCAAATCGAGGCCTGCGCGCACGTGTGAACGAGCTGGCAGCCAAGCGCGGATTCACGGCCTTTGTGCCGCCGATTGCCTCGTGTACCGACAACGCCGCGATGATCGCGTTCGTCGGCGCACTGAAGCTCGACCAGGGGCTGCGAGACGACATCCATCTCGCCCCGTACTCACGCGCTGCCGGTCTTGTGCGCGGCAAGGTGAAGCCCTCACCAAGGCCCTTGCGACGTGCGCCGATCGAGTAGGCTCAAACCATGTCGTCCCCGTCGTCCAAGCTCGCAACCGTTGCCTCGCTCTGCCTGTTCTCGCTCTCGCTTCAAGCCTGTCACTGCGGAGAAGAATCGGGCACGCCTTCAAGCGCGACCGAATCCGCGGCAGGCCCATCCGAGGGTGCCGCGAACCCATCCGAAGCGCCCGCGCCTGAGCGCGCCAATGGTCCGCTGGGCCGCGTCGTCATAGCCTTCGACGATGAAGTCGTGACCACACGAACGCTGCTCCTGCACCGCATTGGAGGCGCCACCGAGGAGGCCTCGGCCGAGCCCTTTGGAACCGCGTTCATCGGCGGCACCGAGCGCACGCTTGAGCTTGTTTCGGAGGAGGCGGTCACCGGTCGTAACGCCACGCTCTTTGGCCCCGCTGGCACGTGCGATGCGCCGATCGTTCGCACGCTCACGCTGCAATCGCGTGATGAGGCCGCAGCGCGCGATCGCTACGAGGCGCTCGAAGTCACAGGCTGCCCAGGTGCGGAGACGACCTATCCCTTTGGCCTCGAGGGAAGCGTTCAAGTCGAAGAATTCTCGACGCAGACCATGCAGGCGCCAAGCGCTGAAGTGTCAGCAGCGGTGGCCGAGGTCGAACGCGAGGGTGGCGGCGGCGAGGAGATGGAGTTGCTGGCGCGTGCGCTTCCCTCGCTCGGCATCACCGTGGTGCAGGGCTGGGGCTACCACGTCGTGCGCGGCAGCGTGTTGGTCGAGTCGTTTGAGGGCGGCATCCCCGCCTCCGTCACAGTCGGCGAGCGAACCCTTCTGATGGTGCGCGACTCGAACGGCTTGCGTCTGGTGACGGCCAACGACTCCACGCTTGAGCGCCTCGCGATCGAAGCTGCCGAGTAGCTCGTGTTCGGTCGCGTGATGCGAGAGACTCGCGCGATGAACCTCGCACCCGCACGCTCCTGGCTCACAGGATTGCTCCTTCTCGTTGCGAGCGCCGTCCCCGCGTTCGCGCAGGATGTGTGCGAGGCGCCGCGCCTGCTTACCCCCGTGGGCATGCCCCTCGCGCGCGACGGATTTGCGATCGTTGTCGCGGATACACGTGCCGCTCCCTCAGGCGAAATCGCGCTCGTCCGCGGGCGTCGTCGCACGCCGCTCGCGCGTGCCGAGATCATGCCCGGGCTCGTTCGATATTCGGCGACCGTTCGGCCAGGGACTTACCGACTCGAGGGCGTGAGCGCACCCAGCGACATCGTCGTCTCCAGCCGTGCAACCCGTCCCGCCCCCGCCGTCGCGCCGGTGATTCGCGGAGCCCGCCGCGTGGCGCGTGCAGCCCTTGGAAGCACCACGCTCGAGCAAGAGCTCCACATCGAGCTCGGGTATCCCGTTCCCGATCGAAGTGTCGCCGCACGCATCCAGTGGAACGAGAGCGGGGAGGGCGGTCAGTGGGTTCCGGTCGTCGCTGGCGAAGCGGCGATCATCGTCCCTGTCGAGCCACGGTGTCGTGCCCCCGGCATGACACCAGCACCCTCGGGAGCGTTCACGCTTCGCGCCGCATTCATCGATGCAAGCGGTCAGGTCTCGGCGTTCTCCACGTCAGTCCAAGTCGACTAGGAAACACCAAAACAAAAAGCCCGCCGAAGCGGGCCTCTTGTTTCAACTCACCGTGAGGTGAATCAGCAATCAATACTCGTCGTCGTCCTTGAAGCGACGATCGCGATCGGGATCGTTGCGTCCACCCGGACGGCCTGGGCCGCGGGGACCCTTGCCGTAGTCACCAGCGCTGCGCCCACGAGGAGCACCGCCCGCTGGAGCGCCACCACCGTAGCCGCCGCCGCCGCCCGAGGGGGCGCCGCCGCCGTAGCCGCCGCCGCCGCCACCACCACCGTAGCCGCCGCCGCCGCCACCACCGTAGCCGCCGCCGCCGCCCGAAGGCGCGCCGCCGCCGCCGCCATATCCGCCAGCGCCGCCAGCCGAGTACGTGCGACCACCGCCGCCGTATCCGCCGCCACCGCCGCCACCGCCGCCACCGCCGTAGCTACGACCACCGCCGCCGCCACCGCCACCGCCGCCACCCGTGCGCTCACGCGCCTCGTTCACGTTGATCGTGCGCGAGTCGAGGATGGCACCGTCCATCTGGGCCACCGCTGCGTCTGCATGCGCATCGTTGCCGAATGTCACGAAACCAAAGCCGCGCGAGCGACCTGTTTCGCGATCCGTGATCACCTTTGCATCTGCCACTTCGCCGAAGCGCTCAAATGCAGCCCGAAGGCCCTCATCTGTCGTACCCCAACTCAAACCGCCCACGAAAAGCTTCTTAGCCATCGATCCCTTCTCTTCCTACAAGAACTTTGCCCGGAGGCAAAACAGCAACACAGCACACCAACAATCAACGCGAACCCTGCAACGCGCAGCGACGCAAGTGGAGGCTAGCACTGGTTCGATGCGCTCTCCAAGTCCCCCCGTGCAGGACGGCAATTTCCCGCGGGAAAAGTACGAAGCGAACCGAGCAAGCGCGTACGCAAGCGAAAGCAGCGGACAACCAAGCGTGAGAGACGCCAACACAACTAAGGGTGCGATGCGCGACGTCGAAGCGGCGGCGGCGAGGGCTCCACGAAAGCACGCCGCAGGCTCACCTCAAGGGGCCCTGCCAACGCACCATTCCCATCCTCCCAAAGCGCGCGCGCCGCTCCCGCCACATCAGCGCGCATGAGATCATGTGTCCGCGCAGTCTGTGCGGATGCTTCCTGCATTTGCTCACGCAAGCTTTCGGTGTCGAGGCTTGGCGCGTCACCCTCTGGCCATGTCGGCAGCGCGACCGCGCACCACGACCAACCTCGCGCTTCGCCTGAGGCCTGCCACGTCGGCGAGATTGCATGTTGGCGCGTCCACGCCTGGATTGGAACGCACGCACCCGCGCCCGATCCCCGCAAGTCCACGCCATCCACACGCACGGCGAGGATGACTTCAGGCGCTGGCAGGTCCGCATGCACCCGTACTTCGTTGGCCTCGATCGGCCGTGAGGTCGGGGGCGCACGCAGCGCGTCCGCACGCGCGGTTCGCGGCGGGAGAATCCTCTGTGCGAGCGTAAGTGCGTCCTCATCGCTGAGCTGCGTTGGCCACCCGAGACGCACCTCGAATGCCCCTGACCACGCTTGAATGCGCTCGTTCACATCCTCGAGGGTCGTGTCTCCCAGCGAGGCGTGTGAGCCCTCGGGAAGTATCCAGCCGGGCGCTTGAGGGCTCAGCATGCGTGCGACAATCGCGCGCCTCTCTGCATCGTCGGCCGCATGCGCGATCCGTGTGCGCTGCGCGTGATCAAGCGCCTCCATTGCAGGCGCTGCCAGTGCCACGCAGTCGATGATCCAAGCCGCGCGTTCCGCGAGCACAGGCGCGTCATCCCTCACGGTCACCCGCATCGCGGCGCCATCGAGCGAGGTTTCCGCGCCCGCGCCCACAAAACAGCGTGAGCGCAGCGCCTCCATCGCGATGGCGGATGCGCCCACATTCGGACCGTCGGTCGCAGCACCCTCCATCCGCACTTCGACGGCTCCACGCTCTCCGCCAAGCGCGTCCACGATGTGCAACACGCCGCCGTCCAACTCCACACGAACGCCGTGATCCGTGCGAGCGAGCGTGGGTGCATGCGGCGCGAGCAGCGCATCGAGCGTTGCGCTCAACGACACATCCACCGCGCCCACACCCGCAAATGCAACGCGCCCAGTCGTTGCGTCGGGCCGCGCTGCCCAAGCCTCACCGTGCCGATGAGAGAGCGACCACGCGTCATCGTCCTGAGGCGCCCGAGTTGTTCCAGCGCGTGCACGCATCCACGTCGCCGCGTGCGAGAGCAACGCTGGGTCGTTCCCTTGAAGGGTGAGCGTCGCGACCCACCCAAGCCGCGTCGGGAAGAGCGACACCTGCGCACGATCGCCCGCCCGACCACGCCAGGCATTCGCCATGGCCTGCGCATCGGATTCAGACGCCCCACGTGCGGCGAAAGTCCATGACCGTTCGAGATGGCTCTCCTCGAGCGCGTGCAAGACACCAGCGTGCTCCTCTCTCTCCGCACGACTCGTCTCCGCGTGCGGCCCATCGATGCGCGACGTGGCTTCTCGGAGCGCATCATGCTCGTGGGCGCCCACAGCAATCACGAGTGCGCGGTTTGGCCCGTAATGCATGCGCAAGAAGGTGCTCAAGGTCTCTCGCGTGATCTCATCTTCTGCATCACCCAGCGGATGCATCGCATACCCAAGCAAGCTCTCGACGGCGAGCCCGAGCGAAGCGCGCGCCGGTTCTGCAAAGCTGCGTTCACGACGCTCACGAATCTCTGCGCGCGCGGCTGCGAACTCCTCCTCCGCGACCTCGCGTGTCGCGAGCGCATCACCGAAGCGATCGACGCACGCAGTCAACTCGTTGCGTGTGCAGAGTTGGCGAAACGAGGTGGCATCGGGTGTCACGCGCATCTGCAGTCCCGTTCGTGCCGTGACGATGCTTGCAGCAATCAGCGCATGACTCGCGTTGGGCCCATCGAGCGTGCCCGCATCCACCCAAAGCGAGAGCGCAATCGTCTCACCCATCGGCCGCTCCAACGTCAGCAAACTCAGCGCACCCGATTGCTCCACCCGCGCTTCATCCGCATGCGTTTGGCTCACGGGCGTCGCATGTGAAGTCGCGCCACACGCGCTGAGCGACACAGCCAAGGAGGCAACGAAGGTGAAGCGCAGAGCGTGCTTCACGCGTCTGGCTCCGTGCCCTTGAACAAGCGAGCGATGTTGCTCGCATGTCGCAACCAAACGAGCGCGCCGATCGTGCTCGCACCCATCGCCTGTGCGCCCAATCCGCCATGCACGAAGGTAATGAGCAATGCGCTCGCCGCGCCCACAAACGCGCCGGCCAGCGACCCAACGCTCACCTTGCGCGAGAGCTTCTTGCCCACGAGGTACGCGAGGATCGCAAGGAGCCCTGCCCAGGGCGAGAGCACCAGCATCGCGCCAGCCGCAGTCGCCGCGCCCTTTCCGCCTCGAAAGCCATGCCAGATTGGCCAGCAATGACCTGCCACCGTCATTGTTGCGACGAAGGCCGCAGTGCTGCTTGTGAACCCAAAGAGCGCGCTCGCGGCGAGCGTCGGCAGCATGCCTTTGAGGCCATCCAGCAAGAGAACGCGACGCCCCTCACGCTTGCCGACCGTGCGCCCAACGTTTGTCGCGCCGGTATTGCCTGATCCTGCGTGACGCAGATCGACACCGTGCTTTTTCGCGATGAGAAGCCCAAACGAAACGGAGCCAATCAAATACGCGGCGCAGGCGGCAATGACGGCGAGTAGGTCGGGCGTGGGCACGGCGCACGATAGCCTGCCCGCCTCGAGGCGCGAATCGTCTACGCAGCCTCGCGTACGAGCGGCAAGAGCACGCGCTCAAGCCGTGCGCTGATCTTGTGCTTCTTCGAGTAGACCGTCTTCACCGAGATGCACATTTCCTCGGCGATCTCTTCCGGTGTGAGCCCGTCCATGAAGTAGAGGCGCACGAAGGTTTGGTCCTTGTCGGAGAAGGTCTCAAGCGTCGAAGACACGCGCGACCAGCGCTGCTTACGAAGCAGCTCCTCATAAGGGTCTGCTTCGTCTGAGCCAATATGCTCGGCCGCATCCAGCTCACTGCACACAGGCATGCGCGCAATCGTGCGGAGGTGATCCCACGCAGCATTCGTCGCGATGAGGGCTACCCAAGACGAGAGCTTGTTCCCTCGCTCCGGCTCAAAGCTCCGAAGCTTGTGCATGTCGCGTGCGGTCAGCGCGAGAAGAAACTGCGCATAGATTTCACGCGCATCTTCACTTCCGAGTGACCTCGAGAAGCGCGCCGTCACCTTGTGGATGCAGCGATACACAAGGCGGTCAAAGCGTGCGTGGAACTCGTGCCAAGCACGTCCTTCGCGGGCCAGCATTCGTGCCCGAAGTTCCTCGTCCGACCAGCTCTCTCGTCCATGCACGCGTTCCATGAAGCCTCCAGCGAGCGATTGCTCGTGACGCTCCTTGAGCACCCCGCATGCCAGCCTCGTGTTGCGGCGCTTTTCCTTGAAAACAGGCCCAACAACACGATGAAGCGTGGACGTTACGCCGCGTTCGTCGGTGTAACCAGTTACACTGTTACACCGTGTTCCAACGCCCATCTTCGACGCGAAAATCTTCTCGGGAACCTTTCATCGCGCGCTGTGTCGTCGCTCCCATGAAACTCTCACTCGGGCATGTGTTGACCCTCGCATCCGTGGCGCTCGTCGGCTGTGGCGGGGCCACGACTGGGCGTACGGTGCAGGTGGAGGAGTCGCGTGTGATCGCGAGCACAAACGGCGGAGAAACGCGCGTCGAGCTCGTGAGCCCCGACCTCCTCTTCGACGACGCCAACGCGCACTTACGTGCACACGAGTGCGCCGAAGCGGTTGCGCTCTACGACCAGCTCGTCTCCGAGTTCGCATCCTCACGCTACGTCTCGCCCGCGCTCTACAACAGCGGGCTCTGCCTCCAAGACGCCGAGGAGTGGGAAGCATCCGTCGCTCGCTACGAGCGCCTGCTTTCGATGCGGCCGGAGTCTACCGACGTGAAGCACGCCATGCTTCAGATGGCAGACGGGCTTGAGCATCTGGAACGCTGGCAGTCAGCGCTCGACAATGCCGAAGCGGCCCTTCGCCGTGACGACCTCTCCTCAGCAGAACGTCTTGAGGCCCTCTCGCGGCGCGCGCGTGCAGTGCTTGGTCTCGGCCAGCTCGACGAGGCCGCGCGGCAGGCCCGCGAAGCCGCGAGCTACTTCCGGACCCGCACCGGCGATGAAGTCATCCACGACGAATACTTCGCAGCGATGGCAACCTACGTACTCGCGGAGACGATTCGTCTGCGCTCGGAGGCCCTCGCATTCCCAGATGGCAACGTCCTCGCGCAGCACGACGTCCTCGATCAGCGCGCACAACTCCTCCTCCAGGCCCAGAACGCCTACTTCGACGCGATCCGAATGACCAACGCCCACTGGGCCGCAGCCTCCGGATACCGAATCGGCGCGATGTACCGTGGTTTCTTCGACGCAATCACCCAGGCTCCTGTTCCTGCGCCAC
The DNA here is from genome assembly GCA_044373065.1 of Sandaracinaceae bacterium. Taxonomy (GTDB): domain Bacteria; phylum Myxococcota_A; class Polyangia; order Polyangiales; family Sandaracinaceae; genus JAFLCL01. The sequence continues at coordinate 9,928 of JBILQT010000241.1, forward strand.
CCAACCCCATGAACGAAGCGCAGCTCGCCCTCTACCAAGAAAGCTACCGGAACCAACTGCGCGATCGCGTCCGCCCCCTGATGCGTCATGCCATTCGCTACTGGGAACTGACCCTCGCGATGGTCGAACGTACAGGCGTCGAAAGCGAATGGACGCCTAGAGTTCGCGAGGATCTCGAGGCCACGCGCAGTCTCATGCAAGCCGACGCACAGGTGCGCACCGCCACTCCGAATCTTGACACACCAAGCGGACCTCCTTGACACCCCCAACCCCTCACGGTACATGAGCGCCCCTCGCGTTCAAACCGCGGGGATCAGCATGCTTTTCGCTCGGTTTTTGAGCGCACCTCGCAGGTTCTCTGCAGGTGATTGTGGTGACAGCGTTCGTTCAGCGTCCAGGACTGTGCTGGCGTAGCTCAATGGTAGAGCACCTGTTTTGTAAACAGGCGGCTGCGGGTTCGATTCCCATCGCTAGCTGATCAGGTATTGAAAACACCAATCTTTCCGGAGGGTTGCCCGAGCGGCCAAAGGGAGCAGACTGTAAATCTGCCGGCTTATGCCTACGGTGGTTCGAACCCACCACCCTCCATGACAGCGTCATCGCGAACACGCTGGAGCCCTTGAGCAATCAAGGGCCGTTTGACTCGCGGGCGTAGCTCAGTTGGTAGAGCGTCAGCCTTCCAAGCTGAACGTCGTCGGTTCGAATCCGATCGCCCGCTCTCTTCAACCTCACCTTACCGGGTGAGACTCACCTACGGGTGACTTTGGTTCTGGTTCTGTTCATGCCCGGGTAGCTCAGCGGTAGAGCACCTCCTTGGTAAGGAGGAGGTCGCGAGTTCGATTCTCGTCCCAGGCTCAATCCAACCACAGATGAATCGCGCACGGAGCGCGAAAAGAGGAGCGAGCGCGACATGTCGAAAGAGAAATTCGTTCGTACCAAGCCCCACGTGAACGTCGGCACCATCGGCCACATCGACCATGGCAAGACGACGACGACCGCAGCCATCACGAGGATCGCGGCCAAGACGTTCGGCG
>JBILQT010000242.1:0-10926 GCA_044373065.1 Sandaracinaceae bacterium
GTGCCCACCGCGGGTCGCACGCAGCGTTGTGTGTGCACTTCCTCCAACGCCGACGAGGCCATCGATTCGAAGCGCTGAATCTCCTCCGCACGACGCATGTGCCGCCAGACGAAGAAGCCGCCGACCATGAGCAGGCAGCCGATCAACACAACGCCCAATCGCCTCAAAGAAGGACCCATCACGCGACCTTACGCGAGGAGCGTTACGCTTGGTGGATGAAGCCACTCGCAACCATGCTCATGCTTGCCTCCCTGCTCACCGCGTGCGGCGCGAGAACCGGAGTCGATGAGCGCGTGCGTGATGCGGGGATGTCGATCGACGTCGGCGCCGATGCGCGGCGTTCGGATGCAGGTGCTTGCATCGCGTCGAGGGAGGTTTGCGATGACGAAGACAACGATTGCGATGGCAACACGGATGAGGGCGTTCGGTCGGCCTGCGACGATTGCAGGCCCGGATGTCGTCGAGAGCGCATTCCGGGCGAGACGTGGAGCTTGGAGGGTGCCGAGGGCGTGAGCGTCGACGCGATGGGGCGCCTGCGACTCTCCTCCACGCGCACGGAGTCACACGATGCGTGGATTGCGAACTACCGCTTTGCGACCATCTCGCGGCTCGATACGCGCACAGGCGTGCAGCTCGCGGAGTACGACTCGGTCCTTCTCGATGGCACCAACCACGCGGCCCCTCCGGGCGTGGAGTGCGAGGTCGAGCGTCCAGGAGGCAACTGTCCCTCGCGCACTGCAGTCGACTTGAGCGGCAACGTCTACGTCGCAAACCGCGCGTTCTTCGGGCAAGCGACGATCACCAAGATCGCAGGGTCCACGAGTGACTGCATCGATCGCAATGGCAACGGCCGCATCGACACCTCGCGTGACCTCGATGGCAACGGCGTGATCGATCGCGCACGCGTGGGTGAGTTCCTCGGCCAAAACGATGAATGCCTCCTCTACACAGTCGATGTGGGCAGTCGCGGGGACATCGCGCGGGCCATCGCGATCGATGCGCGAGGGCATGTCTGGGTGGGCCTCTTTCGTGCTGCACGCGCGCTCGAGCTCGACCCCCTCGATGGCCACGTGCTTCGCATGGTGAGCCTCCGTGAGCTGATGCCCTACGGCGCGGTTGCCGATGGGAGCGGACGCGTCTGGTTCATGCAGTTCGGCTCTGGTCGCATTGTCGCCATCGAGGCGCGCAGCGGGCGCCTTCTGGATGACTTCACCGTACGTGCGCCCGACGGTTGCGCAGCCAGCTACGGCATCGCCTCCGGCCCCGATGGGACGATCTGGGTCGCGGGTTTCACATGCCCCTGGGTCTACGGATACAACCCGACGACGCATGAACTGCGGACCATCGCGCTCCCCGACTCGGGTGTGACGCGCGGCATCGCGGCCGATGCGGAGGGCCGCGTCTACGTTGCGTCCTCACACGACTTCATCACCTTCGATAGCGAGGGTCGCATCAGCGGTGCGAGCCCGCCGGTGAGCCGCATCACCTTCGTGGATCCCACTGCGTCACCCCCGCGCGTGGAAGTGCTCGGCACGGCCAGTGCGCCGCTTCCAGGCCTCGGCTCGATCGGTGTGGGCATCTCCGACGGTGCGGCCTGGCTCATCAATCAAGACAGCTCCACCGCGACGCAGATCGATCTCGCAACACGCGCCACGCGTGAGCATCCAACAGGCACCGCGCCCTACACCTATTCCGACTTCACGGGCTACGCGCTCCGCACGTTCACGGCGCCAGATGGCATCGTGGTTGAGCGCTTCGTCGGATGCGCGACAGGGCCAACGGAGTGGGAGTCGATGGCGTGGAATGCGGACGTGCCTGCCGGCACAAGCGTGACGATGCGCGCGCGCACCGCGCCGACGGAAGCCGCACTGCGAGGCGCATCATGGGTTGGCCCCTTCACCTCGCGACCGAGCGATCTCACCGCGATGCCAGGCCCACTCGGAACCGGGCCCTTCCTCGAAGTGGAGCTTCATCTGGAGTCGGGCGGCACAGGCGCATCGCCCGAGATTTCGAACCTCGTCGTTCAGTACAACTGCCCGCTCTGAAGCGGCTAGAGTGCGCGCGATGTCGTCCGCCGACGAAGAAACCTCCGCGCCTGCTTCGCCCCCCATGCCCACCGCGAAGACAAGCCCGCGTTGGCGCCTGCCCCTCTTCATCTACCTCGCATGCGCCGTGATCTACGTAGGCACCGCAGGCCCGCGCCTCATCGGACCGACGCCCGACAATCACTTCGTTCACCTCGCCCTGAGCTTCCTTCACGGCCAACTCGGCGTCGTCGACAACCACCCTGCAGGGACGAACGACTGGGCCTGCTACGACGATGTTGCGCACGACATCTGCGACAACGGCGCATGGCCGCCGCCTTGGGGGCGTGGTCCAAACGAGCACGAGCATTGGTACATCTCGTTTCCGCCTGTGCCCGCACTCGTGATTCTTCCGGCCGCTGCCATCTGGGGAACCGACACGCGTGACGCGCTCTTCTGGTCGCTCTTCGCTGCGCTCTCTCCGACCTTCCTCTTTGTGCTCCTTCGCAGCCTGCGCGAGCGCGGTCACTCCACGCGCACACAGACTGACGACCTGCTGCTCACCTTCCTCTACGCCTTCGGCACCGTCTTCTTCTTCGTCGCGGTGAACGGCAGCGTCTGGTTTGCAGGGCACGTCGTCGGCAGCGTGCTCTTGCCGCTCTTTCTTCTCTTCGCGATCGACAGCAAGAACCCGCTCCTCGCCGGCCTTTTCATGGGCCTGCTCTTCATGACGCGACCCTCGTCGCTCTACCTCACCGTCATCCCGCTCATCGAGATGCTGCGCCTATCGAGGACATCGAGCGCACCTATCGATGTGCTTGAGGATCGCCACGCATTTGCCCGCTTCTTCACATGGCTTCGCGGCGTTGTGTGGAAGGACGCACTGAAGCGCATCGCCCTCTTCGCGCTGCCCATTCTCGTCATCGGCTGCATCGCGATGGCGATGAACGTCGCGCGCTTTGAGAGGCCCACGGAGTTCGGTCATCGCTTCTTGATGATCGGCTGGCGCGGCCGCATCGAGACCTGGGGCCTCTTCAACTACCACTACCTCCCGAAGAACCTCGCCATCTTCACGTCGTCCCTTCCGTGGCTCACCGCGAATGATCCACACGTGCTGATCTCAAGGCACGGCCTCGCGCTCTGGTTCACGACGCCTGCGCTCCTGCTCGTCTTCTTCCCCAAGACCAAGCTCACCGCGACGATGCGCGCGCTCATGTTCGGCGCGGCCTTCGTCTGCATCATGGACTTGGCCTACCAGAACAGCGGCTGGGTTCAGTTCGGCTACCGCTTCGCCTGCGACTACATGGTCGTGCTCTTTGCACTCATCGCGATGGGTGGACGCAAGCTCCGCGGACCGGGCTTCATTGCCGCACTCATCTTCGCCATCGCGGTGAACACGTTCGGCGCGATCACCTTCGATCGCCTCTACCAATTCTACGACGACGACAACACGCAAGAACGCGTCTTTCAGCCGGACTGAACGACGCTCGCTTTGTGAAGAGAGAGACACCATGAGCGACACGAAAAACGAGATCCCACCCGCAGTCGAAAAGGAATACGACCTCATCGTCATCGGCAGTGGTCCCGGTGGTGAAGGCGCCACGATGAAGGCCGCCAAAGACGGCATGCGCACACTGCTGGTCGAGCGCCATGCGGTCGGCGGTGGTTGCACGCATTGGGCGACCATTCCGAGCAAGGCGCTGCGCCATCAGGTCAATCAGGTGATGGAGATGCGCCGCAACCCGATCTACGGCGCGGTCGTCGCACAGAACCCACCAACCTTTCCGCAGCTCCTCCGCGCGGCCGAGGGCGTCATCGCCAAGCAAGTCACGATGCGTCGCGACTTCTATCTCCGCAATCACGTGAAGGTCTTGCAGGGCCACGCGCGCTTCCTTGACCCGAACGAGATTGCGGTCGAGACGAGCTCAGGCGCGAAGCGCGTTCGCGCGAAGAAGCTCTTCATTGCGGTGGGCTCGCGTCCTTATCGACCGGCCGACATCGACTTCAACCATCCGCGCATTCGCGACAGCGACACGATCCTGAGTCTCGATCACACGCCGGACTCGATCACCGTCTATGGCGCGGGTGTTGTGGGCTGCGAGTACGCGTCGATCTTCCGCAACCTCGGCATCAAGGTGAACCTCATCAACAGCCGCGACAAACTCCTCTCGTTCCTCGATGACGAGATTGTCGACGCGCTCGGCTACCACCTTCGCGATCAGGGCATGCTCATTCGTCACAACGAAGAGTACGAGCGCGTGGAGGTTGTGAGCGACGGGGTGATCCTTCACCTCAAGAGCGGCAAGCGCATCAAGAGCGACGTGCTCCTCTGGGCGCAGGGCCGCACGGGCAACACGCAAGACCTTGGCCTTGAGAACATCGGCGTCACGACCGACTCACGCGGGCAGATCAAAGTCGACGATCACTTCCGCACGACGGCGCCGCACATCTACGCCGTCGGCGATGTCATCGGCTATCCGAGCCTCGCTTCAGCGAGCTACGACCAAGGACGTTTTGCTGCGCATCACGCAGTGCACGGCGTCGCCGATGCGACCCTCGTCGAGCAGATTCCGACGGGCATCTACACCTCGCCGGAGATCAGCTCGCTCGGCAAGAACGAGCGCGAATTGACCGCCGCAGGCGTGCCCTACGAGGTGGGTCACTCGCTCTTCCGCTCACTCGCCCGCGCACAGATCACAGGCAACACGGTGGGCATGCTCAAGCTGCTCTTCCATCGCGACACGCTCGAGATTCTTGGCATCCACTGCTTCGGCGATCAGGCCGCGGAGATCGTGCACATCGGCCAAGCGATCATGAGTCAGAAGAACGGCGCGAACACGCTTCGCTACTTCATGAACACAACGTTCAACTACCCGACGATGGCCGAGGCCTACCGCGTGGCCGCGTTGAATGGCTTCAATCGCCTCTACTGAGGCGGCCTACAAGCGCGTGGCCTTCACCGCGGGTGCGAGGAGGTACGCGATGGCAGCACCCTCATCATCAAAGGGTCGAATCGCGGCGGCTTGTGCGCGCACCAAGCGCTGTGATTGAAGCAGGCCGACCGACGTTTGGACGAGCGCAGCGACGCGTGTGAAACGCATGAGGACACGCGTGTTGAAGTCGGTGATGACGCGCTCGATGGCAGGGTCCTGTGTGCCTTTTGCACGCCGCGCGTCGATGAGAAGCGAGTTCGTAGGCGCGCCGCGCAGCGCGGTTTCGAGTCGCGTAAACCCAAGAGTGCATTCTGCAATACCTCGAAAGGCCGCCTCGGTTCGCTCAGCGCGGACGAACCCCACCGCGTCGATGACCCGCCAATGCTCGCTCTCGAAGCGGAGCGTCAAGCTCGCCTCCCTCGGAGCGTGACATCGAGCCGCCTCAGAAACTCCTCCCGTGTGTGGAGCTCCACCTTGATCGAGACGAGTGCCACGGCCGCGCCAGCGACGGAGACGCCCATCGCGGCAATGCGGGAATTCGTCGTGAAGTTCGTGTCCGAGAAGCGCGTGCGATGCGAGAGCATCCAATCCGTGAGCTTGCGTCGCGCGCCACTCTCGTAGCTTGCCATCTGCCCCCATTCGTTGAACACGGAGACGGTCTGATCGCGTTCCATCAGGCGCTGCGTTGCGGTGATCCAGCCGTCGGCGAAGGCCTCGCTCATATGCCCCGTGGCGCACGTCACAAGCACCCTCGGCAGGGGCGTGAACATCTCCAGCGATCCGCGCTCGTCTCGGAGGTCGAGGATGCGGTTCTGAGTTGCCCGATGAGGCAGCTCCTTCAGCGCGTTCATCCCTTGAGGCTAACTCAAGTTGGTCACGATGTGCCCCGCACCTCCGCCCAGCTGAGTTGGAAGCGTGCGAGGTATTTGCGGAGCCGATCGGCGTCGTTCTGGCTCGTCTTTGTCGCGCGAGAGGCCGCAAAGAGCACGCGTCCCGCCGCCGAGAGCGAGGAGGATGTTCGACATACGCGGAGCACCTCTTCGAGCTGCACGAGGTCGAAGCGATCAATCTCCTCGATGCGCTCAGCGAGCAACGCTGCTGCAAGCGATTGCCGCTCTTGCGCATGCTCACTTCGCCACATCAGGCGCAAGCGCTCGAGCTCCTCATCGACATCCAAGGCCTCAATCGAACCTTGGTGCGCGAGCGTCGCCATGCGTCGGATGGATGCACCAAAGTCGCGAAAGTTCCCCGGCCAGAGTCCCTCGCTCGACTGCGCGAAACGAAGGAAGCGAACGCGTGCATCGCGTGTGAACGAGACCCTGCGGCCCATCGTCTGCGTGCACTGCTCAAGCTCGTACTCAAGGTTCGGCTCGATGTCCTCCGGGCGCTCTCGCAATGCCGGAAGCACAAAGCTCCAGAGGTGAATGCGCGCGAGCAGGTCATCACGAAAGAGGCCCTTCTTCACATCGAGTGCGAGGTCGCGGTTTGTCCCTGCGAGCAGCTGAAAATGGCTCTTCACCTCACGATCGGAGCCCACAGGAAAGAAGCTCTTCTCCTCGATGGCGCGCAGCAACATCGCCTGCTCATCGAGGCCAAGCTCGCCAATCTCATCGAGGAAGAGCAGGCCCTTGTCCGCCTTCTTCAGCATGCCCGTGCGGTCATTCAACGCGCCCGTATAGGCGCCCTTGATGTGCCCAAAGAGCATCGACATCGCGCCATCTCCCCGCAGCGTCGCGCAGTTCACTTCGACGAGCTCTCCCTCCACCTGACGCCGCGCTTTCTTCAGCGCGTAGATGCGCTTGGCGAGCTGCGATTTGCCCGAGCCCGTGGGCCCCATCAGCAGCATCGGGTCTTTGCTCCGCTGGCTGACCGTCTCCATCTTCTCGATGAGCTTGTTGAAGCGCGCATTGCGCGTCGCGATGCCCGACTTGAGGAAGGTGACGCTCTCCGCCTTCTCCGCACGAAAGCTCGGCGCGAGCGAGGTGTAGCTCGAGAGGTCGAGGTCGATGATCGAGAGCGTGCCCTGGGGTGTTTTCTCGCTGCCCTCGTGACCGGGGCTCGACTGAAGAAGCTTCCCCGGAAAGTGCCGACTCTCCGTCAGCAGGAAGAGGCAGATCTGGACGATATGTGTTCCTGTTGAAATATGAACGAAATAGTCCTCGTCATCCGGCTTGAAGGGATAGCTGCGTGCGAAGGCGTGCAGGGCGACGACGACCTCATCGAAGTCCCATGGGTTCTTGAGCGCGATCGCGTGGCTCGTCACCGATGTCTCGGGTGAGATGGTTTGGATGTCCGCACGCACGAAGTCGGCGAGTCCCGTGGCGCTCGGTTGGTGGATGAGCTCTAGGCGGGCGACGGGAAAATCCTCGTGCTGACAGAGCGCCACCGAGGGACGCCAGCGCGCCCAGCGCTTCTCGGCGCGGCCCTCATCGAGCGTTGTACCGAGAAAACCAATGACGACCCTGGGGCGTGTCTTGCTTCGTCGCATGGATACGACTTTATCGCGGGGGATACGCTCGTGTCGGTGGAATCGCGGAAAATGCGCGAAAATGTACGGCTGTGCGTCGGCATGAGGGCTGCTGAATCGGCTGCATGATGAACATCGAGAACAAGACGAGTGAGCGCTCCTACGAGGTACTCGGCGGCGATGGGCAGAAGCCCATCAAGTGCTGGACGGTCGGCGTGCCCTTCGAGGATGCGGCCAAGCAGCAGCTCCGCGGCATCGCGAAGATGCCCTTCATCCACAAGTGGGTGGCGGTGATGCCCGACGTCCATCAGGGCATGGGCGCAACGGTCGGAAGTGTCGTCGCCTCGACGCGTGCGGTGATCCCCGCGGCCGTCGGCGTCGACATCGGATGCGGAATGATCGCCGCCAAGACGAGCCTCAACGCGCGTGATCTGCCTGATTCCTTGGCGATGCTGCGCTCGGCGATCGAGGCAGCGGTGCCTCATGGTCGTACGGACAATGCAGGCCCGAACGACAAGGGTGCGTGGAAGCAAGTGCCCACGCGCACCGAAGAGGCATGGGCGGCGTTGCGCCCAGGCTACGAGGCGATCGTCGCGAAGCATCCGCGCCTTGGTCGTGGTCACGACGTTGCGCACCTTGCAACGCTCGGCACGGGCAACCACTTCATCGAGCTCTGTCTCGATGAGCAGGGGGCGGTCTGGGTGATGCTGCACTCCGGATCACGCGGCGTGGGAAACCGCATCGGCTCGCACTTCATCGAGCTTGCCAAGCGCGACATGGAGCGCTGGTTCATCCAGCTTCCTCACGCGGATTTGGCCTATATCCCCGAGGGTTCCGAGCATTTTCGCGACTACGTGAATGCGGTGCACTGGGCGCAGGACTACGCGCGCATGAACCGTGAACTCATGATGCAGAGCGTGGTGGAGGCGATGCGCGCATCGGGTCAGCTGCCTGCCTTCGAGGCATCGCTTGAGGCGGTGAACTGCCACCACAACTACATCTCGCGGGAGAAGCACTACGACGAGAATGTGATCGTCACGCGCAAGGGCGCGGTGCGTGCGCGGAAGGGCGAGCTCGGCATCATCCCCGGCAGCATGGGGGCACGCTCCTTCATCGTCCGCGGCCTCGGAAACGAGGAGAGCTTCTGCAGCTGTAGTCACGGCGCGGGTCGTGTGATGTCGCGGACGGCCGCGAAGCGAACCTTCACGCTGGAGGATCACGCGAAGGCCACGGAGGGCGTTGAGTGCCGCAAGGACGAAGACGTGATCGATGAGACGCCCGCGGCCTACAAGTCGATCGATGCGGTGATGCACGCGCAGCGTGATCTCGTGGAGGTCGTCTACACGCTCAAGCAGGTGCTCTGCGTGAAGGGGTGAGCATGGACATCCAGACGCAAACAAAGAGGCGGGAGCGTCGCCGTGACAAGCCTGCATGAGCCCGGGGTGAGAGCCTCGGGCTCATGCTTTTGTTAGGGTGAGCGTCTTGTTTGCATATTGTTGCAATAGTGCATCAATAGGAAACAAAGATGACTGTACGCCGCGTTGGCGCTCGGTCGGCGTGGTCTCCGGCGAGGGCTGCCTGATCTTGCTCGCGACGTTGTGGGTGGTTCCGTAACCAAGCCATCACGGCGCAAACGGAACGGTTGAGGGAGTACCCAGAACGCCGTCAAGCGGGGCCTCGTTCACGCTCGCGGCCGAGACGTACCGAGCACCAACGCGGCGTTCAGTCATCTCGTTCTGCTTCTCACCTTGAAGCAATGCGAGATGCTCATCGCGAGAGTCGGGTTCTCACTGTGAGAGTCGGGTTCTCACTGTGAGAGTCGGGTTCTCATCGTGAGAGTCGGGTTCTCATCGTGAGCGTCGGGTTCTCAGCCACGCGCGCTACGGAATCACAGCGAGTGATGTGGCCGAGGCATCGGCGCTTCCTGGTGCCGTTGTGCTCACCGTGACCGAGCCGATCTCGTTCTCACCGAGCGTCGCGTTCCAGCCTGTCGTGTTCGCGAAACGAATCGCGTATGCGGGGTTGGTGCGCACGGCCATTGCACTTGAGGGGAGGCCGATGGAGACGGTGTACGAGCCTGCAGCGAGGCTGGCGGGCAGGCGCAGATGGGCGGTGATCGTGTTCGTCTCGCCGCCCATGAAATGCCGCACATCGAACGCGCTGAGCGTGACCTCGTGCACTGTGCTGCCGCTGCGAAGGCGCACGACCAAGGGGCGCGCGTTGAAGGGTGCGGCCCAGCCATCGTTGCGGATCACGGCGCGGAATTGAAACGAACCACCGGGCTTGATCTGCTCGGGCAAATCCGCCTCGGTCATCACGAAGCGGTAGCCGAGCCTTCGCTCGATGTCATCGAGGCAGCCGCCGCGAGACCAGCCGTCGATGACATCGGTGTCGTAGTCACGGTTGACGAACGAGTAGTGGTGCACGGCCATCTCGGCCATCGCGGGTGCGCATGCGGTGCGTGCTGGATAGACCGCGCAGGTCTCACCGCCGACGGGCACATACGCCGTGTGCTGCGCGAGGTACGTATGCCAGCGCGTGTACCCCGCGCCGCTGTCGGGGTAGGTGCCCAGGTCCGTGGCACTCGCGAGGAAGCAGTCGTTGTGAAAGCCGATGCGCGACTCGAAGCTGCCATTCCAGGCGCGCGCTGCATCGAGCGGTGCACCGACGAGATCACCGACATAGGCCGGGTAGCGAATCTGCGTCGCGCGTGTCGGTGGGATCGCGGCAAGCACGGCCTCGGCGACAGACCTTCGCGCCGCGGCATTGGTGTCGAGCCCGTTGGTCGACGTGTGCCACTCGCCCCAAGCGCCGATGAAGCCTGCTTGCACCACCGAGATCACATCGTCTGCGGGCTGCAGGATTGGCCTCAGTTGGTCGAGGTGCGATCGAATGCGTGAGAGCGGTGCATCGGGCTCGGAGGCGGGGTAGGGGCCTTCGTTGTACGCAAAGCGCAGCACGAGCGAGTAGTTGGAGCGCCGCGCGAGGTTGAGGGCGTTCTCGATGCGCGTGAGAAAGGCCGCGCTGATCGCGCGATCGCGAAAGGCATCGAGGCGGATGTAGCTGTAGACGACGGAGTCCTCTGCGTGCTCTTCGCGCAGCCACTCGAGTGTCGTCTCCGCAAGCAAGTCGACTGCGCGGTAGAGGCCACGCTCAGGGTTGTAGAGGATGGCGTCGCTTGCGGTGAAGGTGCGCGTGCGCGTGGGCGCATCGAGGGTCGTGCTCGGTGCATCGCTTCCGAGTGCACCTGTGTCGAGCGCACCTGCATCGAGCAGAGGCGCATCGAAGGCAAAGGCATCGAGCGCCGCATCGACGTTGGGCGGCACGTACGCATCGCTCTCGATGCGACCTGTGTCGAGACGGTGCGCGTCGTCGGTCGGGCTCTCCAGTTGCCCTTCACATCCAAGGGTTGCGAGGGCGAGGCCAACAAGGGCCGAGGAGCGCGAGGAGCGAGACATCCTCTGAGGGTCTCACGAGCGTGTGGTTCGAGTCTCTGTGCTCA
>JBILQT010000291.1:0-8858 GCA_044373065.1 Sandaracinaceae bacterium
CTCGATCTCTTCAGGCAGGCTCTTCACGGGGCCAAGTATGCGAGTGCGCTAACCCGCATGCGAGGAACGATTGCGCCTCGATGAGTTGCGGATCCCCTGATGCGTGATCATCATCGGCGCCGCGAACGAGGAATCACGATGCCGACCTACGAGTACAAATGCGATGCGTGTGGAAAAGAGCTGGAGATTGAGCAGCGCATCACCGCACCAAAACTCGAAATCTGCCCGGCCTGCAATGAGGCCAAGCTCGTGCGCCTCATCTCGCGCGGCAACTTCATCTTGAAGGGCGGCGGCTGGTACGCCGACCTCTACAGCAAGCCACCGGGCTCGGGCGGAAGCTCCTCCAGCGCATCGGGCAGTGCATCGACACCGAGTGCGCCGAGCGCTCCTGCACCGAGCACGCCGAGCACGCCCTCAGGCGGGTCGAGCGGGTCTTCGGGCTCCTCCACCTGAACATCAGCACATCGAGCAAGCGCAGCGCCCAGATCACTCTGGGCGCTTTCGTTTTGAAGCCTTGCGGTCACGCTGCGGAAGCCCTTCCTTCAGCGAGTGACGCGAGGCGGATCGCTGGCTCTCTGCAGAGAGGATTCGCTTGATCTCTTTGCGCAGCCATCTGTGCGTCGGGTCTGCATCCGCTCGTGGATGCCACGAAGTCGAAATGGTGATTTCGGGCAGTGGAAATGGAAGCGCGAAGATGAAGACGGGGAGTGTCACGTGCTGGGCAACGAGCCGAGGCACGCACGTCACCCACTCGGAACGCGCGACGGCGTGCAGCGCGGACAGGAAATCAGGAACGCTTGCCGACACGGTTCGGCGCAGCCCCAGCTCGGCAAGCGCGACGTCCACAGGACCCATCATGCGGCCGCGTCGAGATACCGCGACATGTTGTGCGGCCGCGAATCGCCGCGCCGTGATTGTCCCCGAAGCCAGCGGATGCTTGCGTCGCGTCACGCCGACAAAACTGTCCCGAGCGATGCCCTCCACACGCAGCTCGGGCTCGGTCATGTCCATCACCCCGACATCGAGATCAACCCTTCCTTCACGCAAGGATGCGGCGTCTTCTTCGCCCTCAGGCACAAAGCGAAACCGCAACTCAGGAGCCTGCTCGCGTGAACTCGTCAGGAGTGGCCCAAGGAGAATGGTCGCGACGGCGTCGCTGCAGCGGATCGTCATGGTGCGCGCGACATCTTTCAGCGGTGCGGTTTCTCGCGGGCCGAGCACGGCCGCAGCATCACGGGTGATCGTGTGCACCCGCTCGCGCAGCGAGATGGCGTAGGCCGTGGGGACCATCACGCTCCCCGCGCGCACCAGCAACGGGTCGTTGAGTGACTCGCGCAATCGACCCAGCGCACGGCTCATGGCGGGGGTCGTCACGCTCACGCGCCGTGCGGCCCGAGTCACGCTGGACTCTTGCAGGAGTGCGTCGAGCGCATGCAAAAGGTTCAGATCTTGCGTTGCTGTCATTGGTAATGACACCTGAACTTCATTGCACTTCACGTCAACAAGACGGAGCCGCACTGTGAGTCGATGTCCAACCCACAGTTCGAAGCGCGTTCCGAAACCCAGAAGACGTTTTGGGACTTCTACCGAGAGGTCTTTCTTCCCGAACACACGCATCCACTCACGATCGGATTGCATGTAGTTGGAACCCTGCTCGGGACGGCGTTTGCGGCGTGGGCGGCTTTCTCGCCGTGGCCGCTGATCGCCATTCTCTACCCGCTCGTCCACGCTTTTCCGGGGCTGCTCGCCCATCGCCTCGTCGAGCGCAGTTCAAGCGTCGGCGATGTCCGGGTGACGCGAAGAGACTTCCCACTCTTCTGGTTCATCCTGGGCAACCACGTGCTCACAGTGCAGGTCTTCGCCCGCCTCGTGGGTGCACGCATTGGGCCTCAGCGCGGCGGATGAAGAACGCTTCGATGTCGACTGCCATGCGCGCGACCATTGCAACGCCGCGTGCTTCTCGATACGTCAGCACACATCCATGCGAGCGCGCATTGCGCTCGATGAATTCGAGACATCAAGGAGCCACGCACATGGGCGGACATGCGTACTGGTACAACGTGCCCTTCGCGGCGGACGCGCAACACGCGCTCGATGCGCTCCGCACGCGAGAGTTCCAAGCGGGCCGCTACAACCCCGTCTTGTGGCGGATCGACTTCACCGAGCCCGCGTTCTCTGCGCGGATACCGAAGGCTGCTCTGCGGCGTAAGTGACGGCTATGACCGTGCGCGGGCATGGGGCATGAACCCGATGCTGGAGAACCGCACAGCGCGCAACGCACTGACAAAAACGTGTCATCTGGCGGTGGGCTTTTCGCCTCGCGAAGTCGCGGATGACTTCGGTTATGGGTGCGTGTTAGGCAGCGCCGATGCACGTACGAGTGATGTTGGCGCTGTGCGCAATGGGTTTGGTGGGTTGCTACGACTGGCGCGCCGGTGTCTCGAATACCGCTTCGCTCCAGCATCAATGTCCGGCGCGGAATGTGCGCGTGGTGAACGACAACGGAGACGGATATGCGCGCGTGGTCGAACTCGACGTTTGCGGGGAGCGTCGCGTGTACCAAGACCTTGGTGGCGCACGCGGTTACGCATGGGTCGACCAGACACCGCGAGCAGCGGAAGGGCCAGAACGCGCGCCATCCGCACCTCGCGCAACGCGAAGTCCCGCGCAACCCCTTCGTCGAACGGAGCGGAGTGATGAGGCGGGAACCTTTGCGCTGCTCTCCACCCGCCTTCACGTGAGTGACTACGACTTCACATTCTTCGCCGCGCCCGCGCGCGAACGTGAGCGACTCTGGTTGCACGTGCGAGGCCTCGCGCCCGTCGTGCCCCCAGGGTGCGAGCTCGGGCTCTTCGTCGATGGCGCGCTCGTTTCACTCGACCCCGAGTTCTACCAAGTCGTCGGAAGCTCGGGAGAGTATCGAATTCTTGTCTCGCTTGAGACGTTGAGGCAGATGGCGAGCGCATCACGTGTCGCGGGCCGTGTTTGCAATCGCGAGTGGCGCCTGAGTGCGGAAGACCAAACGGCGATCCGCGAATTCATCTCGCGCATCGACGAGGAGCTTGCTTGGTTGCAGCGCGATGCGCTGACATCCGGCGGTGGGGCGACGCCGTAGGGTTCCGACGCCGATCACGTTCAAGAGGAGCCACGCACATGGGCGGACATGCGTACTGGTACAACGTGCCCTTCGAGGCCGACGCGCAACGCGCGCTCGATGCGCTCCGCGCGCGCGAGTTCCAAGCGGGCCGCTACAACCCCGTTTTGTGGCGGATCGACTTCACCGAGCCCGCGTTCTCGGCGCAAAATCCTGGCGCGCAGCACGCGTCGATCGCTGACGCGTTGGATGCCTCCGAGTCGGAAGGGACGCGGTCGATCCTCGACATCTCACGGATCGCAGACGCGCCGGATTTCTGCGTGGCCGCACCTCTCACGGCGGAGGAGCTCGACTCGCTCTTCGGCACCGCGCAGCCAACGCGTGCACAAGCACTCGCGTCCGACGAGCTGCTCGACATGATCGAACGCGGGCATTGCCGCTACCTCACGCTCTTCGAGAACGGGACCGCAACCGAGTTGTTCTTCGTCGGCTACTCGTTCGACTGAACACATCGGGCGCGTGCGAAAAGCCATCTCACGCAACGCAGCGCGTCAACACAGCCCGATGTGATCTGCGCTTCCAACGCGCTCTTCTCGCGTGGCACCCTCGCTCGCGATGCAGAACAAGCCCCAAGGGATCCCCGCCAATCGAAGCGAGTCTGTCTTCGTCGACTACAAGCCTGCGTACAACCGATTGCAGGCCGTCAACGAAGCGAATCGATGTCTCTTCTGCACCGATGCGCCATGCATCCAAGCGTGCCCAACAGGCATCGATATCCCGCAGTTCATTCGCAAGATTGCGACGGGCAATCTTGAGGGCTCGGCGCGCACCATCTTCATGTCGAACATCCTCGGCATGACCTGCGCGCGCGTTTGTCCCGTCGAGACACTCTGCGTCGGCGCATGCGTCTACAACGCGAAGGAAGAGGCTCCGATTCAGATCGGGAAGCTCCAGCGCTACGCGACCGATGCGGCCTACCAAGCAGGCACGCGCTTCTTTCACGCAGGCCCGGATAGCGGCAAGAAGGTCGCGCTTATCGGCGCGGGACCCGCAAGCCTCGCAGCGGCACATCGCCTTCGCATCGATGGGCATGCGGTCACGGTCTTCGAGCAGCGCAGCGTGATCGGCGGCCTCAACACGACGGGCATCGCACCGCACAAACTCCGCGCGGACATGAGCGTCGAGGAGGCCAACTGGGTGCTGCAGATTGGCGGCATCGAGGTGAAGACGGGCATCACCGTCGGCAAAGACATCACGCTCGAAGCGCTCGAGTCGCAGTTTGATGCGGTGTTCGTCGGCGTGGGCCTCGGCGCAGACACGAAGCTGGGCGTGCCGGGTGAGGACGCAGCCAACATTCACGGCGCGGTCGACTACATCGAGCGCTTCAAGCTCGGCACGGTCGATGTGAGCGCGACCAAGCATTGCGTCGTCATCGGCGGTGGCAACACAGCCCTCGATGCGGTCCGCGAAGCACGCACGTTGGGCATCAAGAAGGTCACGCTCCTCTACCGCGGTGTGGAGTCGAAGATGACCGGCTACGTGCACGAGTGGGAGTCGGCGAAGGTTGAGAGCGTCGGTGCCGAGTGGCAGGCGCAGCCTGTTGGCTTCGAGGTCGCAGACGGGAAGGTCACGCACATCCGCTGCATGCGTCTCGACGATGCGAAGAAGCCGATCGCGGGCAGCGAGTTCCTCGTCGAAGCCGACCTTGTGCTCGTTGCGATCGGTCAATCGACGCTCGGTCAGATGCTCAGCGGGCTCTCAGGCATTCGCGTCGAGAAGGGCCGTGTGATCGCGGATGACCATGGATTTACAGGCCGTGCGAAGTGGTACGTCGGCGGTGATTGTCGCAACGGCGGGAAGGAAGTTGTGAATGCGGTGGCCGAGGGCGATGCCGCAGCACGCGCGATTGATGCTTCGTTTTCGTTGAGCGCAAGTGGAGGTTCCAATGGTTGATCTCAAGAGCAACACCGGCGGAATCATCTCGCCCAACCCCTTCTGGCTTGCGAGCGCACCGCCTGCGAACTCGGGCCTTCAAGTGCAGCGCGCCTTCGATGCAGGCTGGGGTGGGGCTGTGTGGAAGACGCTCGGCACACCGATTCAGAACGTGTCGAGTCGCTTCGGCGCGATGAAGGTGCAGGGCGTTCCGGCGGTTGGTTTCAATAATATCGAATTGATCACGGACCGCCCACTTGAGGTGAACTTCCGCGAGATCTACGAGACGAAGAAGAAGTTCCCCAAGCACGCGGTGATCGTCAGCTTGATGGTCGAGACGAAGGCCGAGTGGCAGGAGATCATCAAGCGCTCGATCGACACCGGCGCCGATGGGCTTGAGCTCAACTTCGGCTGCCCACACGGCATGTGTGAGCGCGGCATGGGCTCGGCCGTTGGACAAGAGCCGAAGGTCAACGAGGAGATCACCTCGTGGGCTGTCGAGTACTCGACGATCCCCGTCCTCGTGAAGCTCACGCCGAACGTCTCGGACATCCGCCCGCATGGCCTCGCAGCACAGCGCGGCGGCGCGCACGGCGTGTCTTTGATCAACACGATCAAGAGCATCATCGGCGTGGATCTCGACACCTTCGCGATTCAGCCCAACGTCGGCCCGCTCGGCAGCAACGGCGGCTATTGCGGCCAGGCCGTGCGGCCCATCGCGCTGCACATGCTCGCTGCACTCAAGCGCGACCCGAAGTTCAACTTGCCCATCAGCGGTATTGGCGGCGTTGCCAACTGGCGTGACGCGGTGGAGTTCATCCTCCTTGGATCGAGCAGCGTGCAGGTCTGCACCGAGGTCATGTTGCGCGGCTACCGCGTCGTCGAAGACATGACCGAAGGCCTCACGCAGTACATGCGCGACAAGGGCTTTGAGAACCTCGATCAGATGGTCGGCAAGGCTGTGCCGAACTACTCCGAGTGGGGCGATCTCAACCTCAACTACGAGACGGTCGCGAAGATCAATCCGGACCTCTGCATCGGCTGCAACCTCTGCATGACGGCCTGCCATGACGGCGCGCATCAGTGCATTCATCCCAACAAAGATAAGAAGATTCGCGTGCCTGTGATCGACGAGTCGGAGTGCGTGGGCTGCAACCTCTGCCAGATCGTTTGCCCCGTTCCCGACTGCATCACGATGGAGCCCGTGAACAACGGCTTCGCGCCGGCGACATGGAATGAGCACGTGAGTACGGGCGCATTGCTTCGCCCGAAGAAAGGTTCGCACTGATGTCGATCACACTCATTCGTGGAGGCACGGTCGTCACGGCCGAGGGCGAGAGTCGCGCGGACGTTCTCATCTCCGGTGAGACGATTCAGCAGGTTGGCGCAAACCTCGAAGTGCCTGCGGGCGCGCGCGTCATCGAGGCCGGTGGCGCGTATGTGATGCCCGGCGGCATCGACCCGCATACGCATATGGAGCTGCCCTTCATGGGCACAGTGGCCTCCGAAGATTTCTATTCGGGCACGAGTGCCGCGGCTGCGGGTGGCACGACGTCGATCATCGATTTCGTCATACCGAATCCCAAGCAGAGCATCCTCGCGGCGTACAAGCAGTGGCGCGCATGGGCGGAGAAGGCGGCCTCCGACTACAGCTTCCACGTCGCGATCACCTGGTGGGATGAGAGCGTCAAAGAAGAGATGGGCACGCTCACGCGCGAGCACGGCGTGAACAGCTTCAAGCACTTCATGGCCTACAAGGGCGCCATCATGTGCGACGACGAAGTGCTCGTGAACAGCTTCACGCGG
This sequence comes from Sandaracinaceae bacterium, assembly GCA_044373065.1. Classification (GTDB taxonomy): domain Bacteria; phylum Myxococcota_A; class Polyangia; order Polyangiales; family Sandaracinaceae; genus JAFLCL01. The sequence continues at coordinate 6,833 of JBILQT010000291.1, forward strand.
GCGCGTGAGCTGGGCGCGCTCTGCACCTGTCATGCGGAGAACGGCGAGCTCGTTGCCCGCCTGCAGAAGGAGATTTTCGATCGCGGCATCACAGGCCCGGAGGGTCATCCACTCAGTCGTCCGCCGCAGGTCGAGGGCGAAGCTGCGCATCGCGCGGTGCAGATTGCCGACGTGCTCGGTGTGCCGCTCTACCTCGTTCACAACTCGTGCATCGACTCGCTTCAGGCGATCACGACGGCGCGCATGCGCGGTCAGCGCGTCTTTGGTGAGGTGCTCGCGCAGCATCTCGTCATCGATGAGTCGGTCTATCGCAACCCCGATTGGAACACGGCTGCGCACTACGTGATGAGCCCGCCCTTCCGCGCCAAAGAGCATCAAGCGGCGCTCTGGAAGGGCCTTCAAGCGGGCATGTTGCAGACGACGGCGACGGACCACTGCTGCTTCTGCACGCCGCAGAAACAGGCCGGTTTGGATGACTTCCGCAAGATCCCCAATGGCACCAACGGCGTGCAGGATCGCATGGGCGTGCTCTGGACCCACGGTGTGCGCACCGGCCGTTTGACGCCGAGTGAATTCGTCGCGGTGACCTCGAGCAACACGGCGAAGATCTTCAACATCTTCCCGAAGAAGGGCGCCATTGCAGTGGGCGCCGATGCCGACATCGTGGTGTGGGATCCGAACAAGACCCGCACCATCTCGGCCAAAACGCATCACCAGAAGATCGACTTCAACATCTACGAGGGGATGGAGACGATCGGTGCTGCAGCCGTCACGCTGAGTCGCGGTCGCGTCCTCTTCGAGAACGACGAGCTCAAGACCGAGCGCGGCACAGGCAAGCACATCGAGAGGCCTTGCTTCTCGCCCTATTGGACGTCGCAAGAGAAGCGCAACGAGCTCTCGCAGCCTACGAAGGTTGAGCGCGTTCGACCCTCGGGTGCGCCGTAGTGATGGAGGAGGTTGAGGACGTAAAGCGGCGCCTCACGCTGGCGATCCGTGCGGGCGTCCTCAACGCCGCGGCTGCTGTCGAAGATGCAGCGGCGGATTTGGGCAAGAGGCACGCAGCGTTGCCCGAGTTGAAGGCGATCGCGAAGACCGAGGAAGCGAACCAGCGCGCCCTCGAGAGCACCTGGACGGACATCACCGACAACGACCGACTCGCTGAGGCGTTTCGGGAGATGCGCACGCTGGGCATCCTTGCGCTGGAGCACGCGGGCTACACGCAAGCGGACGGCTGGGCGGATGCCCAGGAGCAAGCCGAGAAGTGGACGAAAGGTGCGGTGTTCTTCACCGAACAGGACACCGAACGGGCGCTGGGCGGAGGCGGGTTGGCACTGGCCTTTGGGGCCTTCGGTGCCGGAGACAGCGTCGCCATCGCCACGAAGGTCTGCGAGGTGCTGAGACGTCACGGTTTCGCCCCGGCTTGGAGCGGCGTCGCCGACGCGCGCATTGAACTCAAGCCCTTCACCTGGCGACGTCGCAAACACCTCACATCGGTCACAGCGTCGGTCGCGATCCTCGGCTGCGACCCTTCGTGTAAGATGGCCCTGATCAAGCTGCTTCGGGACCAGTGCGGCATTGAGCTCAAGGCCGCGAAAGCCGCGTTGGACGGGCTACCGCCTCCCACTGTCTTGGGCGACTACCCTGGCCCACCATGGGTCGTGATGCGTGGCATACCCAAGCACAAAGCCGATCCGATCATTGCTGCGCTGAAGACAGCCGGAGCCGTGATGCCCCGCTGAACGGCACCCAACACGATTTTCGACTCACACGTTCCACGCCTTTCCCGATAGGGAAACAAGTCAGCCCTTCCCGATAGGGAAACAAGTCAGCCCTTCCCGATAGGGAAACAAGTCAGCCCTTCCCGATAGGGAACCAAGTCAGCCCTTCCCGATAGGGAAACAAGTCAGCCCTTCCCGATAGGGAAACAAGTCAGCCCTTCCCGATAGGGAAACAAGTCAGCCCTTCCCGATAGGGAAACAAGTCAGCCCTTCCCGATAGGGAAACAAGTCAGCCCTTCCCGATAGGG
>JBILQT010000244.1:0-10848 GCA_044373065.1 Sandaracinaceae bacterium
ACGTCAGCCGGCACTGCTGCACTTCCAACGCGTAGGAATCGTAGTAGGCGCGGAGATTCTCAGATGAGGACCAGGCTTGACTCGGCGTCAGCGCAACCTCTGTCGGCAGCGCGATTTCAAAGCGCCCATCGAGAAGGCTTCTCGCCGTCGTCCGCGTCCCGTCGGTCAACGTCGTCGTTTGCTCCGACTGCGCTACTCGCTCCTCTACATCGTCGCTCGCGATCTCGGCGTCCTCCTGCTCGACCACGGCTCCCGTCGGGCTTGAAAGGACCTGCGCTGACCCACACCCAACGAGCATCACGCAACCAAGAACTGCCTTCATCGCTAACCCACCCGCGGAAAGAGGAGCTGAAGGGGAATCGAGATGCGTGCTCCCCATGAGGAGGCGCCGTGCAAATGCCCTGGAAAAGCAAGGACATGGAGGTCGTCCTCGGACTCGTAGCAGTGCTCAAGCAGTGCACGCATCATCGCGCGCGTGTGGTGGTGCCCGTCACGCAGGTTGGCGTCTTCGGCGAACGGCGAGGCGGTTGCACCCGAGTCGAGGTAGAGGCGCGGTCTTGGGAAGGGGCAGCCGCCCTCTTGCACGCGGCGCACGAGCCATCGGTCCGCCCACCAGAACGAGCTCGAGAGACAGATGGCGTTGCCAAAAATGTCGGAGCGCGTCCACGCGCCGAAGAACGAGAAGAGGCCACCCATCGACGAGCCGAGCAGCGCCCTTCCCTCGCGTGTCGCCACCGTGCGGAAGGCTCCGTCAATGTGCGGCACAAGCACCTCCACAATCGACTTCAAGAACGCCTCGCCGTGTCCTCCCGCGTAGTGCGCGTCGGGCACGGGGCCGAGCTTGCTGAGCCGCTCACCGCCCGTGTGAATCGAGACGAGGATGAAATCCTGTGTGACGCCGAGGCGCCAGAGATCATCGAGCGCAAGGTTCAAATTCCAGACGCCGAAGGGGTCGTGCTGATCGCTCCACAAGGCCTGGCCATCCATCGCGTAGATCACCGGATAGCGCGTTGTGTTGTGCTCCTCGTAGCTCGGCGGAAGCATCACGCGAATCCACATCGACTCCGCGTTGGGAATCGCAACCTCACTCCACGCAAGCAGGTTCCCCGCGTCGCGCTCGAAGGTCGGTGCGACCTCGATCACATCGCGCGCGGCCAAGATCAGGTTGCTCCCCGTCGCCCACTTTCCATCCGTCCGGAAGGGCTTCACCTCGACCGTCTTGCCGGGCTGCACGGGCACACGAAACGCGCTCACGTCCTCGTCGGCACTCTCGGGCTGCGTGTCCTTCTCCCAGTCGAGCGGCTCGCTATCGCCGCGCAGCACGACCTCTCCACGCGAGCGCGGATAGCGCACAAAGAGCGTCGCCCATTCTTCACCAACCTTCGGTGGAAGCGCGATCATCCTTGCCTCGCATGGGTTCCGAAGGCGGCTTCAAGGTCCGCCTCGCGCAGACCAAAATCTGCGAGGCGATAGATGTGCTCACCGAACTTGTCCTTGCGCTGCACCTTCAGCTTGTCCTTCACGCAATCCTCGGCTTCGCGGTCCCACACAAGCCCTGCGTGCGCATGAATGCGCTTCACCTGGGCAACCGGGTTCGCGACCAAATCCGCGTACTGAATGTCGACGAAGCGGTCCTTGCGCTTGGCCCGCACCTCAAGCCCGCGCTCCATCATGCGCGCACCTTTGCGAAGCCAACTGCGACCGATTTCCTGCGCATCGACCGCATCGGAGAAGACGCCACGCGCGTGCGAGAGCATCGAGCAAAACGAGGGAACGACCTCGTTCAAATCGCGGTGCGTCCAGACGAATGTGGCCTTCGGAAAGACCTCGAGAAGCACATCGAGCCACTCAAGGTGATGAGGCGTCTTGAGCACCCAATGCGTCTTTCGCGCCTGGGGTCGCTCGTGCTGCATCACGCGCAGAGACTTCTCCAAGATGCGGTACGCAGGGAGTTGATCCTGCCCCTCAAGCCACCTCGAGAAGCTCGGCACACGGAGCGTCGATTCCGCGACCGTCGAGCGAAACGAGAGGTCGAGAAGGAGCACGTCTTCCTCGGGCGCGTGTGCGTCGATCGGATGCACGGCGAAGAAATCCGGCGCCAAGAATGCGAGCCCGGACTCGCTTCGCTCGGCGATGCGCATACGCGCTTGATCCTCCGGATCGTTGCGAAGGCGCGCGGGTGTCAGGGCCTCCCAGGAGGTCAGCGAGCGCACGCGCGGGTCCGCTGCAAGCAAGCGATGCAGAAGGGTCGTCCCCGTGCGCGGCAGGCCCACGATCACAATCGGCGCGAGGGCGGCGAGGTCTGTTGCTAGCGCCCGGCTCGCTGCCTCGACACGCATGCGATTGGCCAATGTGGCGACGATGCGCTCACGCGTGATGAAGCGCCCGATCGGATGAAGCTGCGCCTCCTCTTCAATCGAACGAAGCAACATCTCCAGCGGTGCCTCGACGTCTTCCATGTCGACGGTCCAGCGCTCACGACTGCGCTTCTCGGCCTCGCGCACAAGCGACTCGAAGGTGAGATCCGCACGCGCGACAGAGAGCCCTTGAAGGCGCCCGAGGAGTCCATTCGCGAGGCGAATCACCGCCGGGCGATGCGGCACCTCGTAGGAGGTCGAGGTCTTCCTCATCAACCGAACTCGCTTGCGAGGTGAGCGAATTTCACGACGCGCGCACTCGGCACAGGCGGCTCGCCTTCCGGTCGCACCCAGCGAAAGCACATCGTTCCAAAGGTGTGGCCCACGGTCTCGAGCCAATCCGTCTTAGGCAGCTGCGGGTCACGATGTGCAACGACTACACGGATCGACTCGCCCTTCTTGCGCGCGCTCGAAGCGCTGTTCACGTGGATGCGATGAAAGCGGTAGTCGAGTGACTCCATCCAATGATTGTTGATCTGGAAATTCCAGTGGTCGCACTCGGGTGGGTCGACCTCGACGACGAGCGCTTCGTCCTCCGCGAGGCGCCAATACGAGTGGTAGTAGGCGATGTCTTTGAGCCCACCAAAGCGGTTCGACATCTCTTGATCGAAGCGTGGCAGTTGATTCGTGTGCGCTTGAAACATCTGCGCCCAACTCGCGAAGAGCATCGCTGCGCCTCCGACCAGCATGCCGCTCTGCTCGAACGCTTCATCGAGATGCGCCGCGGTGAGAATGGCGGGTGTCTTGTCCGCATCCACACGCGTGATGGTCAACTGCGCGATGACTTCCGATGACTGCAGCCGCGACTGACGCACGATGAGCGTGCCCGTCTCGGCCGACATCGGGAGCCAGTTCTCACCCACACTGAGCGACGCAGGTTGCTCGACGCAGACGTGAACATCGAACGTCCCATCCTCACGCACCGAGAGCCCCGAGCTATCGAGTTGGCCTGTGGGCGGCATGCCGTTGCCACGCCCGTAGTGGCCCAACTGTGTTGCGAACGAGAGGAAGTGCACCGTGCCGCGCGTGCCTGAGACGAGGTAGCGCATCGCGCCGCTCACGGTGGCGTTCAGATAGACATTGTCTGGGTTGTCCGCACCCATCTTGGCCGTCTCGTGCACCACACGCTGAAGGACGGGCGTGCGCGGATCGCCGTGCTCGACGAAGGTCTGAAGTGCAGCGCGGAAGATGCGCGAGAGGTAGCGAAAACCCTCGGCCCGCGTGAGCTCATCGTCCGGCCCTTGCAGCACGATGTTGCCCGCGTCTTTGAGCCTGTCGCAGAGCTCATTCCAGCTCGCGCCTGAGATGACCTTGTCCGTTCGGCGTTGCTCGTCTTGGTTCATGGCGCGCGAGAATACGCCGCGAGGCAGGCTTGGTTTGCGAGATTGCGGGTCGCATCAACAAGGCGTGTACGCTCCTGGAATGGGCAACGACGACGAGAACCGAAGAGCCATCCTCGCGCGACGCGCCCGCTACATCGCGTTGGCCCTCGCAGGCATGAGCACCGCGACCACGGCGTGCGCCTCCGTCTGCCTCTCCCCACCGGACGCCTCCCTGCCGCCGCGGGATGTGAACGAGCCCGACGCGGGCAACGATGACGCCGATCGCTAAGGGTGTACGCTCTTCTGATGGGCAACGACGATGAGAACCGAAGCGCCATCCTCGCGCGACGCGCGCGCTACATCGCGATGGCCGTTGCGGGGATCAGCACGGCTACAAGTGCGACGGCATGCGCATGCCTCTCTCCAAGTGTCGACGTTGGTCATCCTGTCGATGCGCAAGCCGAGGATGCAGGAACGCCACACGACGCAGGCTCCGACACACGCTGAGCGTTCGAATTAAACCCGGGTCTTATTCAGCAAGAAGGAAGTGGCCGATGGGCAGCGATGACGAGAACAAGCAGGCCATCCTCGCGCGACGTGCGTGCTACATCGCAATGGCCGTCGCGGGCATCAGCACGGCAACAAGCGCGACGGCGTGCGTGTGCCTGCAACCGCTCCACGGCCCCGATGCCTCAGGACCAGACGCCAGCGCGGGCTCCCAGCCAGACGCTGCGGGAGACGCGCCCACAACAGACGCGAACCGCGAAGACTCAGCGCCCGTCGACTCGGACGCGCCGTGACAGACACTCGCCCACATCATCACGCGCTGGCCGTAGAGCTCACGAGCGCCTGCAATCAGAAGTGCGCGTATTGCTACAACGCATGGCGCGAAGACGACGGCCGCGCGGTGGGCGCCCTCCCCTCTGCCACGCTCATCGCCCTCCTCGATCGCACCCTCCGCGAGGTGCACTTCGATCACCTCACGTTCACCGGCGGCGAGCCTTTCTCACGGCGTGATCTCTTCGACATCCTCGATGTCTGCGCGCGGCATCAGACGCCCTTTCAGATGATCTCCAACGGTGGGCTCATCACAGACGCACACGCCGAACGTCTCGCGCCCTACAAGCCGCTCTCGGTGCAGGTCACGTTGAATGCGCCCGATGCCGCAACGCATGACGAAGTGGTCGGCGGCGAGGGCCATTTCGAGCGCACCCTGCGCGGCATTCGCACGCTCACGAAGCACAACATTCGTGTCGTCGGCTGCGTCGTTGTAACGCGCAACAATGCTGCGCTCGTCGGCGCGACACTCGACCTCTTCGCCTCGCTCGATGTGCGCGTGATCTCGTTCTCGCGCTTCTCACCCTCAGGCTATTCAAGCGCGCACGCAGCGGCGCTGCTTCCTTCGCGCAGCGACATCCTCGTCGCCCTTGAAGCGGCCAATGCGCGCGCTGAACTTCACGGCCTGAGCATCCAATCCACGATGCCGATCCCACCCTGCGTCGTGGAGCCCGAGGATTATCCGCGCGTGCGTTTTGGAAGCTGCCCCATTGGCACATTGATGCAGGAGTTCGTGCTCGGGCCGCGCGGTGAACTGCGCAACTGCACGCTTCATGAAGCTCCCCTCGGCGACGTGAAGATCGAGAGCATTGCGGCTGTGTTGCAGGCGCCCGCGGTGATGCACTACCGCGATGTCACACCCGAGTTTTGCGCGCCCTGCCCACACGCATCGACATGCATGGGTGGCTGCGGCGCAGCCGCCGTCGCCCTCACGGGAAAGCGCGGGCTCGACCCCTTCGTCGCACAGCACATCGACCCTGCGATGGCCGCGCAACTCGCAGAGGCCAGGCGCAGCGGGAGCCAGCTCGTCAGCGCAGTGAGCCTCGTTCGTCGATGACGCGCGTCCTTCTCGTCTGGCCCGGAAGTGTCGGCGAATCGGGAGGCAACTTTGGCTGTCCGCAGCTCGTCTTGCTCGCCTCGTATGTGATGGAGAAGACGGGCTGCACCGTCGACATCCGAGACCTCATCTGCGAGCGCGCACTGCCATCCTTCTCGCTCGACAAGCTCTTCGAGGGTGACGACGGAGAGGGCTACGACGTCGTCGGCTTCTCGGTCTACTCGTCCTTCGATTGGCTCTTCTGTGAGGAGCTCGCGCGACGGGCACGTCTCCGCTTGCCCGAGAGTGTGATCGTGGCTGGCGGCTACCACGCGAGCGCATGCCCGCATGAGGTCGTCTACGACGGCTCGCCCTTCGATGTATGTGTGGTCGGCGAGGGCGAGATCCCGCTCGCGCGCATCATCGAGTCCGTCCAAGGCGGCTCACCCATTCGCCATCAAATCATGGGCTCAGAGCCGATCGAAGAGCTCGACCTCTTGCCCGCAACGAACTGGTCGCTCCTCGACCGCTATCGCGGCATCGCACGCAACGTCGCCTCGCAAGCGCAGCTCTATCTCTCGCGCGGCTGCCCCTTCGACTGTGCCTTCTGCATGGAGCGGGCGAAGCGTGATGTGCGCTGGCGTGCGTACTCGGTAGAGCGCGCGGTGGAAGAAGTCGAGCGTCTTCATGCCTGGCTCGACTTGGAGGGCTGGACGCTCTTCGTGGCCGATGCGCTCTTCGGTATGAAGACCTCGTGGCGCAGGGCCTTTCTGGAAGAGCTCGCGCGACGACGCCTCCCCATCGACAAAATCTGGCTGCTGATTCGCATCGACCTCGTCGAGAACGACGACCTCGCGCTCCTTCACGAAGCCAACTGCGCACCGGGCTTTGGGCTCGAATCAGGAGACCCGGCGCAGCTCGCGATCATCCGCAAAGCGGGCCGCTTGGATACGTATCTCGATCGCATGAAGGAGATCGCCTCCTGGGCACTCGCGCACAACATGCCCTGGGGCGCGAACGTGATCGTCGGCCATCCGGGTGAGACGCCGGAGTCGATGGCGCGCTCTGCTGCGTACCTGCGTGAGCTCTTCAGCGGCCCGAGCACGGGCTTCCTCGCGGTGGACCCGTTTCGCCTCTATCCAGGCTCGCCGATCGATCAGGAACGACCCGCTTGGGAGGCTCGCTACGGCACGCGATTCCACTTTCCGAAGTGGTGGCACGAGGGCGACCCAGCCTTCCTCGCCGAGTGGGTCGATCCATCCTCCAGCCTCGACTACCTCACGCGCGAGAAGCTCCAGCACGCACTCTTCACGCCCATCCTTCAAGGCATCGAATCGCGCTCTGCGTACACGGGCCCAGCGCGCGACTTCTTCCTCCGAACGATACGCGAACAAGTCGCGTTCACAGAGCAACGCCTGCCGACGCTCGACCGCTACTTCGCATGGAGCCAGTGGACGGGCCGGGGTGCACAAGCGCGCGCCGAACTCGACGCCCATGACGACATCGCGACGATCACCCGAGCGGCACGCGTCGCGCTCCTTCCGCGCATTGCAAGCATCGCCAAGCTCGACCTCGACTCACCCATCCTTGCCGCCATCGCAAAGGTGCCACGCGAGCGCTTCGCGCCACTCGATGGCCTGCTCGCAAGCACACACGATGCGCCCATCGCGCTCGGTTCTGGAGAGACCGCCACCGTCTCCGCGATGCATGCCTACGCGCTCACCTTTGCGCTCGCGGGAGTGCGTGAGGGTGCACGCGTGCTCGACCTCGGCTCAGGCAGTGGATACGGAACGGCGCTCCTGGCCGAGCTCGTCGGGCCCTCGGGATTCGTCCAGGGCGTCGAGATTGACCCGGTCCTCGCCGCCTCAAGCCAGGAGGCATTTAAGTCATATTCCGACATTATTTCCATCATATACGGAAGCGCTCTCGACGCCGCGCATTGGAGAGGCGACTACGAGATCGTCGTCGTGGGCTTCGCCATGGATGCGGTGCCCTACGCGCTCGCATCGCAACTTGCCGAAGGTTGCGTCCTCGTCGCGCCCGTCGTTCGCGCGGCTGGCGAGCAACAGTTGATGCGCATGGTTGCGGGCACTCCGCCGACGCTTGAGTGGCACAACCACGTTCGCTACGTCGGTGCGCTTCAACAGGCGCCAGAAGTGACGCGTGCACCCACCGCAAAGGCCTCACCCGTTCACCTGCCCGTGCTCAAACGCGCGTGAGCTCTGCAAATGCAAGCGAGCGATCCGTGGCCGAGAGAATCGCGTGCGCGGCCTCGGCGCGCACAAGACCAAGTTCCGTTGCGCCCTCCGCGAGCGCCGTCAGATCGGCCGACGCAAGCCACGCCGCATGCGCCTGCTGGAGCGCCGCGTGACCCGCTTGAAGGGTCCGCGCAACACGCTGAAGGGCAGCCCACTCACGTTGCACGAAGTCGCCCGAAGACTGCGCGACGGCATGCTCATGCAGCGCAATCACAGCCGACACTTCGGGCGTGACACCGCTCCACGCGGCCGGCGCACCGACATAGATCGCATCGTCCAGCACGCGACCTCGCGCACCAAGGGGATGCACCAATGCCACGTTTTCAGGGCGTTCTGAGCGAGCAACACGCTGGATCAGCGCAGCGACTTGGGCACAGGTCTCGTGCGAGATCGTGGGCGCACTCGCGGCGTAGGAAGAGGCCGCGAGCAGAAGATCGACACGCAACCATTCGGTTGCACGTGGGTCCACCGACTGCAGCGCGCGAAGTGCATGGACGCTGATGTGTTGCGTTGGAGCAAGCTCGCTCAGCTCCTGCGGAGCCGTGTCAGCGACCGACGCCAGCGTGGGATGCAGATGTGGCAACCATTGCAGCGCGAGGCCTGCTTCGAGTGACTCCACTTGCATCGCAATGCGGCCTGCGTCTGCGGCAAGCGGTTCACGTGCATCCGCGGGAAGTGCGGCACGGCACCATGCGATGTAGCGCGCGTCGTAGAGCGAATGCGGGCCGCGGAGTGGCAGATGCAGAAGCCCGTGAAAGGCCAGCTGCGCGTAGCCGTTGGCAGCCTCGACTCTCAGGCCTTGCCCAACTGCTCGATGGCCAGTCTGCGGAGCACCTCGCGCGAGCGCGGCAGCGACACCCCCTCGGCTTGCATGCGCTCCAGACACCAATCGACTGCGGCCTCGGGCGTGGCCACCGGCTCATGCGGCGCGGGCGGCTTCCACAACCAGAGAATGGCCGTGAGTGCCCCGCGATGAAGTGGATTGCGCACGACGGTCGCCGAACCAACGCAGAGCGCACGGCTCTTCTCGCGCACATGCGGCTTGTTCGACCAATCGGTGATCAGCTTGCGCGCTCGCGCACCCATCTCGCTCTTGATTGGTGAGCACACGATCAACGTGTAGCGCTCGCCACGTGCAAAGAGTCGCTCCGAACCCGCGGCCAGGTCGCTCACCGCCTGATCGTCCCAGACATCCGCCCCGAGGCAAAGAACGAGCGGGAAGTGATCTTCAATGAAGCGAACGTGGGCAGCCATGCGCGCCCTCGACTACCACACATTGGCCTTTCGCCGTCGCACTCACGCACAGCGCGATTCGATGCACCGTGAGCTCACAAACAGTCAACGCCCGCACCGACCGTCCCGCAGCTGCGCCCGCAGACGCCGCACATCCGCCGTCGAATCGCACCGCCCTCGCACCACGTCGCGGTGGTGCCCTCGCACCGGCCTGCCGCAGTGACGCCCATGCAAGGGTCTGCGGGTGCGGTGCCGACGTTCGAGGTGATCCAATCACGGGCGACATCAACGCGCGTGTAGTGGTCCAGTCCCACGCACGAGGGGTCGCCACCGGTCAGCGCGCCGAGCACGTAGACGGTGCCTGACTCGCGGTACATCACGGGCCCACCTGAGTCACCTCCGCAGAGGCCGCGCGCGCCCATTCCGTCGACCGAGAGGAAGTCGCCTGCGACCTCGTAACAACGCTCGGCGGTGAAGCGGCGCTCGCCCGTTCTGCCGTTGTTCTGTTGCCCGTAGCCCGAGGCTTCGACCGTACGGCCGACCATCGGAGAGAGTGAACTCGGATAGACCGCGAGCGGTGTAAGCCCAGGGACAAACGTCGTTGCCTCCTCTGTGAGTTCGAGCAGCAGCAAGTCGATCGACGGATGCGGAATCGCGCGGCGCACGCGCATGGTGTACGTCGGGTTGTTCGGGTCGGGCCCCACCGCGACCTCTGCACCCACGCCAATGCTCGGGTAGCAGTGCTTTGCGCTCAGCACCCAATGCGGCGCGATGACCGTCCCCGAGCACAAGCCTCCTCCACCTTGAAGCCGCGCAATTGCAAGTACCTGCCCTGGCGTGAGCATCAGCGTCGTGTCCTCGGGCGTGCCGAAGTAGACGGGGCGTCCTCGTGAGTCACCCGGCGGGATGCACATCGCAGCATCAGGCACCGTCGCAAAGCGCGCATCGATCGGGACACCCGTGTCGCGCAGACGCACGCCGCTATCGAGCAGCACAAGCCGTCCTGCATCCGCACCCACGCGCGGCGTGTGGGATTCGAAGCCCAAGCGCCCCTCGCAACCAAGCACCAAGAGCAGAGGCAGTGTCAGCGCAAGTCGTTGGGTCACGAGAGCGAGGGTACTGCGAATTAGCCACACCCCACGAGAACGCTGGGGTCTCATCGCGCGATGCAACTTGAACGGTCGGCGCTTTCACCTCTCTTCCTGTTGCTCACTGCGTGCAGCTCCCCCGCGTCGCCCACGCAGCCAGTCACGGCGCCTGCACGTACAGAGACTACGCAGCAGCCGACTCCACTTCCCGACCTCGGTAGCGCTGTGATCGTGATGCCAAGCGCCGAAGCGGAGGCGCTGAATCGAAGCGCACTCCGAGCGCACCACATGGGTGATTTCGCGGAGTCACTCGAGGGGTTCACGCAGGCGATCCACCTCTCGCCTGGCTACGCGATGGCACGCTTCAACCAAGCATGTGCACACGCGCGGTTGGGTCATGACGACGAAGCCGAGGCGCTCTTGATGCACCTCTTCGAAGAAGACCTCCCCACCTTCGCGTATCGCTTCACCGAGGATGAAGACCTCGCAACACTTCGCGATGGCGCGCATGGCGTTCGGCTTCGCGCGCAGATCGAAACGCTCTTGCCCCGCATGCAGGCCGCATGGTCGCGCGGCGCACTTGCCTATGTGCACGCGCCCTACCCAACAGAGCCTGGAGCGCGCTCGGTCCTTGGCCTGACGATGGGCGTGATCGAC
>JBILQT010000031.1:0-42588 GCA_044373065.1 Sandaracinaceae bacterium
CCCATCTTTCCTCCGCTGACGGGTTGATACCGCGAAGGGAATGGACTTCTGCCGACGCGCCCGCAGGCCATCGCGCACTCTTCGACCGTATTGAACGCGCCGCGCACAGGCCCGCACGCTTCGCCGATAGCAGCTCTGCAGCCGACGCTTTGTTCGTACACGACGCGCCCCATGCCGCCGCACCCGCTCGCTGTGGCGGGGGGTTGAGCTTCGCAAGGAAGATCCCGCGGCACGGGCATGCCGGTGCAGAGGATGTCTTCCACGGAGGCATCCATCGCGAAGGCATCGGGCCAGTCATAGGAAGCGTCGGTGCCGACATCATCGATGGGCGCAGTGTCGACGCCGACATCTGTCGAGGCCGCGGGAGGCGCGCAGCTCAACGTGAGCAACGAGGCGATGATCGCCATCGCGCTTCTCACCACGTAGCTGCTCGCCATCCGTCGCCTCACAATCATTGCGCTAGAGCGGGGTCACACAGATGGGCGCTCTGTACGGCCACTGGAAGCCCACCAACTCAACCGCATTCAGAAGCTCCCAAACCTCTTGATTCGACATGGTGGCGGGGATTCGAATGCTGCTGACCATCGAGTTGTAGAAGGGTGCCAAGAAGGCAAAGTGTGCGCAGCGAGAACTCCCGGCTGGTAGACCCATCCCCCCACTGAGGAGTGCCTCGCACCGATTGCTGAAATCGAAGGGGCCCGAGCGATTGAAATACGGACCGCCGTCCGCCGGCTGAACCTCGGTCGCGTACGGCGTTCTCCCGAGTCGCCCGCAGGCCATCGCGCATTCTTCCAGCGTGTTGAACGCGCCGCGAACGGGCCCACACGCTTCGCCGGTAGCGACTCTGCAGCCGATGCTCTGTTCGTACACGACGCGGCCCATGCCGCCGCACCCGCTTGCAGTGGCGGGGGCTTGAGCTTCGCAGGGAAGATCCCGCGGGACGGGCATGCCGGTGCAGAGGATGTCTTCCACGGAAGCATCCATCGCGAAGGCATCGGGCCAGTCGTACGAAGCGTCGGTGCCGACGTCGTCGACGGACGCGCCGACGTCGAAGGACGCGTCGGGTGCGGCTGAAGGTGTGCAGCCGAAGGAGAGCGCTGCGCATGTGAAGGCCGCTGCGGTTGTTGTCGGCATCCTTCGTCTCTCCATTCATCAAGCCTACAGCGCTCGGCACACGCCCCACAGATTCCTCTTCCAACACCCCACCGCCCCTCGCTACCTTTCGCCCTCCACGTTCGATCAAAAGGAGGAGACGAATGGCCGCGAAGAAAGCATCTGGAAAGAAGGCTCCCGCGAAGAAGGAGGAACCCAAGAAGAAGGCTTCGACGAAGGCTGCGGGCACCGTGCTCAGCGCTGCGGACCAGGCTCGCTTGTTGGGGCTCCCAAATGACCACGACGCGCGGCCCACGCAGCCCGTGCGTGATGCGGAGCAGGAGGCCAAAGAGCTCACGGTCACGTTCGACAAGCTTGGCAAGAAGCTCGTCACGCATGGCGGTGTCGACAAGAACGCGGGCAAAGATCTGGCGACGCGCCATCGCCTGCTCAGCACCGCCGAGCGCCTCTGGAATAGCGAGCGCGACTTCGCGGCGAAGCCCGACATCAAGACCGCGCGCAAGCAGGGCGCGGAGTCCAAGAAGCTTGCAGTGGCGGCACTTCGGCACTTCAAGCGCGACGACCGAGACATCCAGGTGCGCCTCGACAAGATCGCGGAGGGCAGTGGCGACCTCGACCTCGCCGACGACCTGAACAAGCTCGCCGACCTCGTCGATGAGAACCTCCCCGCGCTCAAGACGCCGGAGATCAAGAGCAGCACTGCAGCCGGCATGCGCACCCTTGCGAGCCGCATCACGGATGCGATCACCGAGCGCAACACGGACGTGGACGCCAGCGATGCGATCAAGCTTCGCAACCGCGCGTACTGGCACCTGAACGAGCTCGTCACGACGATCCAATCGGCGGGCCGCTTTGTGTATCGGGATGATCCCGCGGCGCTGAAGCACTTCCGCACGCTCCGAAATCGCTAGCGCCTCAAGCGCGCCCTCGGTCGCTGGCTCCCGCAACCAAATCGCTACCTCTTCATCGCGTTTCGCTGCCAAGCGATCCTGCGTTGGGAGGTAGCGATTCTGCTTTGAGAGGCAGTGATCGCGTTCTACGCGCAAGCGATCGCGCTTTGGGAGGTAGCGATCGTGTCTTCGGGCCAAGCGATCGCGCTTTGGGAGGTAGCGATCGTGCTTTGGGAGGTAGTGAAGGGGTCCCTTGCGCTAGTGAGCGGCCTAACTGCGCTAGTGAGCGGGTTAATTGCGCTAGTGACGAGGCAAATAGTGCTGGCGACGGGGTCGTTTGCGCTTGTTGGCGGGTATTTTGTCGTTACTCGGCGGTTGCGGAGTCCGAGTCCGAGTCCGAGTCCGAGTCCGAGTCCGAGTCCGTGGCCGAGTCCGTGGCCGTGGCCGAGTCCGTGACCCCACAAAAAACCCCGCCTCCCCGCTCTTCCCACGTAGCCTTACTGCTCCCGCCGAACACCAAGCCTGGAGATCCCCATGGAAGCACTCGAACCAGCACGCTCCAGAGCACGGATCCGCATCGCGACACGAGGTGTCGGCTTCCTCGCCGCGGTGATGATCGCAGGCTGCGTGGGCACGCTCGAGGATGGCCCGACTGAGGCGCGACGTGAGTACGAGGCGCTTCGTCCAGGCCCGGCGGGGCTGCGTGCGCTGACGCCCTCGCAATACGAGGCGAGCGTGCGCGATGTGCTTGGGCTTGGTCCCGCAGGCAGCGATGACGCGCCCATCGCGCCGCTTGGGCAGTGGGCCACCTCGATTGCGGCGGCACGTGGAGGGTTCTCGCCGACGACGGTGGAGAGCTACGAGGCTGGGGCACGCGATGCTGCACATTGGATGACCTCGGAGGCCTCATCGCGCGTGGCGCGCGTGGGCTGCACGCCAGCGAGCACCGAGGGCGATGCGTGCGTTGCGGGCTTTGTCGCGCGCATCGGAAGGCGCGCCTATCGACGCTCGCTGACGGCCGAAGAACAGGCGCGCTGGACGGGCCTTGCGCACACGATTGGCGTCTCGCTGGGTGACCCCTGGCTCGGCCTTGAGCACGCGCTCTCGGGCATCTTGCAGTCGCCGCACTTCCTCTACCGCGTCGAGATTGCCGAGCGTGACCCGAGCGCCAGTGACCCTTCGCAGGTGCGCTACACGGGCCTTGAGATGGCCACGCGCCTCTCCTACCTCGTCTGGGGCACGACACCGGATGAGGCGCTGCTTCTGGCGGCCGAGCGTGGTGAGCTGACGACCGAAGAGGGCCTCTCGCGCGCCATCGATCGCATGCTGGATGACCCGCGCTCTGAGGTGGGCCTCGAGGCCTTCGTGGCCGACCTCTTGGAGGTCGATGGGCTGCTCACGCTGGAGCGTGATGCGACCCTTCACCCAGGCTTCGAGACACTGCGCGAGCCCATGCGTGAGCAGCTCGTGCGCACGGCGGCCACCGCCCTCACGGAGGATGGCTTCGGCGCGATGTTCACCACGCGTACGACCTATGTGAATCGGACGCTCGCGCCCGTGCTCGGCCTCAACCCTGCGCGCTTTGGGCAGGAGCTCACGCGCTTTGAGCTACCCGCGGATGGCCCCCGCGCAGGCGTGCTCACGCAGCCGGGCTTCCTCGCGCTGCACGCCTATCCAGGCAAGACCTCGCCTGCATTGCGCGGCCTCTTCGTCAGGCGGCGCCTGCTCTGTCGTGACATCCCGCCGCCGCCACCTTCCGTCTCCACGCAGCTGCCCGCGAGCATCGAGGGGCGCCTGGTGACCTCGCGTGAGCTCGTGGCCGTGCACCAGGCGAGCGAGAGCTGTGCGGGCTGTCATCGCTTCATGGATCCCATCGGCCTGGGCCTTGAGCAGTTCGACGAGATCGGTGCGCATCGCCTCCTGCAGAACGCGCTGCCGATCGACCCAACCGGCAACCTCGACGGAGCGGACTTCGACGATGCCGTCGGGCTCGGTGCTGCGGTCGCCGATCACCCCGTGCTCGGTCGCTGCATGGCCTCACGCCTCTACGCCTTTGCGGCGGGCTCGACCGTGCCTCCGGATCACCCCTCGATCGTGGCGCTTGCCGCAGACGGAGACGACGTGCGCACGATGTTTCATCGAACTCTCGAGAGTGAGCTCTTCCGCCTTGGCTGGGTGAGCAGCGGGACGGAGGTCGCACCATGAGTCGCCGCTTCCTCTCACGTCGCACGATGCTGCGCGGTGCACTCGCTGGTGGCGCGATGGCCACGCTTGGCCTGCCGCTGCTCGATGCGATGACCAACTCAAACGGCACCGCGCTCGCCGGCGGCGGAGCCCTCCCCAAGCGCTTCGCGGTCTGGTTCTGGGGCAACGGTACGCACCCGGGCAACTGGGCGCCCACCACGCTCGGCCCTGCGTGGGAGCCGAGTGCACTGCTCGCAGGCCTCGCCGATGTGAAGGACCGCGTGCACGTGATCTCAGGCACGCGCCTGGCCGTCCGCGGCGTGAACAATCCACATGCAGAGGGCGCTGCGGCCATCCTCACCGGAGGCAATCCGCTCATCGACCCGGCGTACTCCTCGATGGCGAATGATTGGGACTACATGACCGTCCCGGCAGCCTCGGTGGATGAGGTTGCAGCCGATGTCGTCGGCAGCGCGCTGCACCGCTCGATGGTGCTCGCCGTGACCCCGCTGCACGGCGTCGCAGGCCCCGGTACAGCCGTTCGCTACACCTCGCATCGCGGCCCCTACCTCTTCAACGAGCCGACCTACGACCCCGCGGCGCTCTTCACGCGCATCTTCTCCGGCGGCGTCATGTCGACAGGGCCCACGGCCGAAGACCTCGCGCGGGCCAGCGTGCTCGACGCGGTGCTCAGCGATGCGCGCTCACTCGACACACGCCTCGGCGCCTCCGATCGCATCCGTCTTGAGCATCACCTCGATGCGCTGCGCGACCTTGAGCGCCGCGTCAGCAACCCCGCAGGCGGTCCAGTCGGCGCGGCCTGCATGATGCCGACGGCACCCCTAGGCACCGACTCCTACCGCGAGCGTGCGCGCCTCATGGCCGAGCTCTCCGCGATGGCCCTCGCCTGCGACCTGACGCGCGTCGTCTCGATGGAGTTCTCAAGCCCCGCCTCGCACTCCGGCTACCCCGACATCTTCCCGACCGGGCTCATCCATAACGGGGCGCCGATCAGCTTCCACGAGTACGAGCACAACGTCGGCTACACCCCGAACACGCTCACCGGCCTGCGCTACTTCATCGACGGCTACGGCGACTTCGTGCGCGCACTGAAGGCGATGCCCGAGGGAGACGGCACCGTCCTCGACAGCGCGCTCGTGCTCGGCACCTCGGAGGTCTCCGGCGGACAGAATCACTCCTTCGACGACTTCCCGCTGCTCCTCGCAGGCAGTGCCGGTGGCGTGCTGCATCGCGAGGGACGACACATCCGCCTCGAGGGCGCACGTGCGCTCGCGACGCGTGTCCCGCTGACGTGCCTTCGTGCGCTGGGATGGACGGGGGAGCGCTGGGGGAGCGAGCAGCTGATGGTGGATGATTCGATCAGCGAGCTTTTTGCGCCGGTGTGACTCGGATTCGGATTCGGACTCGGACTCGGACGCGGTCTCGGACTCGGACTCGGACTCGGACTCGGACTCGGACGCGGTCTCGGTCTCGGTCTCGGTCTCGGTCTCGGTCTCGGTCTCGGTCTCGGTCTCGGACTCGGACTCGGACGCGGTCTCGGACTCGGACTCGGACTCGGACTCGGACTCGGACTCGGACGCGGTCTCGGACTCGGACTCGGGCTCGGAGTCCGATACCGATACTGAGTCGGAGTCCGATCGCGAAACGGGCTTCCGGTGTGTGTGCATTTCGGTCGCGAAAGAAGCCTGCCAACCCATCCGTCGCACGTCGCTTTACGGCTCGGGTTGTCATGCTTCTGTCGCTGGTGGGGGCATGCCCACACACCGGAAGCCCAATCAGTTCTCAACTTCAAACCAACAACAAGAAGGCTCTCTCTTCACATCGAAGAAGCCAGGCTCACTGGCCCTTCAGCTCTCAATCCAAACCGTCGCAAGCATGCGCACGATGGTCATCAACATCGACAAACACGACCGCGACCTTGCACGCCAAATCCGCAGAGCGATGTCGTCAGTCGCACTCAACCTCGGCGAGGCCGAAGGCAGCGATGCAGGCAACCGCAGAGCACGTCTGCACACCGCACTCGGCAGTGCACGCGAGACGCGCGTAGGCCTCCAACTGGCAAGCGCCTGGGGCTACATCGCGCACGAAGAACTCGCTCCCATCGAGCGATCACTCGACCGCGTATGCGCACTCACCTACGGCATGTTGCGCAGATGAGCTGAAGCGAAACGAGCCCGAAGGATTCGCTCCTTCGGGCTCATTCATTCTGCGCTCAGTGCGTGAGCTTCCAGAGCACCGCGACGCAGTGATCGAGCTTGTCTTGCAAGGCGCTCATCTCGCCCTCTTCGACGTAGCCCCACGCGCTCGCGACGCGCAGTGCTGCGCGCGATTCATTCGCGCTTCCTGCTGCGTGATGAAAGTGCACCTTGCGGTTGCCGCCCTTCGCATGTGCGCCCTCGCTGACGTTGAGTGCAATCGACGTTGCTGCGCGCTTGAGCTGATCTGCGAGGTTGCGGTCGCAGCCTTCGATGCGACGCACGATGGGCTTGAGGGACTTGATGATCTCGATGGTGAGGGTTTCGAGCTGGAACATTGGGAGCTTCTTTCTGTGAGCCCCTTTGTTTTGTTTGGGTTTACGCCTTCGAGGTTCGCCTCGGGCTCACGCCCCCCAAGCGAAAGAGCCATGACAACCCAAGCCATAAAGAGAGTGAAGTCGAGTTGGTTGGCAGGGTTCTTTCGCGTCCAAAAGTGAGCCCGAGTCGAACCACGACGGACCACGGACATCGGACTCTGAATCGGTCGCTGAATCGGACTCGGACTCAGCCACGGTCACGGTCACGGACTCGGACTCAGACTCGGACTCAGCCACGGTCACGGGCACGGGCACGGACACAGCCACACCCTCGGCTGAGCCGCCCGTGCCGCCACAACCCTGTAGGCTCGCCACCGATGCGTGGTGACATCCTTCATCTGGTCTACGGCGTTCACGCGGGGCGCGAGAACGACGTCTACTTCGGGAGCCATCGCAGCGAAGAGGCGGCGAGACGCAGCATCCGCGCGCTTGAGGCGCGTGAGATGCACGGCACCAACTGGGCGGCGCGCTACCACGACCAAGGCTTTGTGGTGCGCACTGCAGTGGTCGATACCGACTTCGAGATTCCGACACTTCCCAAGCCGCGTGACGCCTACACGCTTTCGTTCACCAAGCGCCCCAACAGAGAGGGCACGTGGGACTCGACGATCATCGACGTCTATCGGCGCGCGACGGCGACCCTCGCGGCCCAGAAGGTCGCCTCGTTCGTGCGCGACTACGCGCCGCTCCAGACCTTCGAACCGTTTCGTCGCGGCGGCCGCGAGTACGCGCTCGTCTCGCCGGACTACACGCGCACGTCGGTGCTCGACCTGACGTCCGGCGAGATGGTTGCGCACGAGGAAGAGGGCGATGACGCGTTCTGCCCGGTCGGCTTCTACGTGCCGGATTGGTGGGACGTGAACGATGGCTCCATTCTTCCGGGCTCGCCCAGCTGGAGCGATTCGCATGAGTGGCCGAAGGGTGACCTCGCCTTCGTCTGGGGCTGCGTCTGGGGCGACGACCAGTCCTGGAAGCTCCAGTGCATCGACCTCACCCGCATGGAGGAAGGCATCCTCGTTCGCGACCAACGCTTTGGGTATCTGGAGCTCGCCACGGGCAACTACCAACCTCCATGGACCGACCCTACGCGAAGCGTCGAGACGCGATCTCCACCACCGCCCTTCCTCACCGTCAGCTACGTGGGCGCGACGCCCAGGCTCGACCTGCATGCGAGGCTCACGTTCGAGCTTGAAAGCGGTGTGCTCGACGAGCGACAGCGCCTGTGTCTGAACCGCGTGCCTGGCGCGGAATGGGAGTGACCCCGCAGCTTTCGCGAGATCCCGTTTAGAGAACACCTCGCGCAAGTGCGTCGAGGTGCACACGCGCTTGCTCTGTACGGTGCGCCGGCACCTGCGCCCGGAGGTGGGAGACGAACGCGGGCATGCCGAGCATGTCGAAGCCCACGCGCACGGGCGACCCGCCGCGACGATCCAGCCGAAGCCAGCGCATCTGGAGGTTGCCGCTCACCTGCTCGACGTCGGACCACGCGAGATCGAAGCGTCGCATCCACGTATCTCGTCCACGACAACCGCGCGCGTCCACCTCGATGGCTCCCCATCTCCACGCAGCGATCAAGAAGAACCCGAGCGCATCGAATGCAAGAAAGCCCAAGGAGGTCAGTGCTGCCGTGAGTGGCGGCTTCGACACGCTCCACGACGGATTCCACGGCGTCGCGGTGAGGGCACCGAAGACCGCACCGGTAGAGGCCAGGAGCACAACAAACACGCCGAGCGCCACATAGAAGGACGGCAGGCGAAGGACCGCGGGCGCGTCTGGGTCGAGTGAGGCCGCGGCTGCCTGATTGCGCGAGCGCACGTAGTGGAGCAACAGGCCGACCGCGAGCATTGCGATCACGCCGGAGAATATCGCGATCACGCCACACCTCTCGCGGCGGGTCGGTTCTGCACGGTGATGCCCCTGGGCGCGACGAACTTGGCTTGGTTCTGCACGGTGCGAACCCTGTTGGAATCCTCGGCCCGGTCAAGCGCGACGAGAGACCGTTTCAGTCACGAAAAAGCCCGCAAGCACAACGCCGCGGGCCTCTCGTCTCAGGGTTCGAACTTCAGCGACCGAGCGCCTCGCGCACCACGCTCGTGATGCCCTCGGCGTCGAGCTTGAACTTCGCGTAGAGGTCCTCGGGCTCGCCGCTCTCGCCGAACACATCGGGGATGCCGTGGCGCACAAGACGCGCTCTGTCACCGGATGCACCTGCGAGCGCCTCGGCCACTGCGCCGCCCATGCCGCCGAGCACGTTGTGATCTTCGACCGTCACGATGAGCGGCACGCGCTTGCTCCACGCCTGCACGCCTGCGTCGTCGAAGGGCTTGATCGAGGGGACGTTCACGACGGCTGCGTCGATGCCCTGCGCAGCGAGCATCGCGCGGGCGCGAACTGCATGCATCGAGGGGCCGCCCGTGGCGAAGATCGCGACGTCTTTGCCCTCGAAGAGCACGTCGAGCTTGCCGGGCACGAAGCGATACGCGGCCGTGTGCATCGGCGTCAGCTCTTGGCGCGTGAGGCGCAAATAGGCCGGGCCCACGTGCGTCGCGAGGTGCTCCATGATCTGGATGCACTCGATCTCATCGGCGGGCTGAAAGACCTGCATGCCGGGGAGCGTGCGAAGGAGCGCGAGATCCTCGAGGCCCATCTGCGAGTAGCCATCGGGGCCGATGCCGACGCCTGCGTGCGTGCCGATCATCTTCACGTTCGAGTTCGGATACGCGACCGAGATTTTGATCGTCTCAAAGCGGCCTGCGAGGAAGCACGCGAACGAGCAGCAGAACGCGTTCTTGCCTGCGAGCGAGAGGCCGGCTGCGACGCCGAGCATGTTCTGCTCTGCGATGCCCATCTCCACGAAGCGCTCTGGGTACTTCTTCGCGAAGAACTCGCTCTTGGTGCTCTTGGCGAGGTCGGCGTCGAGCACGACGATGTTTGCGTACTCACCGCCGAGGCGCGCGAGGGCTTCACCGAATGCTTGGCGCGTGGCCTTGGGCTTGATGCTGATCGTCTCGCTCATGACTTCGCTCCTTCAAGCTTCGTTCGAATCTCACCAACGGCCTGATCGCACTGTGCACGCGTCGGTGCCGAGCCATGCCAGCTCAACACGGCGCTCTCCATGAAGCTCACGCCCTTGCCCTTGATCGTGTCGGCCACGATCATCTTCGGCGCGCCCTCCGGCGTCGTTGCCCACACGAGTGCGTCGGCAATCTGCTGGAAGTCATGGCCGTTGATGCGGCGCGTCTTCCAACCAAAGGATTGCCACTTCGCCTCCACGGGCTCGATCGGCATCACATCTTCGACGAGGCCATCGATCTGCGCCTTGTTGAAGTCGAGGATGCCGATGACGTTGTCGAGCTTGAGCTTGCCCGCGCTCATCGCGGCCTCCCAAACCTGCCCCTCTTGAATCTCTCCGTCGCCCATCAGGCAGAAGGCGCGAAAGCCCTTCTTGTCCATCTTGGCGCCGATGGCTGCACCGACCGCGATCGAGAGCCCTTGTCCGAGCGAGCCTGTGCAGGCCTCGATGCCGGGCAACATGCCGCGCACGGGGTGGCCCTGAAGGGGCGAGCCGAGCTTGCGCAAGGTCGGCAACAAAGCGCGATCGAAGTAGCCGTGCTCGGCCATCACTGCGTAGAGCGCGGGGACACCGTGGCCCTTGCTGAGGATGAAGCGGTCGCGGTCCGGATCTTCCGGATTCTTCGGGTCGTGCTTGAGCACGCTGCCGTAGATCGACGTGATGAGATCGATGGCCGAAAGCGAGCCGCCCGGATGACCGGAGCCTGCAACGGTAATCATCTCGAGGATGTCGATGCGAAGACGATTCGCAGTCTGTTCGAGGGCTTCGAGAGAAGGGGAGCCGGCCATGCAGAGCCTCCAAGGGTGGGATGCTTGAGCGGGGTGCTCAGGCGGCGCGGCTTTAACACATTTGGCGTTCGTCGTGGCTGGGGGGCGGCTCCATCTTCACGCCGTCCGCGAAACACTCCGTGACATCGTGAGGCGGAGCGTTTCATTGCGTGAAGCACTGTTACGGCGCGACCTCCACCTCGGCCCAGAGCGCTCCACGCAGCGCACCCAGGGCGTAGCCCGTCGCGCGATCCGCCGGATAGTGCTGGCTCAGGATCGCACTCACCTCGGGCGCAACATGCTCGCCGTGGCAGGTGAGGCAGGACGCATCGACTGCGATCGGACGCACCACGCGCGCATGCCCATCCTCGACACGCGCAAACCCCACGGCGCCCTCGGCACTGCGCTCTCCCTGTGCCTCGAGCCATTGCTGCACCCAAGCAGGCGCAGAAGACGAACCGCGCATTCGCAATGAATGACGGCCCAAGCGCGCATGATGCTCGGTCGCGAGCTGCTGTGTGAGCACCGGCGCCTCTTGTGCGCAGACCTCTGCCGCCTCGACTGGCCCTCCATGCGCCATCGCCTCCAGGAGCCTTCCGCGGAGCGTGCGCCCAAGCGCATCGGCTGCCGCATTCGCTGCGGCCAACGCACTCACCTCAGACGCCTCAGGCTGGGGTGCACTGGGCAGTGTCGGTGCGGGCGTGGGCGCTGCGTTCTGCGCGGGCTCGGTGGAGCAACCTTGCGCGAGCAGCATCATCACGGTGGCGCCTTGCAACAACTGTTTCATGCCGAGGCATGTCGCATGAAACGTGCCCTAGTTTGCAAGGCGCCCCGTGAGCCGACCTCAGATCCCCGTGCGCGCCGCACGCCCTGCTCCGCGCTCCGCACGACGTGCCTGCATGCGCGCGACGTGCGCATCGAAGCGCACCTGCTGATCGGCACGAAGCACGGCGCGAATGCGCTGACCTGTGGCCTGCATGATCGCGACATGACGCGTCCTTCGCTCGTCCTGCGTGAGGCGCTCATTGCGAAGCGCCTGGTGCTGCGCCTGCGCTTGTGTGACGAGCTGCCGCACCGAGGCCGTCTGCGCGGCGTCGAGGTTCAAGTGCTGCTGCATGCGTGCGATGCGCGCCTCGGGGTCACGTCCACGGCGACCTTCATGCCCACGGCCTCCACCGCGGCGGCCTTCGCGCTGGCCGCGCACGTGCTGCCCTCGTGCGGGCGCTGCATCCTGTGCGGAGGCGAACATCGGCACGCCGAGCGCGAGCGATGCGAGGGTGACGAACATGGCGATGCGATTGCGTGAGGTCATGGTGCTTGGCTCCTTGTGAGCCGCGATGTGCAGCTCGATGGTTGAACCTTGCGGGACGCACCTTGCGAGAATCTGAAGCGCCCTATAGGGCACGCAAGATTTTGGTTTCAGCGCGAGCGCGCCCGCAGAGAGCGACTGAGGCGTGGCAGCGCCACGTCGCAGGGAGCGAACGAGGACGTAAGCCGCGATCAAACCAAAAGATAAGCGCCTCACGGCACGCGGCGAAAGCCCACTTGCGAAAGGTAGCGAAGCGGTGCCGTGAGGGTGACGCGCCCTGTGGCATCTGCCGTCTCGATACCGAGCAGCCCGAGCGCGCCTTCCTCGACAGGGCTTCCATCGGCGAGTGTCGTCCCGATGCCGCCGAGCAGATGAAGCTCGTAGCGCTCGCCTGCGCTTGCCGATGGGATGCGCAGGCTCAGCACCACCGGTTGCGTGAGCTCCGACTCCGGCGCGAAGAGCACAAGCCCATCCATCGCGCGCATCGCGGGCACGCATGAGGTGGAAGGCATCACGGCCCGTGCACCGAGACGCGCGTAATCCTGTTCGTTGGGCAGTGCACTCGGAGAGAGCTGAAGCGTCGCCACGCCCAAGTCGACCTCACGCGATTGGGCCGCATCTCCGCGCGGCGGCAAGGCACTGGAGGGCGGCACGTGAGTGGCCACGAACGGCAGCGCAAGGCTGAGGGCACCTGCACGCGCAAGGGTCACATCCACGGGGCAATAGGTCGTCGCAAAGCCACCGCTCGGCACGAGGAGGCGAAGGGTCGCCGAGGTGAGGCAGTGGATGCTCTCGTCGACCTCGATGGTGAACGCCCCGTCTGCGCTCGTGCGCGGAGGGACAAGACAGACGAGGCGATCATCGGGCGCCACATGGACACAGAGCTGCGCACGCCCCTCGCCTATCGGAGCGCCGAGCTCATCGAGCGCGCGACCCTCGACACGCCTGACCCAGGTGCCCGCTGTGCATTGCGCGGCAGGGCTGTCTGTGAGCGCCGCATCGCTTGTGGCGGATGCGTCAGGGGCTGCGTCGGGCGCACTGCAGCCGCCCGCGAAGGTCGTGGCGGGGAAGGAGAGCGCGAAAAAGAAAGAGGCGAGCTGTAACGAAGTGCGCATGAAGACGAATACGCGGCCATGTCGATTTCGTTACATGCGCTGCGCTGTCTTTCCCTCGTCCTCCTCGTCGGTTGTGAGGCCGCCGTCTCCGATGCCGATGCCGCGCGTGTGCCCGATGCCAGCGCACGCGCGGATGCGCAGGCGATGCCCGATGCAGGTCGCGATGCGCCCATCACACCGGACGCGCCGAGCGTCGCTGCAATGTGCCCACCGGCCGGCCCCTTCGGCACGCGTGCCGGCGACATCAGCCCCGACTTCACGCTCACCGATTGCGACGGCAACACGCACACACTTCACGAGCTCTGCGAGAAGCAGGTCACCTGGCTCTTCGAGTTCGCCGACTGGTGCCCGCCCTGCCGCACCTTCGCGATGTCCCGCGCGAACACGATCTACGACGCCAATGTGGCCGCCCATGGTGATGCCTTCGCGGGCTGGATGGTCATCTCCGAGACCTCCGACTTCGGCCCTCCGAGCGCAGCCACCTGCGCAACCATTCGCGACCGCTACGGCATCCACATGCCCGTGCTCTTCGACCCGACCGGGGCCATGCAGGACGCGCTGGGCGTGCCCGCCAATGAGGTCCAAGTCGTGCTCACCGAGGGCGCACGCATCGACTGGGTGGGCCGCTACGCAGGGAGTGAGGTGGCTGCGCGGATTGAGAGCGCGTACTGAGGTCGTTGCGATGTGAGCGCGCAAATCTCCTACCCTCGCGCCGATGAACTCACTCCTCCTCGGCACCACGCAGCTTGAGATTCTGATCGCCGACATCACGACGCTCGACGTCGATGCCATCGTCAACGCCGCCAACACCTCGCTCCTCGGCGGCGGTGGTGTGGATGGCGCGATCCACAGAGCAGCAGGACGCGAGCTGCTCACCGAGTGCCGCACGCTCCGAGGCTGCGAGACCGGCAGCGCGAAGATGACCGCTGGCTACAACTTGCCCGCGCGTCACGTCATCCACGCCGTCGGCCCCGTCTGGCACGGCGGCGCATCGGGCGAGAGGGAGTTGCTCGCAGGCTGCTACCGCACCGCGATGTCGCTCGCCTTCGAGCAAGGCCTCAAGTCCATCGCCTTCCCCGCCATCTCGACGGGCGTCTACCGCTTCCCCGCAGACCTCGCCGCACGCATCGCGGTCGGCACCGTCGCGTCGATGTTGAAGGGCGATTCACGCGGCGTGGAGCGCGTGGTGTTTTGTTGTTTTGCGGAGGAGAGCGCGGTGGTGCATCGGGCGGCGTTGGCGGGGCTCTCGTGAGCTTCGACCCAGCGCGATGGACCGACGCACTTGCCGAGTGCGTTGCCGACGAACTCGGCCGCTCCGGGCGACGCTTGGGCCGCGATGCAGTGCGTGCATTCGCACTCGACTGCACACCCTGGCATGCGCTCGCGCTCTCACTGAGCTTCCTGACCGACCGCGAACCTGACGGCGGTGAGAAGTGGGACTTGGCGAACTGGCGCCTCTACGGATTCACCTACGACCCACCGTGGAAGGCGGGCGCGCACCTGATGAGGGAAGCGAACGACTACTACAACGTCTCCACAAATGATCGGCGTCTCCGCGTTCGCGAACTCTGCGCCTGCTGTGTTCACGCGCTTCTGGATGTGCGTGTGCAGGCGGCGCTTGAAGGTCTGAAGCTCGCGCCCGACTTCGAACTCTACGTAGGCAACCCTGATGAGCCCGAGCTCAACTACGCAGCGAACAACGTGCTCAAGCAGAAGGCGAAGCACGTTGCGATCTGGACCTTCGATGGAGTGCCGGAGGAGCTCGCGACACTCATGCGTGACGACCCCGCAGCGTTCGAGGATGACGACCTTCCGATCTCGGCGTTCGCAGCGGCGATTGGCGCCCGGTACTACGATCACGACAAGGTCGAATCTCACGCGTCGGATGTCGCCCGCCCGCTCTCCGAGCTCGTGGCGGAGTGCTCCTACGGTTCAGCCATCAGGCTTGACGGCGATGGAGCACGCAGCGCTCGCGGGTGTGTGCTGGTCTACGACCACGTCTATTCGGGAGTCGCGTTCGCGTCGGGCTCAGTGACCTTTGTCGGCAACTTTCGATATGCGTGAGGTCATCGCGACACCTACAGGGCGGCTAGCGACCCCAACGCATGCGAAAGCCCGCAAGACCAAAGTCCTGCGGGCTCTCTTCTGTTCTCTCCGCAGCTACTTCCCGATGCGTGAACCAAGCGGCGGCACGTGCTTGTCCACGTCCTTGCCCCAGACCGCGGCGCCCATCTTCCAGGTCACGTCGTGTGCGTTGAGCACCATCGTGTAAAGGCGGTCGCGCAGGTCGCTGGCGTCGGCTTGGGCCTTGTCCTTCTCCCGCTTCGACCTGGCTTTCGTGGGCTTGATCAGGGCCTTCAAGCGAAGGCCCACGGCCTCGGCTTCTGCGATGTGCTCGGCGGTGATCGGCGTCTTGCCCTCGACCTTCTTCTTGTTCTTGGTGAAGAGCCCCGCGAGCGCGATGGCATCGTCGGCGGCATCGAGGCGGCCTTTGCCGGCATGAATGGCGGCGACATCCTTCGCGGGCAAAAGGCCTGCGTCGACCAGGGAATCGGCTGCGCTGAGCAGCATCTTGCGGAGGGGTGAGAGCGCCTTGATGTCCGCCTCGTACGTGGTGCCCGCGGCCTCTGTGGTCGCTGCGTTTTGCGCGGCACGGATCGTCAGATCGACGAGGCTCACCATGCGCTCCACCTCGGCGAAGTCGGGCTTCTTGAGCAGCGTCGCTATCGCCTCGCGCTCACCGAGCACCGCGGTCGCTCCGACCAATGCGTTGTGCCGCATGATGTCGAGCGGCAGGCGCACCTGGCTGATGCTCTTGGGGTCGAGCGCGCGTGCTTCACGCTCTGTTGAAGGAGTGAGCAATACGCTGCTCGCCTCGCTCGCCGTCGAACTTGAGGACTTCTTTTTCTGCGCCATCGGCGTCTCCATCGCTCGATGTCGAGCCTCCATGACCCGCATCGTGACGCCGATTGTGCCCACTCCATTTTCGCAATGCGGAAGATTCTTCCGGGCTCTATCGAGTGAGGCGCGCAGTGAAAGTTTTGTGTGCGGCCTCTATGGAGTGAGGCGTGCAGTGAAAATGTTGTGCGCGGGCTCTATGAAGTGAGGCGTGCAGTGAAAGTTTTGCTGTGCGGGCTCTATGGAGTGAGGCGTGCAGCGAAGTTTTGCTGTGCGGGCTCTATGCAGTGAGGCGTGCAGCGAAGTTTTTGCGGTGCGGGCTCTATGGAGTGAGGTCGGCTCACGCGTCACTCAGACCACACGCATCGAAACCCGTCGACCAGCCCTCGGTGCCCGGTGCGGTCTGCGTTGAGCACGAGCGTGCATGCGACAGCTCCGTGTCTTCGTAGCTTCCACCCCGAATCGTCTCCCTTCCGGCCTCGCCGCGTCGCTGAGCTGGTTCTCGCAACTTCGGATTCAGCAGCAGGTTGCGTCGACCCACGTCAGCAGGTCTTCGAGTTTCTTGAAGGCACGAGCCCACGGAATACCGACGGTCGATCTTGCCGCTTCAATGCGAGCAAACATCCTCCGGTCGACACACACAGCGTCGAGATAGGGAAGCGCAACGGAGAGGAACATGAGATCCGTGAGGTCATTCGGCTCCAAGCCACTTGGTCGCGCTCGGACTATCTCGGATTGGATCGCTCGACGGGTCGCAACAGCCCGAAAACTGCGGCTCAGCTCTGCGTCGGTGCGGCCAACAACCACATCATCGATTCCCTGCCCCAGAAGCATGCGTTGGAAAGATGGCAGGGAGTATCGGCTCGCGTTCGCAGCTTCTGCTCCATGCCCCAACACCTCGCGTGCCCGCTCGTTCAGCGCTCTGTTGTCGGGAAGCCGAGCCAACCCCTTGAACAAGCCCTCCGGTGTGCAGCGAAGCGCTCTCGATATGAGCTTGTAGCGAAAAGCCATTGTTGGCGGACGCACCCAGTCCCAGACGTCCCGAGAAACAACACGCCTCCGAGCGTACTCATGAGTGGCAGCGAGGCGGGCCCCGTCTGCTTCATGTCTTGTCACTGTCCACTCGGTTGCCAACACTTCGCCCGCGGATAGCTCCAACAACGATCTCTGCACGTGGTCCCGACGGGTTGGGTTGTCCTTCATCGTCTCAAGGAAGTGCGTGAGCGAGACTGGGGCGCGCACCAAACCTCGGCGCGCAAGCCGCTCCAGTTGTTGTCTCGCAGCATCCTGCGACGGCTGCAGGTGAAGTTGGTCGAGATACACGCGAATCGGTCTGGGCAAGCTCTTCCCATCGTAGGAGCGAAGCAACCGTCGCACGAGCGAATCGAACGCCTCGGGCAATTGTCTGACGATGCGACCACGCGAGAGAAACTCGCCTCAGACCAACCGCGCGCCGGGGCAGCGGCGAGCTATCTCTCTCTTCTGATGAAGTGCGCCGTCCACGAAGACGGCAGGGCGCTTATCGTCTACGGTGGACGCCATGGTGGTACTTCCGGACCGGCTCGAGGCGACGCGGGTACGTCGCTTGGTGGATTGCACGCACAAGATGGAGACCGAGAGCGGCCTGCTTCTCGACGCAAGTCATGTCGTCTTCGCGCATCCATACGGCTTGGTGCTGCTGTGCTCTGCGGCGCTTCGTCGCGCGGCCAACGGGCTAGCTCCAGTCACGGTTCTCCCAGCGCGCGACGAGGGCGTCGACGCATTCTTCCGCGAGGTTGGCTTCTACGATTTCCTCACGACGGGCGTCGGTGGAAGCGGGACGTTGGCGCTCCAGCGACTTCCCTCCAACACGCTGATGCCGACCTATGCGCAGCACATCGCGGAGCTGATGCAGAAGGTGGTGCCAGACACGCAGGAGCCTGTTGCCTGGCTCGTGAAGCAAGCCGTCAATGAGGTGCTGCAGAACGTCATCGAGCATGCGGCGTCTTCGACGGACACCGTGCTGCTCACACGGTGGTACCAGCGCGACAACAACCTGCGAATCGCGATTTCGGATTCTGGTCGAGGTGTTGCGGAGTCGATGAGGATGAACCCGAAGAACGGCGAAGCTACAGATGCAGCGTTGGTCCGACGTGCGGTCCTCGTCGATGGAACGTCTGGCCGGACAAGTGGCAGAGAGGGCGGGCTCGGTCTCAAGCGGATACGCGACCTCTGTCTTGTTCGCGGAGGAAAGATCCACATCACCTCGCGCCGTGTGGATGCCGAGTATTCGTCGTCTTCGCAGTGGGAAAAGCCGGAGCTCCAACTCCACGGAAGCACCATCGAGGTCGACTTTCGCCCAGGCGCTCACGATGGTAGTAGCTCGGACATTCCCTCCACAGAGGATTGGTTCTGATGCCCCGCCTCATCGTTCAAGAAGTCTGCCCCTTCACCCGTGTTTTTCGAGATGACGGCGCGAAGCTCCGCGAGGCGATCGTGGCGAGCTGGAGTGAGACCGACCCGGTGGAAGTCGATTTTGACCACGAGATGATCGCCTCGACCTCGTTCCTCGACGAAGGCATCGCGCAGCTCTTTCTCATGTTCGAGCCCGAGGTGATTCGGCAGCAACTGCGCCTCGTGAACCTCGACGAGGGCGACCGCCGCGAGCTCAACACGCTTGTTGCGCTTCGTCGCTCGCAGCGCGACGCCGCCTAACGCTCGCGGGCGAGAGAGTCAGCCACCGCGACCGAGTCAGCGCCCAACCCCTACGCCGCACACATCGCCCGAAACTCCACCGCACTCCGAGGCGGAGCCTGCTCATCCCAAGCCACTGTGAACTCCGCGTCGGCGAACGCCTTCAAGCGCGCCATCTGCGCGGCCTCGAAGGACTCATCCACCGCAAGGCCAAGAATCACGAAGCCATCGTCTGTGTAGAAGAGCATCGCCATCCGCACATCCGCCGCATCGCGATGCGCTCGCCAATACACGGCGTAGGGCTCGCTCGGATTGTTCTCCAGGTGCGCGAGAAGCTCCTCGACCTGCGCGAAGCTCTCCGTGGGCCAGTCGGTGTGCTCGGGCACCAGGTACTCATCGGCCGTCGCGCCTCCCCCGGGCGTGAACGTGTCGAGGAAGCGAAGCGCGAACGCGGCGCTGCGATCGGAAGAAAGTGCGTAGAGCTCGCGGTCCATCTCACTCCGCAATCGGAATCCAAACCTCATTGCGCCTCAGCATCGGCAACGTCGACGGAGGGTCATAGCGCGACGACACCGCATTCCCCGTCGCCGTCAGGCCCTCGCGCGTCAGCGCATCGCGCAGCGCCTCGGTCTGCGACGCGAGAATCTCGGGCGTCGTCGTGCCGCTGTAGGTGAGTACCACGATGGTCCGCGCAGGCACCTCGCGCAGCGTGACGCGCGCATCGTTCGGCACCGGCAGCGAGCTCAACGTGCGCCCCGGAGGCATCACGAAGCTGACGACCTGCTCGCCGTTCTCGCTCTCGATCGCGACAGGCGCTGTCATCGCAAGGCGCTCACTCTCGACGGCCACGGGCGCGGTCATCGCAAGCGACTCGCGCCTCTGGTTGCCGCCAAAGATGTAGCCCGCAAGACGACGAAACCCCTCGCTGCTCGCCCCATCGAAGCTGGCGCGCACACGCGTCTCGGCGACCACCATCGGCTCGTAGCGACGCACCTCGATCGCAGGGCCAAGCGTGCGCACGACGGAGAAGCGCGGCTCCTCCACGAACTGCCGCGCGGCCTGCCAGCGCCCCACCAACGCGCCGCCTGCAACGACGAGTGCACCGACCAAGACCTTGCTTGCGAGTTTCATGAAGGCAGCCTGCGGCTCCGATGTGCACTTACAAGGGGCAGGCCGCACGCGGGGTGAAGCTGTGACCGTCCGTGCGTTAGCGATAGGGCGCGCCGTCCGAATCGAAGCGAAGCACAGCAACGGCCGTCACGAACTGTCGCTCCGCGAATGCGAGCCGCGCCAGGCGCTTGCTGAGCTTCGCTGGGTGCGCGCGCGCAGCGGCCTCGCGGACGATCACATCGCTCGTCAGTTCGCCGTCGCGCACGAGGATGAGCGCGTCGCCTCCTTCGACTGTGAAGGTGGCGAACGAGGGGTCTGTGTTCGTGCTGTCGGGCTTGGGCCCGCTGCCGATGTAGCGGGTCACGATTCCCTTCGCATGCTCGGAGAAGTACGCGTCGCGACCCGTGAGAAAGGCGTGTAGGTCCCGTTTGAAGGTCGTGTGCGGTGTGGTCTTGGTGATCTGCGCACCGCGCACGTGGAAGGCGACATCGGGCCCGATCCACGCAACACAGACCTCCGCACCTTGGCTCGCAACGACCATCATCGTTGCGAGGGGCGGATAGAGCTGGCTCTCGCCCTCGAACGCCCACATGCGCTCCTCCGCGACGCGAAACACTTCGAGCAAGCGCGCCCGCAGCGTGCCGCTGGTTTCTGGCCAGAGCGTCTCCACTGCATCGAGCACAAGGCCCGATGCCGCCGGGCAGACCGCGCGATACGGCTCCACCGCGTTGGCAACCATCGCGAGGGTCACATTCTCGTGCTCTACGAGCCGCACGAAGTCACTCTTCTGCCAGCGCACCAGCGAGGTGCGGAAGGCCATCGAGCTGCGAGCTTGAATCACACGCGGAGTATGCGCGCGCGCCGAAGCGCTTCCTCAACGCACGGCTGTGAATCTGTTTGTGCGTTAGCGGTAGGGCGCGCCGTCTGAATCGAAGCGGAGCACGACCACCGCATTGATCGACCTCGGCGCCTCAATCTCACGCTGCGCGAGACACGCGCTCAACTTCGCCGGGTCAGCGTGTGCAGTGGCTTCGCGCGCCACGACCTCGCTCTCCAAATCGTCACCACGCACAAGCACGATGGCGTCTCCGGCGTGGATGGTGAATGTCGCGAAGGAGGGCGTCGTATCCACGGGCTTCATCCCGTGCCTAGTTCGAACGCCGATGGCGCGCGTGTTGATGCCCTTGGCATTGCTGGGCAGAGCGGCGCGCGGGCCGTGCGTCTCACGGATCATCTCGAAGACCGTATGCGGGCTGGTCCTTGTGATGCTGCCCATGCGTACATGAAAGACCACGTCGCCGCCGATCCACGCCGCACAGAGCGTCGACCCGTGACTCGCCACCACCATCAGCGATGCGTAGGCAGGCCCATCTTCATCGTCGCCCTCGAAGGCCAGCATGCGCTCCTCCGCGACGCGAAAGATCTCCATCAAGCGCGTCCGCAGGCTGCCACTCGTCTGCGGCCAGAGCGTCTCTGCCGTATCGAGCATCAACCGTGCTGCGGCAGGGCACCACGAGCCCCAACCTTCGAACGCATCGGCAAGCATCGCGAGCGTGACGTTCTCGTGCTCGACGAGGCGCACGAAGTCCCTCGGAAGGGCGCGGAATGTGGGTGCGGAACGGACGGCGATCGCGCTGCGAACTTGAAGCACGCGCTGAGTATGCGCGCGCCGAAGCGCTTCACGTGACGCACGGCTGTGACGGAGTTTGTGCGGCAGAGACCGAGGCAGAGACCGAGGCAGAGACCGAGACCGAGGCGGAGACCGAGGCAGAGACCGAGACCGACACCGAGACCGACACCGAGACAGCGGCAGCGGCAGCGGCAGAGACGGAACTTCCCGCTGCCAAGCATGTCCCTACCCCCATGCTCCCGCGCATCGTCCTCCTGCTCGCCCTTGCATCTGCCCTTCCCGCGAGGGCCCTCGCCTACGAGACCGTCCTCAGCGGACCCCTCCACCAGAGCCCTCGGGGCGAGGTGGTCGCCCAGCTTGAGGCAGCGCTTCCGAGCACGATCACCTTCCGCGATGCCACACACGCCGAGGTCACCTTCGTCACGCGCGCCTTCGAGATGCGTGGATCGGTCGACATCGCCGAGGGGAGCGCGCGCATCCGCGCACACGACTCGAATCTGGTGCTGAGCGGCTCGCCCTTTCGCATCGAGGTCGAGCCGAACATCGAGCTGCCGCTCGTGAATGGACTGCGCCGCGAGGTGAGGGTGGAGGGGTCGATGCCGATCGAGGGGCTCGATGTCACGACGCTGCGTCTGCGCGTCGCCTCCGAGGAAACGACGCTCCGTGACGCGGCCGCGCTGGAGGCCTGCCAGCCCGTCTATCTCTGGTCCGCGCCCCGCGTGAACGGCCCGGTGATTCGCACCTCCTCGCACGCCATGTCGATGCATCAGCCCGCACCCGATGCGCCCGGTTGGAGTGAGGTCTGGGTGCGCGAGCAAGGCATCTGGCTCCGCGGCTACACCTGGGAGGTCGCGCGCTGCGGCGGCAGCTACGGGACGCTCGGCCACGCAGGTTACGTTGCACGACACGGCTACCGGGCGACACGCGTGACGTTGCCCGCCGAGACGCGCATCGCAGCGCATGAGGGCGCGCCGTGGACGGTCCTTGTTCACGAGGCGATGGAGGTCGAGCAAGGTGACGCAGGCGATGGCCAGCCCTTCTATCGCTTCGCTTGGGAGGAGAGCGCAGCGAGTGTGTTCGGCGTGGTGCTGCGATGAAGTGGGCCTCGATGCTCCTCACGCTTGGCCTCGCAAGCACCGCACAAGCGCAGCAGGCCAATCACTTCACCTACACGGGCGAACTGCGTGTCGGTGCGTCCGTCGTTGCGCGCACAACCCAAGCACCGCTCCTCGGAGTGCAGCTGGGCCAGGGCGATGCGCTCGAGGTCACCCTGCGGCACGAGGGCTTCACGCTGACAGCGCAAGGCACACGGAGCGGCCTCCAGATGCATGTGCACAGCTGGACGACGGCGCATGCGCAGGGCTTCGAGATGTACGTGCCGCCCGATGCGCGCTTCGATGTGCTTGAGGGCTCCACCGAGCGCGCTGTGATCTTCGAGGACGCGCACCTCGGTGAGGCCAGGCTCGGCGCTCCGCATGCGCTGCCGCGCTGGATCGTGGAGCACGCGCAAGCAGAGGATCACCTCTACACGCAGTGCCACGCGGTGAGGCTCTACGCGGCGCCGCGCGAGGCGGGTGAGCCGCTCGAAGTGCCAGAGGGGATGAGCGTCTACGCGCTTCCCCCGCGCGACGGATTCGCCGAGGCCTGGGTGCGTCTCGATACCCGCTGGGTGCGTGGCTACGCGCGTGAGGTGCAGTGCGTGGTCGAGCCCACCGGTGGGCTTGGCATCTCGGGCGAGGGGAGCTTCGGTCACTTCGAGCCGCCTCCGCATGTGCTCCTGCCGCGTGGCCTTCAGCTCGTCTCGCCTGCACATCCGAGACGCGTGGTGATGCGTGTGAGGCACCCAACCGATGCGATCTCTTGGGGCCCTGGATGGAGTGCCGAGAGCGACGAGGGTGCGTTCATCATCGACCTTCCCTGCGGCCTCGGAGAGGAGACAGGGCGCCTCCTCTTCACGCCCTCACAGCTCGTACCTCTCGGCGCACCGAGGCCTTGAAGCAGAATCGTCTAGGGCCGTCCGGCGGCGACGCGCGTGCGCTCCCAATCGGCCAGGTACGCAGCGAACACGGCGTCATCTTCCACGCGCAAGAGCGTCTCGTCGTTGATCGTCAGCGCAGGCCCAGTCCAGTTGTGTGAGCCCGTGAAGACGAGCCTGCGATGCGGCCCTGCATCGACGTAAGGCGCATCGATGAGCAGGTACTTCGAGTGAATCGTCCAGCCGCCTGTGCGCGCCGGATAGCGTGTCAATCGGACGCCTGCACCCGTGAGCGTCGAGGCCACCGCACTGCCAAGCGGGATCTCCGCATCGCCCACCACGACACGCACATCGCAGCCCTCTCGCTGCCTTGCCGCAAGGGCCGTTGCGATGTCCCGACGCGCATCGGTGAAGAACGCCATCTCGACCCGAATGCGCGAGGTCGCATCACAGCGCACGTTGTCCAAGATCGAGACGACCGTGTCGCCGCCATCGTTCCTCGGGAAGAAGTAGACGCGCGCAAGAGCGCCATCATCGATGCGGTAGTAGTTCGGGTTCTCGACGTCGGCGAAGAGGTCATTCCACGTGCGCAGGTAGGCGTTGTAGAGCGCCGTGTCGCCGCGAATGACCACCGCGTTGTTGTGCAGGTTGAGCTGGTTGTTCGTCAGGTTGTGCGAGGACTGCATCACGACGTTGCGCGAGCCATCGGAGAGCGCGGAGAAGAGAAACGTCTTGTGATGCATGATCCCCGAGCCGACACAGGCCGTGCCCGGCGCATCGCAGGCGTGCACGTTGCCAGCCCCAAGGCCTGACATCAGCGTTGCGTACTCACCGCCGGCACTCGAGGGGACATCGCCATCCACAATCACGCGTACATCGACGCCGCGCATGCGTGCCCGCACGAGGGCATCCGCGACTCGGTCCCGCGTGAACGAGAACACAGCAACGCGGATCTGCGAGCCCGGGATGGCCGCTTCAATGAGCGCGTAGACGGCGTCCTCCAGGGTGGTGTCGGTGCCGTCTGCGGCGGGCCTTGTGGAGAAGAAGGTCTGGTAGGTCGGAGGCGGGCTCGGCATGAACGCATCGACGGGCACGAACGCATCGACGGGTGCAAACGCATCCGGCGCAAACGCATCCGGCGCGACGCTCATCGCCGCATCGAGGGGCGCGATGAGCGAGGCATCGAGTTCGATCGGCGCGAACGCATCGGGCCTATCGGCGTCCTCGTTGGTCCACGCATCGCTGGCCTGCGCATCAAGACCGGGCGCGTCGATGGCCTGCGCATCAAGACCAGGCGCATCGCTCGGTGCGCGTGCGTCGCGCCTGTTCGCGTCCGACTCCCCACTGCCCAAGGAACCGTCACAGGCCGAGAGGAAGAGTGCAGCCGAGACGACAAGGGACTGTGTTGGTAGGGCGCGCATCGAAACATCCTATCGGATCGCAAATGCGCGAGACCGGGTACCCTCGCCCGCCCATGGCCATCCGAGATCGAATCCGCAGCGCCTTTCTTTCCCGCGAGGGAAACCAGCGAGTCATGCGTCCTCGCTATGACGGCGCGGTACTCGCCACCGTGTCGGGCATCGCCGACCGCATCACCGATCGCACCCCCGCACTCTCGCTCTCTCCGCTCGATCGTCTCGATGGTCGCAGTGTGCTCGTCACAGGCGCCAACCGAGGCATCGGGCTCGCCATCACCGTGCAGCTTGTCGCGCGTGGCGCACACGTGATCATGGCGTGTCGAAGCGGCATCCCTGAGGTGATGGATGTCGTGCGTCGCGCAGCCGCGAAGTTCAGCAAGCAGCATGGCCTCTCACCGATGGGCACCGTCGATGCGGTGAAGCTGAACCTCTCGGATCTCGCCCAAACCGAGAGCGTCGCCGATGAGCTCGCAGAGGACGGAATCACGCTCGATGTCGTCGTGCTCAACGCAGGCATCGTCACGCAGGGCGCACGCAAGACGAAGGACGGCTTCGACGAGATGTTCCAGGTGAACTACCTCGCCAACGTCGCCTTCGTGACGCGGCTCCTCGAGCGCGGTGTCATCGCCAACCGCAGCTTCGCGGACGAGCGCATCGATGAGAGCGACATCAAGCCTTTCATCCCGCGCGTCGTCTTTGTCTCGAGCGAATCACACCGCACCGCCAAGCCCCTCGACGTGCCCGCCCTCGGGAGGTTTCAGGCCTACGGCATGCGCGAGACGGTGAGCGAGTACGGCTACCACAAGCTCTTGATCGAGACGTGGGCCAAGGAGCTCACACGGCGTCTCTCGAATGAGGTCTCGGTGCACACCTGCTGCCCCGGTGCCGTCGCGACCGACATCGCACGCGAGGCGCCCGCATGGGCAAAGCCCCTCTTGGACCCAACGATCCGCGCGCTCTTCAAGAAGCCCGAAGACGGCGCGACACCGGCCGTCTGGCTCTCCTGCGCACGCCCCATCGAGGGCCAGACAGGCCTCTACGTGCACGTGAAAAAAGTGAAGCCACGCGCGCCTCAGGCCGACGATGCGAAGAACGGACACGCACTCTTCGAGGCGACCGCACGCCTGCTCGACCTGCGCGATCGCTGAGCAACATCAGCGACGGATGACCTGAAGCGCGCCTATCGACTCGTATTGCCCGTAGCGCTGCTTGTTCGCGAAGAGCAGCACGTTGAACGTGCCCATCCCTGAGACCGGGCAATGCACGAGGTAGTCGCCCGCCTCCTCGACGGTGCAATCCACACGCTCACCGCCTGCTTCCGGGGAGATCGCAGCGAGCAAGAAGCGGCTCCCATGCACGCGCGCCTCAAACGTGTTGGAGCGGATCTCCGTCTGCGCACGCGTTGGGTCGTTGAGCACAAACCCCTGCGCGTAGAAGCTCGGGGAGAGCACCGGCATGCGCTGAAATTCACCGCGCGTGATCGGCGCATCGCGCAGCTGCCAGGTGACTGAGTCGGGGAAATGCCCGGTCACAAAAATGCCCGAGGGAGTGAGGAAGTAGTCGGTGCTGTAGCGCGCCACAAAGCCCTCCTCCCCGACACCGCCCGCATCCCACGTCACGTCGAGCAGGTACCAAGCGCCATCGATGCGCACGGCATTCCAAGCATGGGGCTCCACCTCAAGTGGCTCACGCGCCGTACGCGCATCACCCACGACATAGCGAGCCTCAAGCCCCATCGCCTCGGAGAGCGCGCGGAAGAGACGCGCATAGCCCTCGCACACACCACGTCGTGTTCGAAATACCGACGCGGCATCCTGCGGGAAGCGCGTGCGGTAGTCGGAAGCCGCGATCGAGGCGAGCGCCTCGGTGTCATAGGCAACACGCGTCGCGATGTAGTCGTGCGCAGCCCGCGCAAGCTCGTAGTCATTGGATGCGTGCGCCCGCAGGTAGGTCGCGACGCGCGCAATCGAGGCCTCCTCCGACGCAGGCATCGCCGTCACGATGAGCGAGACAACATTGCGAAAGGGCCAGCGCGGCGTCTCATTGTTCGTGCTTGGAGAGGGCTCCGGTACTGGCTCGACGTGCGGGCCCGCGTCGCTGTCCACCCCTGCATCGGCAAGCGCGGCATCGCTGTCCACACCTGCATCGCGCGCGGCGACAAACGCGTCCGGTGGCGTGGCAAAGGCATCGTCCGCCACGCCAGCATCGGCCTCCTGCACGGGCGTCGGCACGGGCGTCTCTGTCTCTACTGGCTCCGTCTCGTCCGCATGTTGATCATATGGATTCTCATGCGCAGCGTCGTAGATCCAGACGAGGCCATCGGCGGTCCGCAGCACGATGCGGCGCGCGAGGTCGGCCCCTTCGACCCGATCGAGAAACCAATCGCCCCGCGTGGTCAACGCACCAAAGAGCGCCTCTGGCCAGGTGAAGACCATCGCCGCGAGGAATGCCCCGTTGAGGAAGAGCGTGCGCAGCACGAGCCTGTCCGTGAAGGTCAGGACACGCGCCCTTGGCTTTGCCTTCGATGCCGCCTCACGCACCCGTCGCGCGCGCTCTCGCCAGGCATCCCAGGCGAGCGGAAGCACCGGAAAGAGAAGGAGCCCAGCACCGATCGTCGCGGCAATCGGGCCATTCCAATACGCCGCCAAGCTCGATGCGCTCCAGGTGCCGAAGAGCGGCACCGCGAACATCGCCAAGAACGCCGCGACCTTGAGCGCGAACCCAATCAGCGCGCCGAGGGAGATGCCGCGCTTCTTCTGTTCAGTCTTGGTTGGCTCAGGCATCGCGTACGAACTCTTGAGGGCCGCGCTTCTTCCGCCTCAGGGCAGGTCGAGACGAATCGCCTGCTGCTCTGGGTGCGCAGGGTTGGGTACGCGCTGCACGCGCAGCTTCTCCGTTGCAGTTCGACCCACGGTGTCCCCTGTCGGCAGCGCCTTGTCGGGCTCCGCGAGCATCCAGCGCACCATCATGAAGACGAAGTCGAGCGCGCCCTTTCCGCGCGGCGAACACGTGATGAAGAACTCCTCGCGACCACGCGGCCAGAGCCCATGCGTGAGAAACGACATCCGATCCCCCGGCTCACGGGCAATGGTCACGTCGACCGCAATCTCAGCCGGCACACGCCCGTCGGCATAGGCCAGCTTCGCCATCCCCGAGACGAGCCCAGCCACATGCATCGCGACACCCGTGGGCGTCATCGCACCCACTGCATCCGGTCCGCGTGCATCGATCACGGCCGCCATCACCGCCAAGAGCCGCAGCTCCAGCGCCTCGGCCGAGAGCGCATCGCTCATCGCCGTCACGATCGCGTGCGAGCGGGTCGCAAGCGTCGCCTCGTAGGGCGGTGAAGTCGGCCCATACGCCACCCTCTCGCGATCAGGAAAAGGCGCCTCGATGAACATCACCATGCACTCGGTGTCCTCATCCGAGACGAAAAAGTGAAGTGGCTTGTCAGAGCCGTCGCCTCGAATGAGCCATCCGAAAGCCCGTGCAGCTTCCTCGATCTCACTGGCGTTGGGTCCCTCGGTTCCCGCGAACAAGACGTAGCCCACGCTGATCATCCCGAGAGGCTAAGCGATTTTCAAAAAACGCAGGAGTGCTGTCAGAACCTGCTAAGCTGAACGTCTGAACAGTCGTTGCCCTGGTCTTTTGTGAGGTGTCAGCCCACCGACAGCCGCCGTCATGGCCCGAGTTCCTTGTGAAAAGGAAGGCTCTCGTTGGGTTTTCATCGAGATGAAGCGCGCGAGCCCTTCATCGGAGGAGTCGACGATGGAAGCCACGAGTTCAGTCCGAAACGTTCGAAGCGTCTCCCGTATCCAACCCGCGAGCGCGAAGAAGCAGCCCGCAGGCGCATCGGTTCAGCGCTTGATGAGCACCTACCTGCGCCCACTGGAGGAGGCGCGTGCACTGCCCGCCGCACACTTCACGGAGATGCCCGCAGTGACGGTGCTTGAGCTCGAAGTGCCGGGCTGGTCCGGCCCAGTCTGGCTTCGCTCGGATGCTGCGATGGCAACGCCGGGCACAGACATCGTGCTGGGTGCAGAGATCTGGCACTGGCTCGTCGAGGCCGCGGAAGCAGACCGTCTCTACCTCGCGGACTTCCGCGCACTGCTCGCGCGCATCTACGGCGGCGAAGTGCTGACGCGCGAGGACGTGCTTGGGCCAGTGCGCGCTGAGCCTCCGCGCGGCTGGTCAGTGGGACAGGTCCTCGCGCGCCTCGGTGCACGTCTCTTCAGCGTCCGCGTCGAAGAGTCACTGACGACCGCAGCGCAGCGCAGCGCCAACACGGCTGCGTTTCAAGACGTCGGCTGACCGTCAGGATTTGGACCACAGCGTGCGCTTGGCGAAGAAGCGCTGCAGGGCATCCACATCGGCAATGACGCGCTTAGGAATTGGCGCGCGTTGGGCACCGCGGATCTCGTACCAGACGTAGTCCTTCCGCATGCCGGCGGCGGTGATGTCCTTCCAAGGAAAGAGCACACCTTTCCCGTCCTTGGTGACCGTCAGGCCCTTGCCCTCGATGGTCAGCTCGACCTTCTGTGTTCCTCCGCGTTTGCGCCTTTGGGCCACGATCTGCGAGGCCATCAGGAAGGGACGCGCGATGGCAAAGAAGCCCCAGACGATCATCAGCACCGCAGCGATACGAGGTGCGCCCGTCGCCTGAGCGAGGAGGACAGTTCCCAACAAGACGAGCAGCGGCGCCATCCAGA
Organism: Sandaracinaceae bacterium; assembly: GCA_044373065.1. Lineage (GTDB taxonomy): Bacteria > Myxococcota_A > Polyangia > Polyangiales > Sandaracinaceae > JAFLCL01. The sequence goes on from JBILQT010000031.1 coordinate 29,458, forward strand.
AGCGAAGCGATCCTTGGCGTCCGTAGTGTTCACGCACCCAAGCGGTCGCAAGTTCCTGATCGCTGAGGGCGATCTCAAAGCGAAACCCCTCGGATCCGCTCAAGTCCGGATCGGAAAGAGAAACGCCACCCGAAGATGGCGCCTCCTTCGAATGCTCGCTCTCGGGGCTCACTGCGCGAGGCCTTGGTTCGGATGGGTCATCGACGCGCGCGTCCTGCAGGGCGCCTGTCGTGACGTACGCGCGCGAGCGCATTGGCCTCGTGGGCAATCACGCCGTTGAAGGGAGCAGGGATGGGTTCTCCAGTCGCAGTCATCAGCTCAATCACGCGCGGAGGCGTGAGCGCCGGGTCCACCGAGATCATCTTGGCGGCAAGGTTCGCAGCATTCGGCGAGGCCATCGAGGTGCCCGAGAGCGGAACGTGCTCGCCATTGGGGATCACACTGTCCACCTCCACGCCGAAGTCGAAGAGGCGCACTTGCTGGGGATTCGAGTTGGTGAACGTCGCCCAATTTCCGAAGCGATCCACGGCGCCCACGACGAGGACGTTCGGCGCGGTGATGGACGAAGCGACGTCTTGGTACTCAACGACGTCATGGTTTGAATTGCCCGCCGCGATCACAAAGAGGGTCTCGGGGCATTGCTCGAAGATCCACTGCCACTCGGCGCGGCGATGCGCCTGAATCGCATGGGCGCGCTCGCGAAGCGCCTCGGGCGTTGCGTAGGTATCGCCCTCGTAGCCCAGCTCGTTCTCTACGTAGTCCTGCTCAAAGCCCAGGCTCGCATTCACCACGCGCACGTGATGCGTATTGATGAAGGTCGCGATGTTCTGGATGTTCGCGCGCTCCGCTTCGAGCTCCGCATCCGTCGGACCGCGGTGGCGATAGACACGTGTCTCACCCGCCCAGGCGGAGCGAAAGATCGCTACGCGCGCTTGGGGAAGGCCCTGCACAAGAATGCCCGCCACGTGCGTGCCGTGCGCCCACTCGCCAATCGCATCGAGGTTCGAGTCGAGCGTCTCCAAGCTCTCCGCATCGGTCGCGCCGCGCATGAGCGTGAGCACCCGCTGTGCGGCTTCCGTCGACGCCATGCCTGCGCGCAAATCCATGACGCCGCGAAGGAAGGGGCCGTACTGCGTAATCGCATCGGCACCAGGCTCAAATGTGTATGCCGTCTGTGCTGGGTCCGGGTCGGCGATGACACCATGGATGTCGTCGACGAGGCCGTTGTTGTCGTCATCGAGCCCGTTGGCCTGCTCGCTCGCATTCGTGAAGAGTCGGTCGCCGAGCGCTTGGCCTTCACCAAAGAGGTTCGTCGCCGTCCCCGTATCCCAGACCGCAACGAGCACAGGCTGCGCGTCGCGGGCGCGGGCGAGATCGACCGTGGAGAAGGTGTGGTCCGCATCCGCGGGGCGGGCGTCATGCTCGGCGCGAACGGTCGCAATGGCCGCCAGATACGTCTCGCGATTGGCAACCACGTCTCGCAGGATCTCGTTCTGGAAGAGCGCGGCGACCGCTGTGTCCAGCGTGACCATCTGCGTGTGCGTTTGCTCGAGTGCAGCTTCGATTTGCTCTGGCGTTTGGTAGAGCTGGAAGACAACCGTCGACGAACCGAATCGCGCACGCGGAAGCTCGCGGAAGATGGCGGCGATGGCAGTTGCCGGGTCCGTCTCGGTGGCGCGACGACGCGCGATGATCGAGAGGAGCGTGTTGCCTACGAAAGCATTGTTGCGGTTGCGCGCGCGCTGGCGGACGAGGCGCACGGTGCGTTCCGCCCCATCCAGATCGCCGGATGCGAGGTCAGTGATCGCAAGGTTGAGCAACTGTTCGCACGCTCGATCGCCAAGTTCTGGAGCGCTCTCGGGCGCAGTCCCCCAGGCAGCGCGCTGCGAGAGATCGAGCGAGGGGTCCGTCTCGGTGACGCGCGCCGTCGCGTCCAGCCGAATGCGTGCGACGAGCGCGCTCGTATCGAGGCCATCCCAGGGCGAGGCTGGCGTCGTGGCCACCGCGGCAGTCGGTTGCTCGACAGGCGCCTGGGTCGCCGTGGAACCGCAGCCAGAGAGGGCAATGCAGGTGGCGAGGAAGGGGCCAACGGATGCACGGGAACGCTTCGAGAGGTTGCTCATGCCGCGAAACCAAGCGCGACCGCTCACCAAGAGCAACCCGGCTTGCCCTTTTCTGTGTCCATCCAGGCATACTCGCCCCGCACGGCAACGCAGTTGAATCGTTTTGGACCCTCGCTCGTCCATGAAGGAAGCGGAGCAGTGCGCAAAGCGTATGTGGAGCGAGTCGCAGTTCACGCTTGTGAACCTTGGCGCCGAGCAAGCTTTCCGAACTGGAAGCGAGCACGACGGTACTTCAGCCAAGCACTTCGGTCCGATGCGAGTTCCAGTTCATCGAGTCTGTTCCCAACGGGAACCCAGCAACAGGTAGCGGAGGAATCAATGAGAGTGGTGCGCACGAAGGTTGGAACGTGCCTTGGTCTCGCGGCGGCGATCGCAGCCTCGGGGGCTGTGGCAGCAGAAGCGCAATATCTCGCGCCCCAGGCTCCGCCGACCTACGGCTCGGCCCCGTTGGCGCTGAGCCGTGGGACAGCACTGCGTGGCATCGCAGGCGGCCCGGTCGCGTTGAACTCAGTCAACGGCAACTGCCTGGGGTACGCCCAGCCGATGCCCAGTCATGTCCTGAACGTCGCGCCTGGAACGGCTCAGGTTCGAATTGGTGCAGTGTCCAACGTGGACACCACGCTGATGGTGCAGACGCCCGACGGCCGCATTCTTTGCGATGACGACGGCGGCGAGGGCTTGAATCCCCTGCTCGAGTTCGCGGCAAGCCCGGGCCAGTACCGTGTCTGGGTGGGCTCGTACTCGTCGAGTGCCACAGGCGCGTACAACCTTGATGCGACGGCGATCGGCGGCGCTCCCGTGGGCCAAGTTCAGGGTGCGCTCTATGGCGCGATCGAGATGACCGCGGGTGCACGCCCCGACCCGATGATCATGACCGGGACGTATGGCGGCCAGGTGCAAGCCAGCAACGTCGATGGCAACTGCCGTGGCTGGATCACGCAGCCGCCCACGCACATCGTGAACGCACGCTCTGGCTTTCAGAATCTGCGTTTCGTCGTCCGCGCCGATGCCGACACGACCCTTGTAATCCGTTACCCGGACGGCCGTCTGGTCTGTGACGATGACAGCGGCGGCGCCGCGAATCCGGTCGTGGAAGGCCCCACAGGCCCCGGGCAAATCTTGGTCTGGGTGGGTAGCTACAGCAGCGGCGGTAGCGGTCCGCACATGCTCGGCGTGACGACCATCCCCGGCATCAACTACAGCAACCTCGGCGCCCCGACACCGCCTCCGCCGGTCGTGATTGCCCCGCCTCCGCCCGTCGTGGTCACCCCACCGCCGTCTGGCATCCCGACGGTCACGGCACGCGTTGATCTGCTTCCGCGCATTCCAGTCACCCTGATCGGCCCAGGCATGTCCCCCGGCACGGTGGCGGTGTGGAGCCCTCGCGGCGGCGCGCCCATCGAGGTGGGCCTGCAGCGCACCCGCAGCGGCTACGTCGTCTACTCTGTGATCAACGGTCAGATGCAGACGGTTGCAGAGCTCCCCTCCGACTTCGTCGAGCAATCCGTGGTCACGGTGACGCAACGCGATGCACAACGCGTCCTTGTGCGTGCGGAACTCGCTCCGAATGGATCTGACCCAGGTCAGCAGGCGTTGATGCTCGTGCAGATGGTCAATGGCCTGCCAGCGATTGCGGAGCAGTGGATTGGTTCGTTTGCGGAGCGCGCACCCCGCTGGGCACGCTGAGTCCAAGCCTTCCGAAACCGTGAAACGCCAGGTGAGCACCACCTGGCGTTTTGCTTTTTCGCGGACACTTCAGAAAAAGAGCGCGAGGTCGAGAAAACCAGCCGGCCAGCTCCACTCACGGGAATGGCAATCAAGACAACGCTCGCACCCGCAGTCGCTCTCTTCCTCACGAGCCTCTTCCCCAACCTCTCACTGGCCCAAGAAGCTGCCGATGAGCCGCCGACCGATGCAGTGCACGCCTTCGACAGGCCCTTCGCGCTTGCGGCATACGCCTCGGGTTGGGCTGGCTCGTATGCGGCGGGCGGCATTGGCGGACGCGCACGGTGGGAGCCGTTTGACGAACTCGGCGTGGAGGTCTTCGGCGAGGGGCACTTGGTCGAGTGGCGTGAAGGGCTTCGCCACGACCACCAGATTGGCTTCAACCTCTACATTCCTATCGCCCTGACGCGCTGGTTGCGTCTACGCCCGCTCTTTGGCTTCTGCACCGTCTTCTCACTCATCGAGGCCACAGACGGAGTCGCACCACGCGCCGACGACGTGCTCTTTGGCGCCCACGCAGGCCTTGGGCTTGAAGCCGGTATCGACGACTGGGGCTCGTTCTTCCTCGAAGCACAGGGCGCCGTCTGGATGGGACACGACCGCAGCCAGGCGCGCTGGACAGGCGCAGTCGAGGATACCTACACGCCCTTTGGAACAGCCCAGCTCATCCTCGGATTTGCCGTCCACCTCGGGGATGTGTGAGACCCATGCATGCCAGTCTGAGTGCCAGTCTGACTGCCAGTCTGATTGGCATGCTCGTGCTCGTGGTGGGTTGTCGTGCTTCTCTCTCGGAGGCGCTTCCCTACGGCGCAGACAACGCTTCGTGCGCGTCGTGTCACGTCGCACAGGGCGAAGATTTTGCGCGCTCGGCGCATGATCAATCCGCGCAATCGCCTGTATTCAACAGCCTTCTGCCGCATGTGGACGCCGCGTGGGGCTCGCTTGCACGAGCTCGGTGCGAGAGCTGTCACGCGCCGGTGCACCTCCCGCCCAGCGAGCAACACGATGCGCATGGGGGCATTCAATGTGTCAGTTGTCATGCGGCGATTGGCAATCGCGGGACGGGGGATGGACGCCTTGTGCTGGACCTGAACGCGCCTCTCGACGGGCCCTTCGGTGATGGTCAGTCGCCTGCGCATGCAAGTCAGTCGCGTGGCTTTGTCTCGGACGCGCAGCTCTGCCTGACCTGCCACGAGGTGACGGGCCCGCAGCTCTTTGTCGAGTCGAGTGCGGCGGAGTACGCGCAAGCGGTCGAGCGGGTGAACGCACCGCAGTGCATCGACTGCCACATGCCGAGCTTGGAACCCGGCTCGATTGCGCTGGGCTCGGATCGCGTGCGGCCGCGTCGTTCGCACACCTTTGTTGGGCCCACACCGCCCGAGAGAGTGGACGCGGATTCCCTTGCTGCGCATGGCGAATCGCTACGTTCTCTGTTTGGACACGATCGCGTGTTGCTGGAGCTTGAGCGCGAAGGCGATGCGCTCGTTGTGAGCCTGACGAATGCGCGCCTCGGTCACGATCTGCCGACAGGCTCTGCCTTCTTGCGGACGCTCCGCGTGGATGTGCACTTCGATCTGGATGCAGAGAGTGTCGATGCGCGCGAGGTGATCGTGCTGGGTGATCAGCCCTTCGCAGGCGAGAGCCCGCGCGCCCTGCCGACCGATGCGGACCGCATTGCGCATGTACGGATTGCGCCCGGTGAGACTGAGAGTGCCCGCGTTGCGATTCCGTCTGGAGCGCGCCGCGCGTTGGCCACGCTCTCTCTTCGCGCCTACCGCGCGTCCGTCTTGGATGCCCTTGCCGGCCAGTTAAGTTCGGAAGAGCGAGCGCGGCTGAGCCTTGAGGTCGTGGTGCTGGAGACCGAGATCGCCATTGCGCAATCGCCTTGAATTCACGGTGATGCGTGCATTCAGAGTATCGTTTGGCGCGATGTTGCGTGCGCTCGCATGGCTCGTTGTTCTGCCTCTTTGGGCGCCGCTCACCGCGACGGCGCAGAGCGACGCGCCTTCACCCAGGCGCACCTCGACGCTCTCTTGGACGCGCCTGCCTGGCGCGGAGTCGTGCCCAACCCTGCCTGCGATGGCGACGCAGATGGATGCGCTGACGGGCCGTTCCGTCATCTCGTCATCAAGCGATGCAGAGCTTGTGATCGAGGCCTACGTGGAGGCCTTGCCGCCCTCGGAGGAGGCGCGATTTCGCGCGACCGTGCATGTCTCGACACGGGAGGGCGAGGTGCTGGGTGAGCGCGTGATTGAGACGCGCGATGCGACGTGTGAGGCGCTGCGTGAGCGCGCATCGATCGCGATGGTGTTGATGATTGATCCCGAGGCGGACCTCTCAGGCACACCCGAAACAACGCCCGAAGTCGTGCCCGCCACGGTCGAGGTTGAGCCGCCGAGAGAGCCCGTCGTCACGCCCGCTCCGATTGCGAATCCGCATCGAATTACTGTCGATCTGGGCGCGGGTGCATCGCTCGGAGTCGGCCCTTTTGTGGCGCCTTCGGGCCATCTTCGTGTGCTCTTTGTGCCGTCGGGTTTTGTGCCCTTCGGCATCGTCGGCTCGCTCGTCCCCTGGTCGCGCGCGCAGGTCGCGGATGCCTTCGTCGACTTTCTGAACGTGCTCGGCGGTGTGACGATTTGCCCCCTTTTCTTCCGTGACGACACGGCCTCGCTCGAGCTCTGTGGCGGTGTCGATATCGGCGGTGCACTCGCCATCGCCCACGCGCCTTCGCTTGCACTGCGCGAGAGAGAGCGCCTCTTGGTGCAGCTCGACATTCACGCTGCGGGCCGCATCACGCTGATCCCGCATTGGCTTATTTTGCATGCGAATGCGTCGCTCTACGTGCCCTTTCGCGCGGAGGCCTGGCGCCTCAGTGGAAGCGATGCGGCGTACTACCAACCGGAGCCCGTGGCCGCGATGTTTGGCCTTGGGCTGAGCCTCGACCTGCCTCTTTCGCGATGAGCGCTGCGCTTGAGACGCGTGACTTCGCGGCGCTCGTACGTACGCATGGCGCAGGCATCTGGCGCGCGCTGCGAAGGCTTGGTGTGCGCGAGGCCGATGTGCCTGATCTCGCGCAGGAGGTCTTCGTCGTCTTCCACCGCAAAGCGCATGAATTTGAAGGCAGATCGGATGTGCGCACCTACCTCTACGGCATCGCACTTCGCATCGCCTCGGACTACCGCAAGAGCGCGTATGTGCGTCACGAGCATGGGGGCAATGAAGTGCCGGAGCGCGCGGGCTCGGCCCCTGAGTTCAAAGAGTTGGAGCGCAAGGAGAGGCTACGTCTTCTGGATCGCGCGTTGGCCTCGCTCGATGAGAACAAGCGCGAGGTACTGGTGCTTTTTGAGATCGAAGAAGTGCCGATGAAGGAGATCGCGATCTTGCTCGATTGCCCGGAAAAGACGGCATACGGCCGTCTCTATGCGGCCCGCGAAGCGCTGCGCCGCGCGCTTGAGAACGTCGACCCAGAAGGAGCGTTGCGATGAGTGCAGAGACGCCTCTGAGGCATACGAACGAAGACGATGCGCTCGCGCGCGCGCTGCATGCCGCGTACGACGATGGGCCGAGTGAGGCCGAGCTGCGTGCCCTTGAGGCGGCGGTGCTGGGTGCAATTCAAGGCGGTGGAGGAGGCGGAGGTGCGCCGCCCGTGTTGCCCAAAACATCGCTGTGGATGCCCCTGGCGTCCGTCGTTTCCGTAGGTGCCCTCGTTGCGATCGCGGTCGGCGTGCGCTTCATGGCGTCAGAGGAGGCGCCCGAAACGCCCTCTGTGAGCGCGCCTTTGGAGGCTCCGCAGGTGATCACGAGCTTGGAGACGCCGTCGATCCCGCACGGTGTTGAGCCTCCGATCGAAGTCACCAACGAGCCCTCGCGTGTACGACGCCCGCGCGTTGAAGAGGCCGCGAGCACCGTCGAACCAACATCGGTGGCAAGCACGCCTGAAGTGGAGATCGAGGACGAGACCGTGCTCTTGCGACGCGCGACTTCATCCCTGCAAGCACATCCAGGAGAGGCGCTCACGCTGACCGAGCGCATGGCCCGTGTGCCGCATCCAGAGTGGGCCGAGGAGCGCGAGCGTGTGGCGATTGAGGCGCTCGTGCGTCTCTCGCGGAGGAGCGAAGCCGAGGCGCGATTTGCCCGCTTTTCACAGGCGTATCCGCGTTCTGCGTATGCAACGCGCCTGCGCGATGTGCTGAGCGAAGCCCCGTAGGGTTCAAGCCGGCGGGCCACCCGAGAGCATCGCGCGCAGAAAATGGGGACGTGCGAGTTCCAGCACATCGGCGTTCGGGTCAATGGCGCGGACAAGGCCGCCAAGAAGCACAAAGGTACGTCCGTAGAGGATCAAATCCTGGGGCACCACGATGCCGCGCAGTTCGCCAATCGAGGCGAGCACTTCGTTCTTCAGCCAGCCGAAGTCGATCACCACCTCGCCCGCGCTGACCGCGTCGTATTTCTCAAAGACGCGCTCGAGGAGCGGCGTGACGCGGGCGAGGTCTGCTTCGCCGAAGAGGCCGATGCCGACGAGGCTCCTGCCGAAGGCCTCTCGGTCGCGCGTCATGAAGGCCATCACCGAGCGCAGCAGCTTCTCATGGAAGTCTTTCGTCAATATTTTCACCTGACCGAAGTCGATTACGGCGATCTCCGGGCCCGCGTCGGTCATGCGGGCGAGCACGTTCCCTGGGTGCGGGTCGCTCTGAAAGACGCCGTCGACGTACATCATCTTTACCCAGGTCTCGATGATGCGATCGAGCACGAGCTCGCGGTTCAAGCGCGGGTCGTCGAGGAACGCGGGGTCTGTGATCTTGGTGCCCTGGATCCACTCGGTGCAGATCACGTCGCGGCGCGTGAGGCCCCGCAACACACGGGGGATGGTCACGCCCTCGATCGGGTCTTTGGCGAAGTTCGCGTGGACGATCTCGGTGAAGCGCGCCTCGGATTCGTAGTCGAGCTCAGCCTCCAGGGCGCGTCGCATCTCCTCGTAGATCGGGCGCATGCGCACCTGCGGGAGGAAGAGGTTGAAGAGCGGAAGGACAAGGCCCGAGACGCGCATGTCGGTGCCGAGCTTGAGCTCGATGTCGGGGTAACGGATTTTCAGTGCGACGTCCTCGCCCTCCACGGTGCGCGCACGGTGAACCTGGCCAAAGCTCGCGGCGGCCGTCGCATGTTTGTCGAGCGAGGCAAAGAGCGTCTCGGGGGCGGTGCCTCCATACGAGTTCCGGAGATGCGGCTCGATCTCACTCCAGGCATGCGGGGTGACTTGGTCCTGAAGGGAGGCCAGCGCCTCAATCCAGATGGGCGGCAGGATGTCGACGCGCGTCGAGAGGATCTGCCCGACCTTGATGAGACCGCCGCGCATCCGTATCGCCAGGCTGCGAAAGCGCGCAGCGTAACGGGCGTGCAGCGCATCCCATCGGGCATCGGGGATCACGGCGCCGAAGCGTCGCGAGCGGACAAACGGGATCGCGTAGGCGAGCCACATGGGAAGGAGCGTGCTGAGCACGAGCCAGGAGCGAGAGAGAACCAGCCAGGCGCGCCGCATTGGGCGAGTGTGCCTTGCCTTCGGCTGGGCGGCTTGCTTCCGCTGCTCGCTCGATGGGCATCTGCGTGACATCGTCGCCCCCGCATGCGTCGGTTCAACCCAGCTCCGAAAGCCCGTCTGAAAGCGCCATCGTGGCATCACGTGCTCGTGCTTTTGGCGGCGTTGGCCCTCGTCTTCGTGAGTGTCCCGCTCTCGGCGCAGCGTCCTCGGATGCATACCGTCGTGGCCGGCGACACGTTGGCCCGCGTCGCGCGTCGCTATCACGCGACGGTGGAGTCGATCCGGGAGGCGAACCGGATTCGAGGCGACAACCTGCGTCTCGGCCAAGAACTCTTGGTGCCGCGGGAGGGGGAAGACCCGGTCGCGCTTCGCTCAGGACGCGTGGCACCTTCGGGTCCCTCACCCGAGCAAACACGTGCGACGGCGCGAGCGAATCGCATTGGGTTGGGGCGGGCGCGCACTGCACAGACGCTCCTCTCGCACCCGCCAGAGCGCGCTTGGATTGTGGCGGCCGGCAATGCCCGCATGCCTGGGACGCTTGAGGTACCGGTGCGTGGCGGCCAATTCATCCGAGGTTGGGGAAGCGGTCGCGCGGGCTATCACCTCGCGATGGACATTCGCGGCCCGGTCGGCGCAAACATCCGAGCCTCCGAGCGCGGCGTGGTTGCGTACTCGGGGAATGAGATCTCGGGGTACGGCAACTTCGTGATGATCCAGCACCCCAATGGCTGGGTGACGGCCTACGCGCACAACCGCGAGAACGTCGTGCGGGCGGGTGAGACCGTGCGCCGCGGCCAGACGGTTGCGCATCTCGGAAACACCGGGACGAGCCACGGGGCCCATCTGCACTTCATGCTCATCTACAACGGTGAGCACTGCGACCCTGCGCCGCTCTTTCGTCCTCGGATTGGTCCACGCGTGGCGCCGATCACCTGGCGACGCGGTCGTCCGCCTGAGGGTGTTCAGTGTCTACCGCGCTCCGCACGTCCGCATCCCGAGTACGCCGCGCGTCGCGCCGAAGCACGTCTTGCCCGCCGTCAGGCAGGCGCGGCCGAGCCAGAGGTGGACGACGTAGGTGATGCCGACGACGACTTGCCCGAGGGCGAGTAACCTCGTCGGGTGCTAGCTCAACCAGCGTTCACGTGAACGGGTGCTGGGCTTCTCAGTCCAGCGGCTCAACCCAGCGCTCAACCCTCAGTGCGCTGCGGCTTGGAGTTCGCGCACCAGTGCTGGGTTGTGCACACCGTGGGAGCCATCAGCCTCAAGCCATTCGATCAGCGAGGCCACGCGGGCACGCTCATGCGCTTCCAAACGGGTGGCCATCGCGGCGCGGGCTCGGGCGACGACTTGCTCGTAGGTGGCTGGCAGACCTGTGGTGTCGTCCTCGAAGATGAGGTCGACCTCCGTTTCGCCGTGGCAACGCGTGCATGCACTCCATGCGCGTTCGCTTCGATTCTGGGCGTTTGCGAGGCTTGGAGGCTCTATTTGATACGTCTCTTGATACGTCTCTTGGTGGCAGGCGAGGCAGGCATCGGCGAGGTAGGCGTGGGGTGCGGCGACTGAGATGTCCTCCAGTGAACCGGCGATGACATCGGCCTGTGGTTGACCCACTTGGCTGTCGGTAGCGCGGTGTTGATGGCAGGACACACAGACGACACCATCCCCCAGCCATGGGTAGACAGCGTCGGAGTCGGTCGCGTTCTCAGAGGTGTCAGGAGAGGCGTGACCTGTTGGATACGGGCATACGTGAACGGGTCCGCTGTCATGCGCACCACCATCGAGCCGTCCGGCGTCGAAGGACTCGGCATGACCGAAGCGTCGCCTGAGCCAGGGCGCGGTGGCCCAGCGCACGACGGCGTTCGCGGAAGGATCAGAATCGTCTTCAACCTCTTCAGTGGGTTCGAGCTGGAAGGCCAGCGGCCCGTCGGTCTGCGGAGCATCCATCGCGAGACCTTGGACCGCGTCGAGGTGTCCATCGGCGCTGACACGAAGCTGTGTGCGTACACCGCGGACCACAGTGATCGTGAAATGCCCCTCGTCGTTCGTGTGTGTTGCGACGCCGTTTGCACCCGTGACGCGCGCATGAGCAAGGGCGCGTCCGGTACGCAAATCCGTGACAGTTCCGGTCACTTCGACGCGGTCTGTCGCTCCGCACCCTGCGACGAGCGCTAGGGTGCTGACCAGGACGGAGACTCGACGTCCGCAAAACACGCCCCGACTCTAACTGGACGAAGGCGCGTCCAGCAAGCGCGTGCAGTAGGTCGCCTGCCCTGTGATACTCGCCGGATGCGTCGTCGCATCATTCCTGGGGTCGCCCAGAGGGCCGCCCTCGGGGTCACCTTCGGGCTCACCCTGGCAGGCTCGCTCGCGCTCATGGCGACGTGTCCGGGTGCTGCCCATGCCTATCGGCGCACGACGGTGGACGACATCCCAGGCGGCACACCGCTCTTCTGGGCGCGACGCTCCGTTGCTTTTCGCGACGTGTTCACCGAGATCCCCGGCGTGCCTGCAGACGAGGCGCGTTTGGCCCTAGGACGCTCCGTGCAGACGTGGAGTGAGGCCGAGTGCACCGGTATGTCGCTCCGCCATCTCGGCCCGGCGCGGCAGGACCGCACCAACCTGACCGGCGGCGCGCCCGACATGGAGAACCGCATCGTCTTTCGGGCAACCGCCTGGCCGGCTGAGGTTGGGGCAGAGACGCTCGCGCTGACGACGACCGTCTACCGGCGCTCGACGGGCGAGATTCTCGACGCGGACATCGATGTGAATGCCGTAAACCACGCGTGGTCCGCGGGCCCCGACCCGGCAGGCTTCGATGATGTCGAGAACACGCTCACCCACGAACTCGGCCATGCGCTCGGCTTTGCCCACACCGAGGTGCCCGACGCGACCATGTTCGCCAACGCGGATCTGGGGGAAACCCTCAAGCGAGACCTCGCCCCGGACGACCTCGAGGCCATCTGCACGGTCTATCCCCCGGCGCAGCACCTGATGGGCGTCTCGTGTGCAGCCCAGTCACGAACGCCGACGCCAGGCTGGGCGCTCACGTTGGCCACCCTTCTGCTGACGATCTGGAGGCGAAGGATCAGCAAGAACGGCTCCCCTTGCCCAAGCAGAGCGCTCCCGCTCCGTCCAAAAGGGCTTTGCTTGCCCAAGTAGAGCGCTTCCGGTCCGTCCAAAAGGGCTTTGCTTGCCCAAGTAGAGCGCTCCCCCTCCGTCCAAAAGGGCTTTGCTTGCCCAAGTAGAGCGCTTCCGGTCCGTCCAAAAGGGCTTTGCTTGCCCAAGTAGAGCGCTCCCCCTCCGTCCAGATGAGACAACATGGCGCGCCCAGAGGCGTCCGGCGCCAGCCAAGGCTGCAGGCTGGGGCGGGCGAGCATCGGCACGCGCCACCACTCTCAGTTCGCCTCGTAGCCGAGCCCGAGCAAGAGGGAGACGCTGGCTTGGTCGCCAAACCAAGTCGGATGCGCCTCGAATGAGACGACAAAGCCCGAGCGGCGATGCCGGATGTACTCGTCCACGAGAATGCCGAAGCGAAAGTTGCCGCCGGCATAGGGGCCGTTGCTCGCGCACGCGCGCTGATAGCGGTCGTCGCAGCCCCAGATGACATCCAGCGAGGGGCCTGCACCAAACTGGAAGGTGTCGCCGACGGTCACCTCGAACATCAGGGAGTGAAACGCGAAGCCCGCGAGGCCATCGCCAGGCGCCGGCAGGAACTGCCCGATGAGGCCTTGGCCCTGCACGTAGATG
>JBILQT010000245.1:0-10813 GCA_044373065.1 Sandaracinaceae bacterium
GCAGTGCTCACGCGCGGACCTGAAGAGGTCATCGTGCGCAGCTGATGTGCCCATGGTCATGAAGATCAGACGTGCGAGTGCGACGGAATATTTCCGTCGACGATCGAGAAAACCAGCGGTCTGCTAGGTCGCCTAGCGCGTGAGGAGCACGCCAGCGAGCACGACGAATGCGAGCAAGAAGAGCGTGAGCCCGATCACCAGCACACGGTTTTGCGCTCGCTTCGAAGCCTCTGGCGACATGGTGACGTGCAAGAGCGGCGTCTCAGGCTCTGACGGCGAGAGACGCTTCAGTTGCGCTTGCAGCTCACCCACGCTTGTGAAGGGCGCGCGAAGCAAGTGAAGGGTGTGCGCGTCCTCGGCGGAGACCTCGCCGGCTACCTCGGCCAAGCGCTCGCACCAAGCGCGCAGCGCCTCGACCACCTCGGGCTCGGTCACGCCCGCTTTCGCCGTCGCCAAAGCACGCAGACGAACTTGGCGATACGGGTCCATCTCGGCCTCGTCCAGCATCGACTTGGTGCAGGCGAGCCCGTGCGCTTCAAGCGTCGCCACAGCCTCCGCCAAGCCTTTGGCGACACGCACGCGCTCTGCGATCGAAAGGCTCGCAATCCGCTGCTCAAGTGGATCAAGCCCTTCGATGCGATCTGTCGCCACGAAAGCATCAACATCCCACTCACCCGCGTCATGCACGGCAACAAGCGAGGGCACCGTGATCGCCGTGCGCGCCTTCATCGCGTCGACAAACGCGTCGCGCTCCACGATGCGCTCGAGCCCAAACGGAACGCGGGCGATGTCGACCTCGCGCCCCGTCACCGTGTCCGTTCCGACGAGCAGCTTGGTCTTGGTATCGGTATCGGAGCCTTCGGAGGCCTTCTCCAGCCAGCGCGGCTTCACGCGCCCGAGTTGTCGCGGCAGCTCCTCACTCTTCGTTTCGGTCTTGGTTTCAATATTGTCGACTTCAGTCATTCGAGTTCATTCGTGACGATGACTTCGCCCCAGGTGATGTCGCCGCTGGGCTCCATGTGCCCGTGCTGCGCAAATGAGCTACGAATGCCGTTGTCATTGAGGTCGCCTACGGCTTCGATGACGACCGTATTGGCGAGTGCATCGGTGGTGACCGAGTACGAGTAGTAGAGCGGGTCGAAGGGCTCGAAACCAATCGCAGACCAACCCGGATTCGCATCGAGCGGCCATGTCTGTTTCATCGCGCCAACGCTCTCGACCGAGGGCGTCGCGGGCAAGCTCTCGATGAGCACGGGCCCGCGAAGATCCCCTGTCGCCGTGACGCTCTCTCGCGTCGCGTACTCCGTGATGCCGACGCGAATGGCGCTGATGTTCGCGCGCGCCTCCGCTGTCTTGCTTCGCCGGACGTAGGTGATGAAGCCCGGTATCGCGACGGCCGCGAGGATGCCCGTGCAAGGGATGCAGAGAGCCCCCGCCACCGATGCGGCGATCATCGCCTTTGCAAAACCAGAGAGACCGTTCTTCTTGTCTGTCATTCCATCTCGCTCTCGATGACCACATTGCCCCACGCGTACTCGTGGCTCGCTGGGTCGTAGGTGCCTTCGACGGTGAAGCGACTTCGCACGCCATCGCCATCGAGGTCGCCCGTGGCTTCGAGCCGCACGATGTTTCCCTCGGTGGTTACGCTGTAGGTGTAGCGAACGGGTGCGGCCGGCTCGAAACCAAGCGTGCGCCAACCTTGAGGCGCGTCCACGGGCCATGCGCGCGCTGTCTCGCCGAGGGAGGCGAGCGAGGGTGTCGGTGGAAGCGTTGGTGGCAACCCCTGCTCGACAACCTGTCCGTTCTCGAAGCGCTCGCCCATCGCGAATGCCTGCACCGCCTGCTGCAGCGCCGGAAGGTTGGCGCGCACCTCCATGCTCTCAGCCTGATGCCGCCCTTCCGCCGCCTGCTCCACGCAGCCGCTCGCGAGAAGCACTGCACACCCGACTGTCATCACGTGGTTCATGCGCCTCGCCTACCACGTTCCAAGAAGGGTCGGACCATGCGGGCGAGGATGACACGCGTGCGTCTTTCGTAGGCGAAGTGCTAAGCACGGCGCGCCATGACAGCCGAACACAAGCGAAGGCGCACCTTTGCGATCATCGCGCATCCCGATGCAGGTAAGACCACGCTCACCGAGAAGCTGCTCCTCTACGGAGGCGCGATTCACTCGGCGGGTGCCGTGAAGGCGCGTCAATCGCAGCGCAGTGCGACGAGCGATTGGATGGAGCTGGAGAAGAAGCGCGGCATCTCGATCACAAGCTCGGTGCTGCAGTTCGACTACGACAACATTCGCTACAACCTGCTCGACACACCGGGCCACCAAGACTTCTCGGAGGACACGTACCGCACGCTCACGGCAGCCGATTGCGCGATCATGCTCATCGATGCTGCGAAGGGTGTGGAGGCGCAGACCAAGAAGCTCTTTCACGTCTGCCGCATGCAGGGCACGCCGATTGTCACGTTCGTGAACAAGCTCGATCGTCCTGCGCGCGACCCCTTCGCACTGATGAGTGAGATCGAAGAGACGCTCGGGATGAAGACGGTGCCGCGCACGTGGCCGATTGGCTCGGGCGACCTCTTCAAGGGCGTCTACGACCTCGACCACAAGAGCGTGCTCACCTTCGATCGCACCGCGAAGAATGCCTCGCGCGTGCCGATGCAGATGCGCGGCTTGGAGGATCCGCAGATCGATCGCATCGCCGGAGAAGACCTGGCGCAGACCCTGCGCGACGAGGTCGAGTTGCTCTCGGGTGCGGGCGATACGTTCAGCCTGGAGGCGTTCTTGAAGGGCGACATCTCGCCCGTCTTCTTCGGAAGCGCGCTCACGAACTTCGGCGTTGAGCCCTTCCTCGAGGCGTTCAAGGACATCTGCCCAGAGCCAGGCCCACGTCAAACCTCGGGCGGGATGGTCACGCCAGGCGAGGACAAGTTCACGTCGTTCGTGTTCAAGGTCCAAGCGAACATGGACCCGAACCACCGCGACCGAATCGCGTTCATGCGCATCTGCTCGGGCAAGTTCGAGAGCGGCATGCGCGTGTTCCATTACCGGCTCGGCAAAGAGATTCGTCTCGCACGCGCAGAGCAGCTCTTCGCGCAAGAGCGCCAGACGATTCACGAGGCCTGGGCAGGCGATGTCGTCGGCCTTCACGACCCAGGGTTGTTCCGCATCGGCGACACGCTGAGCACGGGCACGCCCGTCACCTTCGACTCGGTGCCGCGCTTCTCGCCCGAGCACTTTGCACGCGCGACGTTGCTTGACCCGATGAAGCGCAAGCAGATGCAGAAGGGCGTCGATGAGCTTGCGGAGGAGGGCACCGTGCAGCTCTTCTTCCAAGCGGGACGCGAGAAAGACCCGATCATGGGCGTGGTCGGTGCGCTTCAATTCGAGGTGCTCGCCTATCGCCTGGAGCACGAGTACGGCGCGAAGGTCGCGCTCGATCGACTTCCCTTTCAGTACGCGCGTTGGGTGAAGGGTGCGGCCGATACTGCAGCGCTTGAGGCGCGTCGCATCCCGCTCGCTGTGACCGACATCGATGGCTACCCCGTCGCGCTGATGCAGAGCGAGTGGGACGTGCGTCGTCTGGAGCGCGACAACGAGAACTGGAAGTTCCTGGAGACGGCACCGATGACGTCGTTCAAGAGCCCGAAGTCGGAGTAACGACGGCGCAGTGGTCGGAAGGGAAGGGCGAGGCGTGATGCTTCGCCCTTCTTCGTTTGGATGCTTCGCGTGTGAGATGCATGAGGGAGCCTCTCAGCGGGCACCAATGCGATGCTCTCTCGATGAGAGACGCGCTTCGCCTTTCCTTCTGCATCGCGATGGCGGCGCCCCTTCTGGCATGCGGCTCCGAGAGCGCTTCGCCTCCTTCGACACAAGCGCCGACGCCGGTCGCAGCGCCCGTGATCGCAACGCCGAGCGCACCGATTGCGGCGCCACCGATCACACCTGCGCCTGCGCCTTCAACGCCGCCGCCTGCTGCGCCCATACCCATCGCAAACGCGACGCGAAGGCATCACGGTCCGCGTCTCTCTGCAGCGCAACGCACGGCACTCAGGGAGGCGCTGCGTGAGGGGCGCCGGCTCACGCGTGCGGGTCAGCATCGCGAGGCGCTCACGCACTTCGAGGCTGCGCTTGCGATAGCGCCGGGTGCTTGGCGTGTGGAGTGTGAGACGGCGTTTGTCGCCTGGCGTGCAGAGGATGCTGCTGCGGCCGATGCGCATGTGCATCGTGCGCTTGCGGCCGTACCGCCCGGCTTTGTGCCGGAGGCGCAGCGTGTTCCAACGGCGATGTGCTTGTTCAACGCGGGGCTCATTCATCAGGCGGGCGGGCGCAGCGAACAGGCGCGTGAGGTCTGGGAGGAGTCGATTCGTCTGCGGCCCAACGCGACCGTGAGTGCGCGCCTCGCAGCGCTTCCGCCCTCGACCGTCACTGCCCCCGCGTGGCAGTCGATGCCCGCGACGACCTCGCTCGATGTGCTGCTTTCAGCGATGCGCGACGAGGCTTGTGAGAGCGGTCTTGCCGGTGTGGAGGCGGGCAGTGATTGCAGCGAGGCGGAGCTCACAGCGGCGCGCGTGAGTGACGACCCGGCAGACATCGAGGCCTACGTGGTGCACGGGAGCTTTCCGATGCAGGACGTTGGCGACCAGCTCTACAAAGCGCTCGTTGTGCGTGCAGGCGATGCCCTCTTCGCGCGCGTCTTGGGGCAGGCCTACAACCCGGGGCTCTCCATCGCGTCCACGATGATCGAGGTCGAAGCGGCCTTCGATGACGTGCTCCCCGGAGGGCGCCGCGAGCTGATAGTTCATCTCGGGGCTTGGGGCGGAAGCTCAAACGCAGCTGCGGACGAGGGTGGCTACTCACGCCGTGTGATCGTGTGCTCCTCCGACCTTGGCCCCCTCCAGTGCCTCTCACTGAGCCTCGTAGACTCGTACTCCTACATGGATGGCGATACGGGCGAGGATGCCGAAGAGGGGTTCTGCCAGAACATCTCGTTCGCGAACGGGCAGGCCATCCTCACGCGCTGCCCGGAGTTCCGCGGAGAGGCCGAGCCCTTCATCGAAGGCACGCACGACCTCCGCATGCTCCTTCAGCGTGGCGACCTGCGATGGCCCGATGTCTGGCAACCGCTTGAGCCCGTCGGTGCGTAGCGTCTGCGTGAACGCTTGATGGGTTCGCCTGAGCAAGGCCACTCGCCGCGCATGAAGCTTCGCATGCACGCACTTCCCTTTGGCCTCTCCGCGGGCCTCGTCCTCGCCCTCAGTGGCTGCCCTGACACCAACATGCGCAGCGATGCGGGCACCGACGCACGCGTCGTCACGGATGCATTCATCCCGCTCGGCACCGACGCGAATCTGCCCGACGCCTTCGTGCCCGGTGTCGATGCGGGCACGGTCTCTTGCGCACCGATGAACGCGGCCGCGCTCGTCTGCCCCGGGCCCATCTGCGACGGGCTTGATCCGGTGATCTGGAATGGCGAGCGCTGCGTGCAGATCGACTGCGGCACCTGCGTCGGCACCGACTGCGGCCGCGCCTATCGCTCGATGCCCGAGTGCATGACGGCGCAGCGGCCCTGCGAGCCTGAGCTCTGTCGATCGACGGGCGGCGACTGGCTTTTCTGGGCCTCGGAGTGTCTGCACTACCGCTGCGGTCGCCCCCAGCCCGCCGAGTGCATCGTGGGCCAGGCTGTCTGCGACTGCGGCGCGCTCAACGTCTTCGATCCCGTCCGCGGCTGCATCCCCGAGCCAACCTGCGTGGGCGATGATCCACCGCCCGATGAGCTGCTCTGCACCACAAGCGGTGGACGCTGGGAGCCTGTCTGCGCGCCCTCGAACTGCGGCGTTGCAAGCCCGCTCGCCTGCGCCGCGATGGCCTGCACCTGTGGCCCGCTGGAGGTCTGGGATCGCATCCGTGGCTGCGTGGAATCGAGCGCGTGCCACACGAACCGCGAGGTGGGTCAGGGCTGCACCACCGATGGAAGCGTGCGCTGCCAGGACCGCCTCCTCTGCTGCCAATCCTGCGGCGGCGCAGGCTGCGTCGGCGAGCCGACCTGCCGCGTGCCGACGTGTGATCCGTCGGGTGTGCTTGATACGTGCGGCAACAATCCGATGGCACCCTAGAGCGAGCCCTGTCTGCACGCGCGCACGATGGGGGGAAGCCAGGGTGTGATGGCGAGTGCGAAGAGGATGATGAAGGGCGTGTTGCTGCCGCCGAGCGGGTGACCAAAGCAGCAGTCGCCAAAGCACGACATCGGCATCTGTGTGTGGGTCACGAGCAGTTGAAGTGCGGGTGCTGTGAGTGCGAGGAGCGCGATGCTCCATGTGCGGCCTTGGATGTGCGCGCGGGCAGCGACGAGGACGCTCAGCTCAAGCAAGACACGTGGGACGAACGTCCATGGGCCGTCGCAGAACCATCCTCGGGCCGGCGGGTCTACCGCGGTGTACGCGTAGCTCAGGTCCGTTGCGACGATGTGCCCGAAGCGCACTGCGAGGATGGCCATCATCGCGAGCGTGAAGTGCGCGCGGCTCGGCGTGGTGGGGGTCTTGCCGATGTCGCGCATGAAGAGAAATCCGTAGAGCAGCGTCGGCGTCAACGGATGCCAAGCAAACGTCGACACGAGTGCTGCGCCTCCCGCGAAGGCAGGTGCTCTGTGTCGATGCAGTGCGGGAAGGAGCACGAGCGCGATGAGCAGGGGCGGCACGTGTTCGTTGAGCGACTGGACACCAAACCATGCGCCTTGCAGCTGCCAGGCGAGCATGGCGATGGCTGTCGCGACGGCGGCGTAGAGCCAGCGCGTGGAGGGCCAGCGTCGCGCGCACTCACCGAGCGTCGCGCCGACGAGGATGCCGACCGATGCTTCGAACCTGTGGTTGATGTACAGCGCGTCGTGTGTCGCAAGGATGAACGCGGCCCATGCGAGGGGGAGGAAGCGGAGGCGCTGCATGGGTCGTTGGAGTGCGGGCGCGCGCGAAGGTTCCCCGCTTCGTTCTGCATGCTTGCGAGACGTCAGCGCTACGTAGCGTTCTGCAGCGCCCGAGGCGTTCTGCACCAGGCCACAGGTGAGATCCCCCGCGATGGCGCGCCTCGTTCTTGCGGCACGTGCGCTGCGATGCCCTTGGGTGCGCATTCGCCTCCACGCATGCGCCTCCACGCATGCGCACACTTCCACCGACCACCGCGACCTTCCCCGAGACGGGCACGCCCTCGCTTGCTCAGCGCATCGCCTCCGCGCTGCTGCTCTTTGTCGCAACCTCGGTCGCGACGCGCTTTGCGTTCTTGAACGCGCGCTTCCTCAACATCGATGAGGCGGCGCATCTGCTCGGTGCGCGGGCGCTCGTGCACGGCGACAGGCTCTACGTGGACTTCGCCGACAACAAGCCGCCGCTGGTCTACGCGTTCTACGCGCTCGCCCAGTGGACGTTGGGCCCCGGGCTCGACTCCGTGCGTTGGTTCGGAGCGCTCGTGCTCATCCCCGCCATCGCGCTCGCAGCGCTCGCGTACTTTCGGTTTGAGCGTGCAGGCGTGGCCGCGGGGCTGGCCTTCGTCGTTGCCTCCTCGACGCTCTTTGCCTCCGATGGACAGGTCGTTCACTGCGAGCACGTGATGCTGCTTCCGCTTGCATGGAGCTTGGTCATCACACGTGCGCCGGGCTTCTTCTCACGCACGCGTCTCCTGCTCGCGGTGGGCGCGCTCGTTGGGCTCGCCACGCTGGGCAAGCAGCCCGCAGCGCTCTCGCTTGTGGCCTACGGCGTGGGCGTCCTCTTGTGTGCTCCGGGTGCGCTCGCGAAGGCGCGCGGCCTCGTCGCGCTCGCGCTTGGGTTCGCCGCGCCTTGGGCGCTTGTGCTCCTCGTCTTTGCGCAGCAGCAGAGTGCGACCGATGCCGTGTTCTGGATCTGGCAATACAACGCGGGCCACATGGACAACCCGATGTCCAACCTCGAGCGCATCGAGCGACTCGCCTGGTACGGCGCCGCGCTCTTGCCCGCGATGCTGCCGCTCTTGGCCGCATGGGGATGGGGCTGGAAGGCGCACCGCGGGGAGCGCACAGACGCGCGGATGTGGGGCCTCTTCGCTGTCGCCACACTCGTCCCTGGCTTCCTTGGCCTGCGCATGTTCGGCCACTATTTCGTGCCTGGGATCTTCGCGCTCTCGCTCGCCGCAGGGCCCTTCCTGGGACGCCTCCACCTCGACCGCAGGCACCTCGCCATCGCCTCCTTCGCGGTGCTCGCGCTCCTCATCGAGACGGCGATCAGCCTCTTCGTTCACCACCCCGGAAGTCACATCGCCGACGTGAATCGCCCGGCCTACGCGAACATCGGCTCCTCGGTGCGTGCGCATGCCAGCGAGCGCGATCGAGGCCTCTTTGTGCGGGGCTACGCGCCGATGATCTACGTCTTCGCCAACGCCCGCCCAGCCTCGCGCTTCGTCGTCCCCATCGACACGCTCTCGGGCTATCTGGCCGACAACGATGCCGTGCTGGAGGGCCGCCTCGATACGGCCTCACGCATCAACGACGCACACCGACGCGCCCTGCTCGAAGACCTCCGCGTGAGCCGCCCGCGTCACATCGTCGACACGGCACCCGGCGACCTGAACCACTGGGGCCGCTTCGGCCTCACGCACTTCCCCGGCCTTCAAGCGCTCATCGCGCGCGACTACGTGAGGCAGTCGGTGGTGGATGGTGCGGTGATCTATGTGCGTCGCGATGAGCAGCTCGCGGCGCACGTGGACGCGCCTCGGCATCAGCTCGCGCTGGCCTTCGAGAGCTTGTTCGAGCTCGGTTCCTCGCAGGCGCTCGCCGCGACCACGCGCCGCCTCGCGCGATGGCAGCGCTGAGGCACGAAGCCCCTCTCTCGCCCCTCTCACACGCGCCTCTGCGCGAGGGCGTGAGGCGGGCGAAGGGCGATACGCTCTCTCGATGACGCGCCCTCTCGGAGCTCTGCTGGCCCTCTCGCTCGTGCTGTCCTCGGTGGCGCTCCACGCGCAAGAGCGCACGCGAGACACATGCTTGGAGGCCGCCGCAGCGTCGAGCGATCACGGTCCGCGCGCGTTGATGCAGGCGTACGTCGGCGGTCATGCCGAGGAGGTCGCGGCACCTGCCGCAGAGGGCCTTCGAGGCTGGCTCGCGCAGCGGCTGCGTGTCTCCCCAACTGCGCTGCGCACGCTCCCCGCAAGCGGTCGTCGCGCGGGGATGCGCTGGTCTGTCCGCACGCGTCGCACCGCCGAGGGGACGATGACGTACGTGCGGACCTCGCGCGGAGGTGACTGCCCCGGCACGTCGCGGATGGCGCTGCTGCACGATGGCGAGGGTCGTCTGCTGCGCTACCGGCACGTGACGGAGAGCTGCGAGTACGTGGATGCGTCGATCGAGGAGGACGTGCTGCGCTACGACGCGCAGGGTGCTCTGCGCGAGGTGACGCGGACGACCTACACGCATCCGGCGCACGTGGAGAGCCTCGAGGATCGGGAGCTGACGGCCGAGGTGGCGCTCGACGATGGGACGATGCCGCCGCCCTCCGATCCGCCGACGCGGTGCACGGTGGAGTCGACGGCTGCAGGGGATCATGTGGTCTGTGGGGATGGGCTCGACGCGGTGGCGATCGATGCGACCTGTGCTCCGTGAGCTCGGGTGGCTGCCTTCGAGAGGTCAGCGCTGACGGCGAAGACGGTCACGTGCGGGAGTACCCAGAACGCTCTCGAGCGAGGTCACGGTGACGCTCGCGGTCGAGTTGGCATCGAGCACCAACGCGGCGTTCAGCATTGTCCTGCTCTGCTCTCGCTTGGTCCTTCGTTGAGGCAACCATCAGGAGAGGAGATGACTGAACGCCGCGTTGGTGCTGGGTCGGCGTCTTCTCGGGCGAGGGATGCGTGGTTCAGCGCGCTGCGTTGTGGGTGGTTCTGTACGTGGGCGTTGGCGGCGCGAGAGCGAGGCTCGCGTTAGGGCAGACACACGCGAGGGAAGGGCGTGCCCCACTCGGCGGGGCGCGGAAACCCGTACCAGTAGTCGTCGGAAGCTTCAGGGGGCGGCATCGTGCGGTCTGCGGCGACGCAGTTCGGCGCGCTGGGGACGCAGTCCGCATTGTTGCGGCACAGTTGCGAGCAGCGCTGAAAAACACAGACGCCCGATGCGCATTCGTGATCGTTCCCGCAGCGCTCTCCCTGAGCCACCGTCCCATGCGGCCAGTCGAGCCAGCAACCGGCGACGAAGTACGTGCTCATCGCGTACGGTGGAACGTTGACCACCAACGGCACGCACGTTGCGCCCGGGGCGCAGTCGTCGTTGTGTTCGCACTCGAAGGCGCAGAGTGCACTGCTCACTGCGAAGCCTCTGGGCCCTGGACCTCCGTAGCGCGTAACCGGTTGGAACTGAGGCCAGAGGTGTGGCCCCGTGCACATGGCGACCGTGCCGGCGGCAGTCTCCGTGCAGCGTCCGTCGAGAGGACCGCACACGTTCGTGTAGCAATCACTGTTTGCAGTGCAGCGCGCTCCGAAGGGGGCACCTCCGATGTTCGCGGGGACGCATCCAGACAAGGAGAACTCGCCCCGCGGAGCAAACCCCGGATTGCACACCATGCCCGACGTGCAATCGGCGGAGCTGCTGCAGGCCCGATGGCACTCGACGCATGCGGCAAGATCATCCGCATCACACTGCTCATTGCTGTGCACGACGCGGTCACCACACGCATCCACCACGCACCCATTCGTCCGCGCATCGCAGTAAGGCGCTGCCGCATCACAAACCGCATCCACACGCATCGCGCCCTCACATCGCGTGACGCTCGTCGGCGAAGCACAGAGCGTCCGCGTCGAGGAGAT
>JBILQT010000246.1:0-10772 GCA_044373065.1 Sandaracinaceae bacterium
GACGCCACGATGCGCACAGCGGTTCCACGCGTCGAGGCGTTCGTCTGCGCGCCCCTTGTCTCCTTGAGCCCCAGAACGCGAACTCATCCCCAGAGCGACGAGGAGGTGTTTCCCAGCGGTCTTCTAGGCGACGGCGCATTGGTCCCAGGACACGGGGTCGCGGGGATGGTCCGCTACGACGGCGCGGAACTGTTTCCTGGCCGCGGAGGTTCTGCCGATTTCGGTTGGTACAGCTTTGTGCCCGATGGGGACCTGGCGCCGGGTTGGTACGTGTTGGCGGTCGATCTGCGGGGATGGAACGAGGGCGCGCGCTTCTCCATGACGTATCCCAGTCGGGAGAACGTGCATTTTGCCCGGGTGCAGGTGGGCGCAGTGGCGACTTGGATAGCCAGCTCTGCGTACTGCGACTCGCGTTCAAATGGAGGTGTTGGCGAATGCGGCGTGGGGCCGGTCCTCACTCAGGAAGTGCCCGGACTCCTGGAATCCGACTTCACCCTCAGGGTGGATGGCCGGACGGATGTCTGCGCATACACCGAGGGAACCGTAGGCTGGAGTTGTCCGTTCTTTCCAGATGGAACCGTGTTCGAGATCCAACTCAACTCGGAGGACCGTGTCCAACGGCTCGCCGGTGCTTCATCGGCCCACAGCATTACGCTGTTCGCGATGGAAGCACGGGCGCCAACGGTCCCCGATTTCGGAGTCGATTCAGCTTTCGAGGTGCTCCCATGAATGAATGAAGCCGATGAATCCGCCGGGCCTTCTGCTCAGCGCATCTTGGCCGGATCGAAGTGGGGATTGTCGGTCAAAGCGAACTGATTGCCGTCGGGGTCGAGCAGCGTGGCCACGGGGTGTTCTTCAATCGGGAGACGCGCGCTCACCGCATCGAAGGCGAGGTCGATCGCCGGCGCCCATCACGCGCACCACGAGGCGGGCCCCTGAACTGTCACTTGACGGGGGAGGCAGGCCAGGTCAACGGAAATAGTGCCTTCAGTGTTCGGCTGAGCCAAAGAAAGCAGGAGCTGATGTCGGGACAGACCCTTGGAGCTGCACTGGTTCTCGCCATGGTTTTTCCGGGTTCTGTCGCTGCTCAGTTCCCTGGACAGGCTCTCGGGTATGCCGTTGATGCCGCGCCTGATGCGTCCTGTCTGGCGGCGGGAGGGACTTGGACTACCGATCACGCGGGGAACTACGGTCGATGTACCGTCGCGCCGAGCGGACATGCAGGGCGGACGGCCGTCACCTTTTGCCAGGATGGGCTACCGTGCACTGTCAGTTTTGGTACCGCTGGAGCAGTCGCGGTCGCGGCGGCATGGCGAGACCTCGTAGCCCCGGTAGTCGAGCAGTTCCACGGCAGCTATGGCCCCAGAGTCGACATGTGCGTCAGGGAGTTCATCGCCGACCCCTCTTCGAGCCGCGCGAGCTGCCGATCAGGGTCGCAGCAGGGAGCGGCCGCGATCGAGATACAAGGCGGAATGTTCCTCGCCCGGCTCTACCTGTCATCCAATCCAGCACACTCGCACGTGACCGTTACCTACATCTCCCCGAGGAATCGCTCGGACTTTCGAACGAGCGGCGGAGCGAGCTCGGACAGCGTTGCCCTGCAAGACTCGACACGGGGGCTGGCTTGGGCATTCGGGCTTTGAGGCGACGCGCTGCGGATGCAGGGTTTCACCCGTCTGACATCTCTCTGGATCTCGTTCGGTTCGGAACTCGTGTATCGTCGCGCGCACGCGGGGCGCCAATCAGCGTCGACCGCACAGCGCTCAACCAATGGCCTCACGGACCAACGACGTGAGGGAAGGAATGACTCTCCATGCACAGTAGGTCGGTCTTTCGTTGTCTCGGTCTTGGCGGGTGGCTGGTCCTGTCCGCGTGTGGCGGCGGCGGCGACTCTGACGCGGGGATCCTCGCGGACGGTGAGGACTTGGACGGCGCGCTGATCGTTGATGCCGACACCGTGGCCGATGCGGGCGCCGACGCCTCGATCGACGGTGGCGTGCGCTCGCCGTGCGACCTCGCGGTGGCGGTCGAAGGAGGGTTCTCGTTTCCGGCAACCGGGGCGCGCGCCACCGAAGAGGGCGTCGCGTTCTGGTCCGTCGCGTCGAGCGTGAACGGGAGCGGCCGCCCCAACGTCGAGGCGATGGGCTGGAGCGGCGACGGTACGCTGCGCTTGCTCGGTTACCTCCAACCGAGCGCGGAGGCACTGCCCGCGTCGCCCACCGAAGAAGACCTCGTCGACCGCACGCCGGGCATGGGCTTCTACCGCTTCCCGCGCAGCGGGGAGGTGCTCGACTCCGTCGCGCTCTCGCCTGGCGACGCGCTCTGGATGTGGTTCGAGATCGCGCAAGGTCCGCCGCCCGAGTGCCCTCCTCCCGGCGCGCGCGCCCTCGTCGACCGCACGCCGGGTACCCCACTGGCGACCTGCTCGGTGCAGAACAACATCGTCGCAGCCGAGCTGATGGTCGCGATCGCCCGCACCATGCGGGTGATCGGGTGTATGGCCCAAGAGACCCTCGGCGCGCCGGTCACGAGCTGCGACGTCGAAGACCTCGAGCTCCTCGGGCCTGCCATGGGGGCCACCGCGGACGCTCTCGACCGTCTCCCGCTCGAACTGCCGCCCCCGCTCGACGCGTCGCGCTTCACCGATGAGGACACCGAGGCCATCGCGCGTTTCATCGAGCAGACCGAGCGCATCAAGAACGCGCGGGTCGGTCGAGAGCTCATGGTGCGCGCGCTTCGCCTCGCGGCGTCCGTGGCGAGCGTGGTCGGCTACTTCACCGAGCTCGCAGACGCGTGGGGCGATCTCGCGAACGCCCACGAGGAGCTGGAGTGTTGCCGCGGCGGCAACGTCGGTGGGCGCGAGGGCTGCACCTGCGCAGAGCGTTTTCCCCCGTCGGACACGGGCGAAGGAGGCAGTCCGGTCTGGCGACGCGTGGCGGGCGCCTCGACGAGCTACGTCTGCGAGCCGTGCCCCGCAGGCAGCGTGTGGGATCCGACCTCGCCTACCCCGATCGGCGAGCTGCTCTTCCGGTCGCGCGAGCGTCCGTGGGGCGACCGGGGCGCGTGTGTGCTCGACTACGAGCCACCGGAGTGGACGTCTTGCCCGCGCCTCGGGGCGGACGTCGACTGGGACGCCGTGCGCGATCGCGCGCAGGGCTTCGTCGAGACCGTAGGCGATCCGCGCGTGCAGCTCGTGGAGCTCGCGCCACGCGGCGGGATCTGCCCGACCGCCGCGAGCGCGCGACTCTATGTGCCGTGTGGCAGTACCGGCGACGAATACTTCGCCACGAGCGCGGGCGGCGCGGTCTCCGTGCTCTCGCCTGCCCTCGATCGTTTCGGCCGCCTCGACTGGGTCTTTCATCCCGGCTACCGCCCGCGCGGTCTGCTCGATCGCGGCGAGCTCTCGCCCGGCACGACCGACGGCTTCGGCACCTTGTGGACCCGCGGCGGCGCGGGAAGTCGCGACGACGGAGTGCTCTGCGACGAGTCGCTCGCAGTGCCCACGCTCGGCGGACGCAGCTCCGGTACGCCCCTCATCGCCTACCCGGAAGAAGGACCGCTCGCCGACCTGGAGCGCGAATCGCTCGGTTTGCCCGACGGGAGCTGGTGCTGGGACACCGTCGATCTCATCGACATGGGCCACCACCCCGAGACCTCGGGCGTGTGCCCCCCCGAGCTCGCAGGGCACCTCTTCGTGATCTTCGTGCCCGGTAGCGTCACCCGGCCGCTCGAGCCCGAGCACGCGGAGCGCCGCTGCGTGGGCGCGGTGGGCAGCGACACCTGTCTTCCGCCGCAGGCCTTGCCGATCCCCGGCATGTGTGGCCCGACCTGGATCGGCGCACCCGACGGCTGCGTGGCCGACCCGCACTACCGACCGCGCGGCGGCATGCGTGAGCGTCACGGAGTCACCCCGAGTTCGCTCGCGTACGCGGACTGTTGCCGCGACTTCCCCGAGGGCTTCATGTGCCGCGGCGTGGTCGGCTCGCTCACGTGTCTCGGTGCCTTCAACGCGTCGCTCACCGAGCTCGCGGAGGTCGGCGGCGCGTGGCCGATGGAATTCTCGACCGCGCAGGCTCCCGAGCCGACCGCGGTGCGCGAAGGCGAGGGTCTCTCCGCGTACGGCGCGCAGCTCGCCGCGCCCTACGGGTTCTTCGTCGATCAGGCCGGGTACTGCGACAGCGGCGCCACGACCACCGACGACGCGCGCTCGATCTGCGCGCCGACCTTCGAAGACCTCTTCGGCGAAGGCATCTCCCCCGAGCCCGTCTCGCCCGTGCCCCCGACCGACGGAAGTGGCGGCGCGCGCGGAGGCTGCCGTCGCGTCGACACGTGGGAGACCGATCGATGGGATTGGTTCCTTCAAGCGCACCAGAGCTACGTCGCTCAGCTCCGAGAGACGGATGACCGTTGGGAGAGAATGTCGTTCTATTTCCGCGAACAGCTCCTCGGCGTTCGTGGCGCTGAATTCTGGGTGATCACCGACGAAGACGGCGTGTACCGCGCGGCGGCGTTGCTCCAGAAGCCGAGCGAGATGGTGGTCATCAACGGTGTAGAAGAAGACCTGCTCATGCCGGGGTTCGAGCTCGAGGCCCTCGCGAGCAGCGGACGCGGCTACGGCGGGCAGCTCTTCGGATGCATCCTCGACGACCTCCTCGCGCGGGGCGATCTGCCGTTGACCGCGTATCCCGCGGAGGGCGCCGTAGACTGGTGGGCAGGACAAGCGGCGCGGGTGAACGCCGACGCGCGTCCGCTCGAAGCAGTGCAGCCAGACCCGGAGTCGGGAGGCTGGGTGTTCCGTGAGCCCTGCGACGAGCCGCGCGGCGAACCCTTCTTCGCGTACCGCGGCGTGACGACGACCCCGGAGCTGCTGGTATCGCGCGGTGGCTTCCCCTCCCGCGGCACCGGCACGAACCTGCTCGATCACCTGCGCAGCGGCGACGCGACCATGTCGACGAGCGGCTGGATCTCGAACACCCGGAGCGCGGATGTCGCAGCGGAGTACGCGTTCCGCACCCGCAACCGAAGCGACCGCGACGACGTCGAGGCATTCGTGTACCGCGTGGTGCTCGACGGCGCGCGCCGCACCTGCGTGGGCCCGACCGGAACCCCGGCGCGCACCGACGAAGGCGTGTGGGCCGACGCCTCGCAGTGGGTGCAGGACAACTACGCGACCTTGCCCGACGCGAGCGAGCTCAAGGACACCTGGATCCGCGAAGCCGAAGTCTCGGCCTTCGACGGCGTGCCGCTCGAGCGCGTCGACTGCGGTTGGCGCGGTGAGGGGATACGTTGGACCCGCGCGACCTGGACGCTCGTCCACGGCAGTCCGGCGCTCTGCCCGGAGCGACCGCCGGTGCCCTGAACGCGATCGGATGGCCGTGTGCCTTCGCCCTCAGCGCACTTTTGCCGCGCGCCGATCGCTCTGGAAGTACGTGCTCCGCTCGCGCTGGTCGTCGGGTGAACGGGACGAGCCCGTGGGTCGAGAGCAGGGACGGCTGTCGAGCGCGAGCGAGGGGTTCCCCGGAAGCGCCTACCCAATTGACGGGTCGGGGCGCGGCGGGATAGTCGGCGGAACGAGCCCCCCGCATGACCACGGAAATACCGCCGAGGATGGCCCGACCGACGCTGCTGGGCGAGGACGTGGGGCGTGACTACGAGGAGTTCGGCAAGAAGCGCGGCAAGGTGCGGATGTGGCGCCTCGGGCACCACATCGGCGTCTTCGAGTGCATTGGCGTCACGCACGACGAGCACGCCGAGTTCATCATCGACTACCACAAGCGGTTCATCGAGGCGTTTCCTCGTCCGTTCTACAGCTTCGCCAACTGGACGAACCTCCAGGGCTACTCGCCCGACGTCCGGCGGATGCTGACCGACTGGCAGGTCCAGATGGCCTACGACGAGCTCCACGTCGCCCACCAATCGCGGCTGCTCGCGATGTCGATCGCCGTCGCCAACGCCGTGATGCCGACCGTCCTTCAGGTGCATGCGACCGAGGAGCGGCTCGACGACGCCTTGCTCGTCGTTCGACGCAAGTGGGGCGTTTGATCGCGGATCAGGATCGGGATCGCGACGAACAACAAGAAGGTCAGCCCTCCGGACACCGCCGACGTGCTCGCAGGCCGCGGCATCGCGCGCGGGTAGGCGTGAGGGTCACTCGCAGCGCTCGACGATCTCTAGAGCCAGTCTGGCACGCTCGCGGTCGCCTACGGGGAATGCCATTCCAACCGCGAGCGCGCCTTCTCCGTCGCGGGTGCCGACGAGCGCCATCGGCCCTTGGGCCCATCCCTCGTACGGCGGTTCGAGCATCCAGCGGGCGCGCCCCTCGGTGTCGGTGCGTACGAACAGCAGATGCGTGACCCCGCTCCACTGGCGATCCCCTGCGATGAGGTATCCATCTCCCAAGCGCTCGATCGCCGTGAAGCCCGTGGTCTCGGAAGGCGCCGGCGATCGTTCGAAGGCGACAGAGCCGTCCGTGTCCAAGCCCCAGACCATCCCAGTCGTACGCTCGGCGGAGTAGCCCACGAGGACGAACTGGCCATCGTGGAAGATCACGTCGTTCACGATGGATTGGTTGGCGGAGTCGTCCACGTCGAGCTCGATCTGCCAGCGCGTGGTGCCGCGGCGGTCCAGACGCATCGCGCGTGCGGGGCCGCGGGCGCCGGGCTCACCGTCCGGATTGCCGACCAGGAGAACGCCGTCGTCGACCGGCACGAACGCCCAGGTGCTGTCGCGCTCGAACGCGACATCGCTGAGCCGCTCCCACGCAACCTCGCCGTCGGAATCGAGCCCGAAGATCCAGAACGGACCGCCGCCGCCCGAACGCCATCGCTGGGCGAGCACGACGAGCCGGCCCTCGCCGTCGAGGAACGCACCGATGGGACGGTCTTCTGCATCCGGCTCGCTCGCGTAGGCGCGACTCCACGCGATGCCGTCCGAGTTCGCACGCACGACGAACACCTCCGTGAGGTCTCGCGGGGTGCGGACGGTGCCGACCGCGAAGACCGCGTCCGCATCCGCGGCAGGCACGAGCACTGTGACGCCGACCTCGCCCTCGATCGCGAGCTCCACGCCTGAGAGCGCCGCCCCAGACTCGTCGAAGCGGTCCAGCCGCCAAGTCCGCCCGCGCTGACCGGCGACCAGGAAGCCGCCGTCGACTGTGAGGAACGCGCCGCTGCGCGACTCGCCGATCGGTCCCTCTCTCTGGACTCCCCCATCGGTTCCGAAGGTCCAGAGGCCATGACCGTCGCCTGCCACCACACCAAAGACGTGCCGGCGAGATCCGACCGCGATCGCGTTCCGAAAAACGGCGCCACGGTCCTCGTAGCGCCACACCTCGACGCCCTCACAGTCCGGGAGCACCTCGCTGCGCTCGTGCGATAGGTAGCAGCCGCCCGCACCCAGCGAGAACCACGAGAGCCAGAGCGCCAAAGCGCGAGCACATCGCGGGAAGGACGACATTCGACGTCGTGATAGCCCGGTCACGACGGTGCGACAACGCGCCGAACGCGCCGAACGCGCACGGACCGCGGCACCCTTCGCGACGCGCGTGTGGTGAAACGTTGGGTTGCTCTTCTCGGGCCTCTCCGGGAAGGCGTCCGCCCTATTTGATCTCGAAGGACGGTCCGCCGAGGAGCGGGGGTGAGCCCGAGATCGTGGTCTGTAAGCCGGGCACTTGGCGTACCACGGAGGTCACGTCAGCGCGCGGTTTGCCCAACTAGTGCACCGCCGTCGTGATGCGATCAAGCATCCGGCGGTGGGACTTGATGATGGCGTTCGCGGGCTTGGTCCACGTGAAGGGCGTTGGGCGCTTGTTCCATTGGCGCATGTACGCGGTGATGTGCTCGCGTAGTGCCTTCTTCGACCGGAAGTCGGTCTCGCTGAGCGACTGCTTGCCGAGGATTCCGAAGAAGCCCTCGACTTGGTTGAGCCACGAAGCGCTGGTGGGGGTGTAGTGGAAACAGACGCGAGGGTTTGCCTTGAGCCATGCGGCAACGTCCGCAGTGCTGTGTGACCGCTCAGCGACGCCGGGATGACGACTGCGCTCAGCGTCGCGCGCGATGCGAAAGGTTGACAACGAGCGCGAGGCGCGAGCGTTCTTGAGGGCGGCGAAGAGGGCAGGCATGCCGTTGAAGGCCTGGGCGCGCGCACACGGCATCGACGGCCGGTCGCTGAACGCGTGGCAGATAAATCTCGGTCGCTCTGGGCCGGGCCCAACGGCGACGCCGCGCCTTGTCGAGGTCGTGCCGATGCCAGTGACCGCCTCCACCTCGCGGTACGCGGTCCGCATTGGGGACGCTGTCATCGAGCTCGACGACGGCTTCCACGAAGAGACGCTCGTCCGGCTCGTGCGAGCGCTGCGCGCGTGCTGAGCCTCCCGCCCACGGTCCGCGTGTTCGTCGCCGTCGAGCCGGTCGACATGCGCGGCTCGTTCGACTCGCTCGCAGGGGCAGTGCGCCGCCTCGGGCTGGATCCCGTCGATGGACACCTCTATCTCTTCCTGAACAGGCGCCGACGGATCGCCAAGGCGCTCTGGTTCGACGGCTCGGGCTGGTGCGTGCTCGCCAAGCGCCTCGAGGCTGGCAGCTTCCAGCTGCCTGCGCTCGAAACCGCCGATTCCAAGGTATCGATCGACGGCGCCGCGTTCGCGTCGCTGCTCGCTGGGATCGACTTCACCGCCTCGCGTGGGGGCTGGTTTCGGCGCCTTCCCAGCCGATAGGGGATCGACACCTTTCACGCGGTGTGATCTCGTCCCAGTGGTGCTCGTCGACATCGAGACGCTGCAACGAGGACGCCGTCGCGACGGAAGCGCGTTCGGATGCGCGACACCGCCTCCGCCGAGAGGTCCAAGCGGAGGGCGATTTCCTGCCCCGACACCTCCGCAGCGCTTAAGAGGATCACTCTTGCTCTCCGAACGAGCCCCGCAGCCTCCGTCCTGCGGGCGATGATGGCTTCAAGCTCCCGGCGCTGGGACACGGTGATCTTCACGACGGTGCTCCGGATCATGGCCCATCAATGATCGACCGCCGTCCGCGATGAGCCACTCGCTGCGTACGCTGCGCGACCTCTTCGAGGATCCCCTGCTGGCGCGGGCCGGCAGCGGGATGGTCCCGACCCCGATGGCCGAGCAGCTCCGGGGCCCGCTCCGCCGGGCGCTCCGGGACCTGGAGCGCGCGGTCTCCGGGGGGCTGCACTTCATCCCGGCCGAGGCCCATCGGGGCTTCGTCCTGCTCGCCCCGGACTTCATCAGCACCTTGCTGCTCAAGGGCATCACCCGCGTCCTGCTCGAAGAGGCGCCGGGCGTGGACGTCGAGTTCCGCCCGGTCCGGCGGCGGGGCCCCACGCTGGGCCTCGTGGACGCCGCTGCCCTGGTGGAGGGCGATGTCGACCTCGTGGTGGCCGCCCTCGTCGCAGACCTACCCGGCCTGCGCAGCGAGGCGCTCTACGCCGAACGGTTCGTCTGCCTCGTGCGGGAGGACCACCCCACTGTGGGCCCGTCCCTGGACCTCGCGGCCTACGCGGCGGCGCCCCAGGTGCTCATCACCATCAGCGACGAGCGTTCGCCCTCGCTCGTGGACGCCGCCCTCGCCGAGCGCGGGCTCTCCCGCAGGATCGCCGTGAGGACGCGCTTCTTCCTCTCCGCAGCCTTGCTCGTCGCCGAGACCGACCTGCTGCTCACCTGCCCGCTGCAGCTGGCCCGCTACGCCGCCGCCCGCCTGCCGGTACGCATCGTCGCGCCCCCTCTCGAGCTGCCCGGCTACCAGGAGTTCATGTCGTGGCACCCGCGGTTTGAGGCCG
Organism: Sandaracinaceae bacterium; assembly: GCA_044373065.1. Lineage (GTDB taxonomy): Bacteria > Myxococcota_A > Polyangia > Polyangiales > Sandaracinaceae > JAFLCL01. The sequence goes on from JBILQT010000246.1 coordinate 9,793, forward strand.
ACCCGGGGCTGCGCAGGCTGCGCGGGGTCGTGCGCCGCGCGGCCGAGGAGGCGGTGGCAGAAGGCTGAGCGCCTCAGACGCGTCCGGCGCTCGAGTTCGGAGACGAGGTCTACGACCGATGCATCCGGCTGGAGCCCGCCCAGCAGCGCGCGCTGCTGGATCTGCTCTCGTTGAACTCGAAGCTGACCGGCGGCCAGCTTGAGGTCACCCGGCGAGAACCACTTTCGTTCCTGGCGACTTTCGCGTAGGCGACCCCAAGCCGATAGGAGGGTCAACGGGGCACCGTCGTCGGCACGGATTCGCTCGGGTTTACAGATCGCCCATTACCCGTAGTACCCGCTCCCGCGACCGTTGGAAGGAGCTCCCGGGACGCCGCCTTGGCGCGCGCCCGCCGCGTATCGACGTAGGCGTTTCGCGCCGTGCGGAACAGCCATGATTTCAGGCGTGCCGGCTCGGTGATGGTGTCGCCCTGCTGCAGGGCACGGAGCACGACGTCCTGGACGAGATCCGCTCCGTGCGCGTCCGGCCCTGTCAACCAGAGGCAGAACCGCGTCAGGTCGGGCAGGAGCGGGCGCAGCGCCCGGATGAGGAGATCTCGGTCCATCGGGAGAGCCGACGATCGTGGGGCCGGAATGGTTCCCCGACGTAGATCGGAATTGTCGAAGGTGCTGGGCGCCCTGCCTGCGACGCGTGAGCGTGGAGGTGTCGCGAGTGGATATGATCCCGCCACGTCGATGCCTCACGAACACCTCCCGCTCTCGTTCGAACGTCGGCCCTACGCAAACCTCGGCACGCTCTTGATGCGCCTTGGCATCTCGTACGACTCGGACCTCGGCCGCGCGTGGTGCGCTGGTTTGACTGCGATCCTCACGGGCCACGCGTATCGCGTCTCGGCCGAAATGGCGGCCTCCAAGGGGCCCTTTGCGGCCTACGCACGCAACCGTCAGCCGATGCTGCGCGTGATGGGCAAGCATCGCGAT
>JBILQT010000247.1:0-10686 GCA_044373065.1 Sandaracinaceae bacterium
AGTGCAACACGGTGCGCACATGACCGGTCTTCGCGTCCTGCACGTTGGAAGGCATTGACCAGGCGCTCCTGAAGAAGCGCGTCATCGGGGCGCAGGTCCACCACACCCGTGAGGACGCGAAGGGCCTCATCACCATGGCCCGAGCGGGCGAGGAGATCCGCACGTGCGATGAGCGCTTCGGGGTCGAGTCGGTCGCGTGAGATCCATGCTTCTGCGACCTCGAGGGCACGACTCACGTTGCCTGCGCGAGAGAGCGTGCGCACCGCAGCACGATGGCGATCGCGGCTGTCGGGTGCCATCTGCAAGGCCTGCTCGGCCACACGTGCGGCCTCCTGCTCGCGGAAGGTGATCTCGTCCGAGGCGGAGACATCACCAACGCGCACGAAGGTGCGGCGCATCCAGCGGCCTGACGTGTCGGGGCGGGGTGTGGGCGCGGCACGCTGGGCTGCCACCGCGGGCTCTGCAGCGGGTGCTGCCGCGGGTGCTGCAGCGGCCATGCGTGCGGGCGCACGGGTCGCGGTCGTCGCAGGACCATTTGATTCGCGCGCACGCTCCGAGGATGCAGCCGCATCTCCGGCGTAGCCCAACGCCCGCAGCTCGCGGCGCATGTCGCTGTCGCCTGCTGCTGCCGACGATCGACCGAATCCCTGGCCAACGCCACCGCCGCCTGCGCCATGGCCGAGGGAGCCCATCAGCAAGCCCTCTCCAGCTCCGCCTGCCTCATCCGCGGCGTTCTCCGATTCGCTATCCAATGCCGCAACCACGGAGCCTTCCGCAGCCTCCTCGCCTGTCCACGCTGCAGCCTGTTGCGCGTTGCGATCGATGCCGAACGCACGGAACATCGCGTCGCTCTCGAGCACGAGAAGCGAGGTGTGGCGCGACATCACCGAGTAGGCCTTCGAGAGCGCAACGATGCGTGCTTCATCGGTGCCGCGACCTTGAAGCTCAAGCTCTTCGATCGTTCCAGCCGCCCATTGCGAGGGCACAAAGAGGTTGCCGGCCGAGGTCGAGGGCGTGAGCGCGACGGGATAGTGATGCTCGAAGGGCTGACCGCCCACCGTGCCGCGCAACACCACATCGCCCGTCACATTCGGCTGCGTCATGCGTGCGACGATCATCACTTCTTCGCCTGCGCGCACCGTGGGAAGTGCACTCGGCGCTGCATCGGTGAGGCCTGCAGGAAGTGTGTACGACGCGTCTTCAAGCGAGACACCGTAGGTCGTCTCCAGCACCGCGAGGGCTGCCGTGCTCGCGCGTTCACCGGGCACATAGGGCACGTAGTGACCGCCCCCGGCGCGTGCGATCGCACCGAGCGCCACCGTGTCTGCGTCGCCGCCGATGCCGACCGTGGTGATCGACACATGCTCGCGCGATGCGATCTCCTCGGCCTCTTCGGCGAGTGCGCCTGCGGTGCGATGACCGACCGAGGCGACGCCATCGCCGATGTAGATCACGTGCACGTCGCGCGCTGCATCGCGACCTGGGAGGTGTGCTGCAGCACGAAGGGAGGCGCCGAGATCCGAAGCCCCAGCGGGCTCGACATGGCCAAGCCACTCCGAGACAGCACGCACCTCATCGGAGCTTGGCGTGCGAAGGGCGCGCGTTGCATTGCCACCCCCGTCGAGCGAGCGACATTCGTAGTCACAGGCGAGCACGGTGAAGCGGTCGCGACGATCCATCTCGGCGAGCACGCCGGTCACAAGGCGCGAGGCACGCGTGAAGCGCTCACCCACCATCGATTGGCTTGAATCGACGACAATGACGTAGTCGCTCGGGCGGCTCTCCGCGCTCGCCGGGAGACGAGGACGAAGCGCGAAGGTGACGTAGCCACGGCCATCGGCTGCGACCTGACGCTGCGCTTCAATGACCTCGCGATCTTGATCGCGCGAGTTTTCTGGAGGCGCTGTTGCGGCCGCACCTTGGTACGTCCACGAGGTCAGCTCTGCGCTTGCATTGGGCAATGCGTAGTCGATCACCAGATCGCCATTCGGCACGAAATCGTGGGCGTTGTATGTCAGCGTGGTCGCATCGTTCTCACGCGCGGTCGTCACCTCGTAGCCCGCGCTGCGCACTGTGTCGGCGCCTGCAACACGCACATCGACATTGAGCTCACCGATGCGCGTCGAGCCGTCGCGGCTCACCGGCAGCGGGTAGACATAGCGGCGCTCATCGCCATGCGGATGAACAATCTGCGTGTACGCAAGGACGACACGACGCGAGCCCTGCGCCGGGATTGGATAGATGCGCAGCTCGAAGTTGCCGCCGCGCTGCCACTCAAGAAGGGCCGGGTCATGCCAGCGGCCTGGCACCCAGATGAAGTCCTCTGTCGGACGTCGCTGCACGACCGGCGTCGCGTTGCGGATCACACCGCGCCAGATGCGCTGCGCACGATTGCGGGCCACGAACGAGCCCTCCTCAAGCTCGCCATTCACATCGAGCGCGAGACGCGCGATGCGCGCATCGGGTGGAAGTGGAAAGCGATAGATGCCCTCAAGCTCTTGCGCCGAGTCGTTCTGAAAGACTTGCTCGATCTCGGTGCGCGCGATGTTGCCCGTGATGCGCACACGCACGTTCGCGCGCGAGACGGCCAAGGGCCTTTCGTGGTCCTCGCGCTCACCAGGACGACGTGCGCGCAGCGAGCCGATGCCAGGAATCGAAGTCTCCTCCTCGGGTGTGACGTCGACGTTCGCGTTGCTTCCTTGATCGCCGAGATCGGCCCAAGCGACCGCACGCGCGAGATCCATCGCAGGGGAAACACGCGGCGCCGCGTTCGTTCGGAGCACGCCCTCTTCGCCTTGCTCGACGGGTACGTACGAGGCTGCATCGGCGGCGAGAGAACCAATCTGCACCTTGCCGCGCGTCACCCGCACGCTCGACATCTCACTCGTTGCAGCGAGCACGAACTTGGTGCCAACCACTTCGACATCGCCCGTGGGCGTATGAAATCGCGCGCTTGGTCCATTCTCCAGATGCGCGACATCCGCGAGCAACTCGCCCGACGCGAGCGTGAACTGACGGGGGTTCATCGCATCGAATGCGAGCTCGGTTCCGTGGTTGAGCACCACCACCGAGCCATCGGAGAGGGAGAGGCGCGCGCGGGTGCGTGTGTCGGTGCGGATCGATGCACCGGCTGGCACTTCGGCGTTCGCCAGCGCTGCTGTGTAGACACCGCCCGCAGGCCGCATCTCGATGCCACTCGCCTCGTTGTCACCCCCTGCGCGCACGATGTTGAGGATGCGTGCGGTCGTGCCCGACGTCGCGAGGAGCGGCGCCTCGATGGTGGTCGTCGTGCTGCCACCGATGCCGGCGTAGTTGCCGATCGTGAACACGCCCGCAGCGGCCGCAGCGGCGACCGTGGCGAAGCCGCCAAAGAGGAGAATCACGCGACCCAATTTCGAGCCGCTGCTCGGCCTCGTCTCGGGTGCCTTCGTCGTGCTGGAGTCGGTCTTTTCAGCCGGGTTGAGCGCAACGACATTCGAGGCGGTGTTCGCCACCGGCGCTGTCTGTGCTGCAGGTGTGAGCGCGACCGAACCCATCTGTGTCGCCGCGTAAGGATCGACCGTGTTTTGCACGCTCTCGACCGACACTGCGGGCATCGCCAGGGTCGCAGGAATGCTCGGCGTCGCGGGCGCATTCGCGGCACTCATCGCCAACGGCGAAGCTGGGTCGACGAGGAAGCCGGGGTTGGTCTTGCGCTCGAAGCTCTCCTCGCTCTCCTTTGCAGACCCTTTTGCAGTGCGTGCATCCAACGCTGCGAAGAGGCGCGCTTCAAGGTCCGAGGGTGGCATGTAGTCCGCGCCTGCACCCTGCAGCTTCGTAACCACGCCACTCGCCTCATGGCGCAGATCACGCGCCTCATCGTCGTCGGCGAGGAAGTCTGCATGACGCGCAATCGCGTCTCGATCTCCGTCCACGATGGGGCCGAGATCATCAAGGAAAGCATCCATATTCTGAGTTCGTGAGGTCATCGCTCCACCTCCGCCAAAAGTTCTTTCATCCGAGCCAATCCGCGGCTCACCCGTTTGCGCGCAGCGGCTTCATCGATGCCGCATGCGGAGGCGATCTCTGCGTACTCAAGCCCTGCCTGGTACCGCATCGCCACCGCGTCTCTCTCGCTCGGCTTCAGCTCCTCGAGGGCATCGCGCACACGCTGCGCATTCCTCCTCGCTTCGAGCACCTCATCGGGCAGACGCGCATCGTGGTCGGCGTCATGCACAAGGCGTAGGCGCCGCTCTCTTCGACCCCGCATCTCGAGGCGCTTGGCGCACATGCGACGCGCGATGCCGAAGAGCCATGCGCGCACCGTGCCCTCGCCGCGGAAGTCACGCATGCCGTCATGCGCCGCGATCAGCACCTCCTGCGTGCACTCATCCGCCTCGGCTTGGGTGCCGAGCATCGCCATGCACAAGCGCCCGAGGGAGGCTCCGTGAAGGCGCGCTGCCAGGCCCGTTGCTTCGCGGAAGGAGCCCGCACGAAGCGCGCGCAGGACAGGATCATCCGGCTCGGTGAGATTGGCCCCGTCGGGGCTGAGGAGTGGCTGCATCGTTCACATGTCGCCACGAGTCCGCCCCTTGTGACCAACAATGTTCAGGCGACGAGGCGCGGCGCGGAATTCAGGCCGAATTCGCCGGATTCAGAAGGCGTACATGCTCAGAAGCAGGCTGCCCACATCCCGCGCGACTCGGCGATGGCCGTCGCCTGATCGGCCGTGGCATTGCCCTCAAGCGCGCGATTGCGACCGATGATGTAGGCCCGAGCCAAGCCGCGACGCATCAGCTGACGCTGCCAGAAGCCCTCCGGCGAGGGGCCCACATGCACGTAGGCGAGGGTGCGCATGTAGGGGTCGACGCAGCTCGCATCGAAGGTGAGCCAGACCAGGTGATTGAGTAGCGCGTAGGTGAAGGTCGTTGCCTCCGGCCCGTAACACTCATCGACTTGGCCTGCGATGTGGGCGACCTCGGGCGTGTTGATCGCCGTGAAACGCACAGTCTCGATCACGCGTGTGTCGACGCTCTCGACGCGCATGGTGTCGCCGTCGGTCACATGGACGACGCGTACGAGCACAGGCGGGCGACACGCCATGGGGCCGGCAAAAAGCTGCGATGGGTCGAGGGCCGCGGTCGCATCATCGTCGAGCGTGATCGGCGCGGCGTACGCATCGAGTGGTGCATCGGCTGGCGCGTCGGTCGGCGCATCCGGTGCCTCACTCGCCACTGGGCAACCAACCGCGAGCAGCGCGAGCAGTGAAGCAAAAGAGGCGAGCTGAGTTCGCGAGGTCACGTCGCGCGAACGTAGCAGCTCACCGCTCAGGCGAGCGATGAACACTTGGTGCGAGGCGCGCTACGCCCGGCCTGCGCGAATCATCCGCACCGACGAGATGGCCTTCCTCCACCGCGACTCCGTAGAGCCCACTGGCCTCCATCGTCGTCTGCTCCAGCGTCCAACCACGACTGCGAAGCGCGCTTGCTCGGGCCTCGCCGAGACGGTCGAGTTCACCGCGCACGATGGATGAAGTCGCCGTCAAATGCGGCAATTCCACCGCCTCGTCGAAGGGCATGCGCCAATCGACGTAGCCGATGATCGTGAGCGCGACGTAGCCGATGATCGCAGACCCTCCGGGCGATCCGATCGCCACTTCGAGGTTGCCGTCCACATCGAAGATGAGTGTCGGTGTCATCGAGGAGCGCGGCCTTTTATGAGGCGCGACCGCGTTTGCGACGGGGCCCCCAAGGCGCGTTGGCTCGAGTGAGAAGTCGGTGAGCTCGTTGTTCAAAAAGAAGCCGTGCGTCATCCGCATCGCACCGAATTCGGATTCCACCGTCTGCGTCATCACGACCGCATTGCCCTCGTGATCGACGATGGAGAGATGCGATGTGCCCGGCACCTCGAGCGTGTGATCCCAACCCCAATGATCCCGCAGCGACTCGCCTCCCACGACGGGGGAAGGGTCTCCCGGAGGCAGCTCTCCCGTGGGCGCGGCCTCAAGCCCCATCCGCCTCGCGCGCGATGCGAGATAACGCGGATCGGTGAGGCCCTTGGGCACAGGGACGAACGCGTGATCGCCCAGGTAGTGGTTGCGATCGGCGAAGGCCAAGCGCGTTGCCCACAAGAAGGCAGACCAATCGTCGATGTCATCGGCGCCGACGGGCGTTGGCCTTGCAGCCTCGTAGAGGCCCAGGATCTGAAGCATCGGAATCGCGCCTGAGGCAGTGCCTCCCATGCTGCACACGCGGTGCGATCGAAACGCGCCGCAGACCGGCTCAAGCTCACGCGGTGCATACGCAGCGAGGTCGTCGAGCGTGATCGAACTCGGCCTCTCGCCCTCATGCGCGACGGCGACGATGTCTTGCGCAATGGGCCCCGTGAGTAGCCCCCGCGAACCATCGCGCTGAATCGCGCGCAGCGTGTCGGCATACGCCTGATTCACGATCACATGCCCCGCAGGCCAGGGCGCACCCGCTTCATCGAAGAGGTAGGCGCGCACCTCAGGGCGACGCGCGAGCATGCCGTCACGGTTGCCGAACGCGATGATGCGCGACATGCGCTCGGAGACCTCAAAGCCTTGCTCGGCAAGCGAAATGGCAGGCTCGAAGAGCTCACTCCAGGGCAACCGCCCATGCGCGCGATGCACCGACTCAAGCATCGCGATGAGCCCAGGCACGCCGATGGAGGCCCCCGATGCGACGGCCTCGCGGAAGGGAAGTGGCGCACCGTCCGCGCCGAGAAACATGTCTGCATCGGCTCCTGCCGGCGCCATCTCGCGACCGTCATAGGAGGTGAGCGCGTGGGACGCTTCGTCAAAGTGCAGAAGGAAGCCGCCACCGCCGATGCCCGAGCTCTGAGGCTCGACAAGACCGAGCACGAGCGAGGCAGCAATCGCAGCATCGGTTGCGGAACCACCGCGCTCCAGCATCGCAAGCGCAGCCGCAACGGCACGCGGGTCGGCTGCGGCAGCCATCGCATCGTGGTGCACGGGCGGAGGTGCAGTTCGGGCGGCGATCGAAGGACCACAACCCAGCACCGTGAGCGCGCTCAGCGCAAATCCGAGATGCACTTTCATGCACAAAGCCTCGCACGGCGGCGAGGCGCTGCGTGCGAATCCATGATGTGCAACCCAGAGGTTGCACATGGTGCGTGCCCACACAAACAGGGGTATTTGGCGTGCGAACGCGCAACCAAATGGTTGCATCACGATTCTTTACGCATCGCAGAGGCTTGCACGCGCGGATGCGCCTCGAAGCCAAGTACGCTGACGCGCATGTACTTCGAAACGTTCGCTCAAATGAAGAAGCAGCTCCGTCAGATGGAGACCTGGTTCGCTGCCGCTGAAACCTTCGCCACGGAGAAAAAGTTCGACCCCACGGTGCTCCTGTCGATGCGTCTCGCGCCCGATCAGTTTCCGCTCTCGCGCCAGGTGCAGATCGCCTGCGACACGCTGAAGCTCGGCGCCTCACGCCTCACCGGCAAAGAGGCTCCGGCGCAGGCCGACACCGAGCAGACCTTTGCCGAACTTCGCGCGCGCATTCAGTTCACCCTCAGCTACCTCGACGGCTTCAGCGCGAGCGACTTCGAGGGAACGGCCAAGCGCCCGGTCACGCAGCCGCGATGGGAGGGAAAGATCATGGACGGGCACGACTACTTCCTTGAGCACGTCGTCCCGAACTTCTTCTTCCACACGACGCTGACCTACGCGATCTTGCGTCACAACGGCGTTCCGCTCGGCAAGCGCAACTACCTCGGCACCCTCTCGCAGCGCATGCCCTGAGGCATTCACGAAGCGGGCTGTCACGTTCCGGCAAAAGGAGCGGTCATCCATTTTTGCATGCCCGGCGTTTCGACGTCGGGCTTCTTCGTCGGCGCTCTTCGCGCTTCGCCAGGCGTGCGCTCGAAGTGAAGCGTCTCGCCGTCCTCCGGAATCCAGACGCGCTCCATCACGCCCTCGCGCGTCATGCGCTCCTTCAGCATCGCGCGTGTCGTTGGGCAGTGGTCGAGGGCTTCGAGGTGGTTGAAGACGACCTTGCCGCGCGTGGTCTTGGCGAGCGTGACGAGCTCATCGAGCGAGAAGAGAATGTCTCCCCCGATGCCCATATTCGCCGAGCCTGCGGGCGCGAGGAGGATGTCGGGCTCAAGGCGCGTGATGGCCTCAAGGACACTCTCGGTGAGCACGGAATCGCCGGTCACGTAGATCGAGGGCTCGTTCGGGTGCGCGAGGAAGTAGCCGGCGACGGGGCCAAGCATCCAACCCAAAAGGCCTTTTCCATGTCGGGATCGCACGGTTTCGACTTGGAGCCCGAGCGCGCCGTCTTCGAGCAAGCGCACATCGAGGCCCTTCTTGCGCAGGCTCGGGAGATCGATGCCGTTGGTCCACACCGGCAGGTTGCGCTCCTTGGCCCAACGCAGGCCCGGGAGGTCGAAGTGATCTGGATGCTCATGCGTGATCAGAATGCCTGTCGCGCTCTCGAGGGCTTGCGCCGCCTCCGCTGGCATCGCCACGAGCGGGTTTCTCCTCCGACCGCCACCGACCATCTTGAAGCCTGGCATCGAGCCTGCCTCGCCGAGCATCGGGTCGATGATCAGGCGCTCTTGGCCGAGGGTGAGAAGCATGGTCGCGCTGCGTAGAAGCTGGAGTTGCATGCGTGAACCTTGGTGGTGCACGCCCCTTCAAACAACGTGTCGGCAGTGGATGCTGGCCATCCATTTTTGGATGGTCATACTCAAATCATGTCGAGATCATCCGCCCATGAGGCCGCGTGGGATCAGCTCCGTACCTTCGAGGCGATTGCGCGCCTTGGCAGTGTGACCGCGGCCGCCAAGGCGCTCGGCGTGAGCCAATCCACGGCGAGTCGTCATCTCGCAGCGCTGGAAGAGGATGCGGGTTCGCCTCTTCTTCTTCGCGAGCAACCCGTGCGTCTGACGGAGCGCGGTGCTGCGGTGCTTGCGGCGCTTCAGCCGATGGTCGATGCCGCACTTGCGGCACGCGCAGCGCTTGAGAAGACCTCGGAGTTGCGCGGTGTGGTGACCATCACAACGGTCGCCGAGACCTTGCGCTGGTCGTTCGTTCCGCACTTCGCATCCTTCTATCGAACGTACCCACACCTCCAGCTCCGCGTGCTCGCGAGCAACCAAGTAGCCAGCCTGGCTGCGGGCGATGCCGACGTTGCGTTGCGTCTCACGCGGCCCTCCCAAGGAGACCTGATTTCAAAAAGATTGCGATATGCGCGATTCTCTCTCTTTGCGGCACCCTCACTTGCGTTGCATGCGGAAGTCCCTTGGCTTGGCCTGACGGGTTCGCTCGCGCAGATCCCCTGGCAGCGTCACGCCGAGAAGGTCTTCGCAACGCGCGCACCGCGTCTCCTGGTCGAGGATCCAGAGTCGCTGGGCCTTGCCGTGCGCGCTGGCCTCGGCGTCGCGTTCTTGCCTGTCGAGTTCGCGGAGCGCTTGGGTCTTGTCGCCGTGGGCGCAAGCGAGGTTGGCGCGCGCGATTTGCCTGTTCCACAAGGCGATCTGTGGCTCGTTGTGCATCGCGCCAAGCAGCGATTGCCCAAGGTGCGTGCCGTGATGGCCTGGCTTGAGGGTGTGCTGCGCGAGGCTTGAAGAGGCTTATGCGCGCAGAAGCGCGATGGCCTCAACAAGCTCTTCCATGCGCTGACGTACGAAGGCTACGCGGTCTTCCATGACTCCCTTGCAAGCGATGCGTGAATGGAACCGACCAACGCGGCGACGGGCACTGCCTTGCGATGACCGAGCAGACCGAGAAGCACTGGAACATCATCGCCATCCCGCGTCTCAAGGACGGTCACGGTCTCACCCGCCCAGTCGATCACCATCGAGCGCACCACGTCGATCTGCGCACTCTGATCGAAGGCCAGCGCGAGCCGGCCGCCCATGCGAGTCGCGTCGTCGTCCTCCATGCCGATGGCACTCACGAGCAAGCCCTTCGCATCCACTGCGAAGGCCGCATGCGCCTCTGTGACGACTTGCGCCCAACGCACGATGTCAGGCCAGCGTGTGCCCACGGGCAAGGGAGGCAGGGGCGCCATCATGGGCGTATCCAGAGGCGTCGTGGGCAATGTCAACGGTGTTGACTTTGCGAGTCGCGTGTACGCCTGCGTGGCTGCTGGAGGGTGCGCGGGCTCTGCAGCACGCGACAGTGTTCGGCTCATCGCCTTCGCGCGCTCAAGGTCCGAGAGCGACTTAGACGAGGCTTCGTTGGACACGGACTTCATCGTCGCTCCTTGGGTTGCGTGCTGCTTGGATGGCCTCGAGCTCGGCGGCGAGTTGATCGAAACGCCTTGCTTCAGGTGGCAATGCGCCTGCGTGATAGGCGATCGGGATACCCAGCATGCTTGCGCGCGCGACCGCATCCGAGCGCGGGATGGTCGTGTCGAGCACACCCGCAAAGCCCGTCCAGAGCTCGACGAGCGGCCCCTGTGCGTACTCCTTCTGAAGCTCAACCATCGTCGGCAAGATGCCCATCAGCGCGAGCCGCGGGTTCGTCGTCGAGGCGACGTGCTCGATGATGCGGAGCGTCTGCTGAATCGTCCGCAGCGCGAGCGGCTCGGCCTTGAACACGACAAGGGCCCAGTCAGCCACCGAGAGTGCGCCCCGCGTCGCAGCACCGACGCCGGCAGGCGTGTCGATCACAATGCGATCGAACTGATCTGCGATGGGCCCGAGCAAGCCCCC
>JBILQT010000032.1:0-41969 GCA_044373065.1 Sandaracinaceae bacterium
GCATCATCCTCACGCCCAAGGCGCAAATAGAGCTCGCCAATCGCCGTGCGAACGCCTGGATCCGCAAGGGGATCCGTCCGCAGACGCTCCGCGAGACGCACAGCCTCGGGCACATGCTGCTGCGCTTCAAGTTCCTCCAAGAGACGCAGCTGAAGCTCAAACGAGCCGGGTGTTTGTTGAACGAGCTGACGCAGCGCACGCAGGCGTGCCGCGGGTGTCGTGGCGCGAGCGAGCACCTGCTCGACGAGGTTCCAATCCGTGCCCGTGCCGAGACCGAACGCATTGCGTACGAGGCGCAGATCATCGGCCGTGCGTACGCGCCGCAAGATCGCGCCACGGAAGAAGGAGCGCGCCGAAGCATCGGGCAAGAACCGGTAGACCTCGACCATGCGCGGAAGAGAACCCGCGCGATCGAGCAACGCCTCAAGGAAGGAGCGCCTGTCGCGACCACTCGCGATCTCGCAGTGCTGGCCTGCATCGCGATACGTCTCGATCCAGCTGCCGACATAGTCGGTCTGCGTGAGGCGCTCGCGCCAGAGCGAGGTGCGATCCTCAAGCGAGCTGCGCGCCGCATCACTGCATCGGCTGCGCTGATGGCTCACGACGTTGGTGGTGATCGTCGTGGTGATCGTTGTGCGTTCGGTGACCGTCCTCTGGGCGGCGTCCGCGCGATCCTCTTGCGCCCTTGGACTTGAGTTACCGATGCGTGTGGGGGTTCGGCGTCGCGCGTCGCTTTCCGGTGCGGGCCTGGCGCGAGCGGCTGGACGCGCCGCGCCACCGCTTCCGTACCCGCTGCCGGACCCCGCCCCGTGCCCGATTGTGCCCAGGTTGCCGAGGCCAATCGTCCCCTCGCCACTGCCTCCACCGCCGCGTCCAGTGCCGCGCAATCCAAGCCCGCCCGCGCCAAATTCGTCGCCGACCTGGGCTTCGAAGTCCGCTGAGTCCGAAGGCGCACTCGAACCGGTCACCGATGCACCCGAGAGGAGATCGTCCAAGTCCGCTCCCGTGGCAGGCGCCGTTGGCGCGACCGTGGTGGTCGGCGCGGCAGAGGGTGCTGGTGGCGGGGAAGGCGCGGCCTCACGCGCCATCTCAGGCTCAGGCTCCATCGGCGCAACCGCGAGCGCGACAGCTGGTTCGGCTTGCTCCTCCGGGACGGCAATTCCGTACTCATTCACAGGGCCTCCGACAGGTGCCGGTGCCTCCGCGTAGCCACAGCCCATCAGAGAGAGCGGACCGAGCGCAATCGTCAACGCGGCCGTCGCAAGCGTATCGTCTTCGTTCGCTCGCGGCGTCAGCAGGGGCACGTGCTGAAGCGCGCCATACATGCCGCTCGCCATCTCGCGCGCCGAGGGAACGTAGTAGCTCGTATAGGGCGTGATGAGCCCGTAGCGCGTTCCAAGCTCAGCAATCTCCTCGCGTCGCGCGCCGCTCAAGAGCAGCTGTCGCAAGCGCTCATTCGCCCAGCGCAGGCGCAGATCCGGGTCCTCATCGGTGGCAATCGTGCGCACATCGAGGTGCTCCTCGAAGGGCTGTCCGTTGCGCAAGCCACGCACGACAAGGCTCGTCGGCGGCGTCGCGCGAACGCGTCCTGCAACGTCGAGCACATCGCCCATCGCAACATCGACCGGCACACGCGGAAAGACATTCTCGATGCCGTTGCCAAGCTCCACCGTGACGCGCTGAAGGACGGGACGCGCCACGTGCTCAAGGATCGAAAGCGTTGCGTCTGCGGCGCCCTCGCGACCTTCCACACGCATCGCAAGACCACCTCCGTGCGAGATGGCCGAGAGCAGATCGAGGTTCGCCTCACGGCCCACACCGACCGCGTAGAGACGCACCGGACGCGGCAACTCAAGCAGGTGCTCCACAAGCCCCTCCGCGCCGAGTTCGCCCACGGTCGGCGCACCATCACCGACGTAGATCACCGCACCCTGTCGCGTCGGGTCGAGCAGCGAAGCGGCCTCCGCGATAGCGCCTCCAAGGTCCGTCGCGCCGCCTGCGGGCAAGCGCGCAAGGCCATTCAAAAGTTGGTCAATTCGCTCCGCAGTGGGCGCACCCAATGCCGTCGCATCGGCGCCTTCGATCACGCCACGAATGGCAAGGTCTGCCGAGACGATGCTGACCCGATCGTGCGGGCCGAGATGGCTTGCGATCGACTCGACGACGCTTCGGCCAAGCTCGAGCTCTGCGCGATCCGTCCCTGCGGAGACGTCGGCCACGATGACCAGATCGATGCCTTCCGGGGCGCTTGCTGCATCGCTCGGTGCTGCACGAAAGAGGCTCTCGGGCAGGTGCAGCGGCATGTACCAATAGTCACGCTCATCCGCCTCACCCACGATGACGCGCGAGCCCGGTGCACGTGTCGGCGCACGGTGTGCCGCGCGGTAGGCCATCTGCGAATTGTCGCGAGGCAGAAGCTCGATGAAGAGGTCCGCATGCGGACGAAAATCCGAGCGACGAAGCTCGACCTGGCCACCCTCCACAACGGCGCCCATCCCCGCGCGCACTTCCGTCGCCTCTGCGCGACCCACGTTCGCCTGGAACGAGAGCTCCTGCACGTGCGGAGCGCGTGAACCGCCGCCCATCGGATAGCGATAGACGCGCCTGCCACCGTCATGCGTTGGACGCAGCCACTCGGCGTAGCGAACCGTGATGCGTCGCACCTCGCCGGGCGCGATCGGATAGATGCGCGCACGGTAGCTGCCGGGTGAATCCCACTCGAGCAACGCCGGGTCGTCCGTCGAGCCTCGATAGACCTGCGCCTCGTACGCGGCCCGCGCCTGGGCCTGCTCACGCACAAAGCCATCGACCATCTGGCCATTGCGATCGACCGCAAATCGCTGAAGCACGGCGCCCTCGGGAACACGCAAACGATAGAGCCCTTCCACCGTCTCGCTTGCCGGGTTGAAGAACTCTTCTTCCACTTCCGTGATGGCCAACTCACCCACAATCTCCACGCGCACATCGAGCCGACGAATCGAGAGCGGCCAACGCGAGAGGCCCACCTCATCCGGCACACGGGCCTCGAGCACACCCATGCCGGGTGCAAACGATTCGCTCGAGGGCCCCGTGCTCAGAAGGCCGCCCGTCCAATCCTGGAAGAGCGTCTCGGCACGCACCGCGGGTGCTGCACCCTCTGCCAGCACAAGCATCTCGCCCGCACGCGCAACACCGCGTGGTGCGGTTGTTCCATCGGCATTCGCAGGCAGCGCGTAGCTCACCTCACCGCGCACCACATAGACCTCCACGCGGCCACCTTCGGCCGTGACCGAGGCCGCACCATCGGTCCATCGCAAGGTCCCGCGCGCCGTCTCAATCACCACGGGATCCCCCGCGCCGACCTCTGCAAGCACGCGTCCCGACTGAAGCTCCACCATGCTTGGATCGACGCCCACGAGCGTCGCAGCTTGATCCAGCAAGAAGGTCGCGCCCTGATCGAGCACCAAGCGCGCAAGGCCTCCATCCGAGCCCTCCGAACGCGCCGCGACCGTCACGGTGGCACCACCCAGCACACGCCCGAGCGCACCGACAGCCTCGTCGTCAATACGCACCTGACCACGGATTGGCGTAAGCGTCGCGAGCGTCCCTTGCGTCGAGGACGAGCCAGCCGGTGCGCCACTTCCACAACCTTGCGGGCTCGTGAGCAGCACCCCTGAGAGCGCAGCCAGCAAACCCATGCGCATCAACCAGCGGCGCAAAGACGAGAGATGAGTCGACCGCGACATAGAGCTCCTTCAGATCCGCATCACCACGAAGGTGAACCAATGAACAGAGGGCGAGGGCCTGCAGCGAGGAGGCTACAAGGCTTCCACCTCACGCAGGCACTTCGTGTGACGCGCGGGCTTTCACGAAGTTCCCGACTTGCGTGTAAGGCAAAGGTAAAGTGTCCGAGCATGACCACATCCGATGAGCGCATTCGACTCGCGCGCCCCGCGCTGGATGCCCTTGAAAACAAGGCAATTTCAGCAGTGCTTGAGAGCGGAATGCTCGTCTCCGGCAAGATGGTGGAGCGCTTCGAGGATGCGGTACGCGCACGCTGCGGAAGGGCACACGCCGTCGCAGTTGGGTCAGGAACAGCCGCACTCATTCTCGCCATGCGTGCCTTGGACCTCGCCTCCACGGAAGTCTTGGTTCCCGCACTCACATGGCCGAGCCCTGCACATGCGATCACGGTGCTCGGAGGTCGCGCACGCCTGGCCGACGTCGATGCCGCAACGTGGAACGGCAGCGCAGCCACCTTCGCAAGTGCACGCACAGCCGAGACACGCGGCGTGGTTGCGATCGATCAATTCGGCGTGCCCGCGGATCACGAAGCCATTGCGGGCCTCGGCCTCCCCATCATCGAGGATGCTGCGTGTGCGATCGGATCATCGCGAAACGGAAAAGCCGCTGGCTCCTTCGGCGCAATCAGCACGCTCTCCTTTCATCCGCGCAAAGTCATCACCACGGGCGAGGGCGGCATGTGCCTCACCGATGACGCGGAGCTCGCACGGCGTCTTCGTGCGATGCGCAATCACGGCCAGTCGATTCCGGGCACGTTCATCCTCGCCTCGGGCAACGACAGGCTCACCGAGATGCAGGCCGCGATGGGCCTTGTGCAGATGGAGAAGCTCGAGGAGATCATCACGCGACGTCGCGAGATTGCAGCGCACTACCGAGGCGCACTCGCCTCTTCTGGGCTCATCTTCCAAGCGCACGAAGGTGCCGAGACAAACGAGCAGACGATGGGCGCGCTTGTGCCCGCGGCATGGTCTTCGGAGCAGCGCGATCAGCTCCTTGTTGCGATGAACGAAGCAGGTGTGGAGTGCGGCAAGCTCTCGTACGACCTGACAACGCTCGTGTCCCTTCCGGGGCCGCATGTTGATGCCACGCACACACGCTCCATCGTGGCGCATGGCTTTGCGCTTCCCCTTCACACATTCATGTCGGACGCAGATGTGGAGCGCGTGATCACCACACTGAAACGAACACTTCTTGGAGAGAGTGCATGAGCGAGCATGTCCATGAAGAGAGCGAGCGAGAGACTGTTCTCGCAGTTCGCAACATCGAGAAGACCTTCCGCATCGGCTTCATGCGCAAGCGCGTTGAGGCCGTGCGCGGTGTGAGCTTCGAGGTGAAGAAGGGCGAGATCTTCGGCGTCCTCGGGCCCAACGGCGCGGGCAAAACGACGACGATGAAGATGCTGCTCGGCCTCATCTTTCCGACGAAAGGCGAGCTCTCGATCTTCGGCTCAAGCAAGCCAAGCCCTGAGGTGATGCGGCGCATCGGCTACCTGCCCGAGAACCCCTACGTCTACCAATACCTCAAGCCCCACGAGTTCCTCGATCTCTGCGCACGCCTCTGCGGCATCCCTGCAAACGAGCGCAAAAAGAAGGCCGATGAGATCCTTGAGCGCGTCGGGCTCACACATGCGATCGATCGCCCAATTGGCCGCTTTTCAAAGGGAATGACGCAGCGTATTGGCCTCGCGCAGGCGCTCCTTCACGACCCCGAGGTGCTCATCCTGGATGAGCCAATGAGCGGTCTCGATCCGATTGGGCGCAAGCAAGTGCGCGACTTGATCGTCGAAGAGGGCAAGCGCGGAAAGACGATCTGCTTCACGAGCCACATCCTCTCGGATGTCGAGATGCTCTGCGATCGCGTGACGATCATCCATCGCGGCAAGGTCACCGCATACGGCGCACTCAAAGACCTGCTCAAGCCCGAGGTGCGCCTCACGGAGGTCGAGCTCGCCGAAGCAAGTGAGGCGTGTGTCGAGGCCCTCGAAGGCGTCGGCGCCCAGGTTGCCGCGATGACCTCGCAGGGTCGTCGTCACATCACGATGCCTGGTGAAGAAGGCGCTCGCCGCGTGCTTGAGGTCGCACTCCAACACAACGCGCGCGTCGTCGAGGTGCACGAGAAGCGCGAGACACTCGAAGACCTCTTCCTCCGCGACACAGGCCTCGCAACGCACCGCGAAGGCGAAGCACACCCGCCCCAAGGCCCCACGTGATCGAGAGCGACGCCATCTACGAACTTGGCATCCTGCTGCGCCCCGCAGGTGGTGGTTTGCATCTGGTCTCGACGGGGAAAGAGGCGCAACAGGCGCTTCAGCGAAAGCTCTACGGCGTCGAGGCGAGCAGTGAGGCCGAGGCGCAGATTCGCGCGCGTTTCGAAGCCAATCTGCGTCGCATTGAGGATGCGAAAGTCATCGTGCTTGGCGTGCCCTCCGATGTCGGCGCGGGCTTTCGTCGCGGCGCAAATCTCGGCCCAGGAGCACTTCGCACGGCGCTCTTGGAGCACGACCCGGACGCCCTCACGCAAGAGGGTGTGGTCGACATCGGCGATGTCTTTGTCGTCCCGCAGCTCCTGCACGACGACATGCTCTCGGTGATGCAGCTGGAGGCCTCACGCCGCGCGCTCTACGGCGATGCGCGTGCAGCCTGGCCCGTGTCTCCGCTCTCGATCGAAGAGCGCGTGCTCGACCTCGTGCTGCAGATTGCACCACACGCCAAGCCGCTCATCTTGGGCGGCGATCATTCCTGCGCCTGGCCTGTTGCAGCGGCACTGCATCGTGCAGGCAAGCGCTTTGCGATCGTGCAGCCCGACGCACACACCGACCTTCTCGAGGAGCGCCTCGGGGTGAAGTATTGCTTTGCGACATGGTCGTTTCACGCGAACGATCTCATCGGGCGCGGAGGCAAGCTCGTGCAGGTTGGGACGCGCGCGAGCGGCAAGACCAAGGCGCATTGGGAGGGCACGCTCGATGTGCGGCAGTACTGGGCGGACACGTGCAATCAAGATCGCGAGGCCGCACTCGCGTCCATCCTCGCGCACGTCGAAAGCCTTGGCGTGGAAGGCGTTTACTTCTCAAACGATATCGATGGAACGGACGAGGCCTTCGCCGATGCGACCGGCACGCCCGAGCCCCGCGGGCTTCATCCTGACTTCGTCGATGCACTCATCACCAAGCTCGGCGAGGGCCCGGGTCTCATCGCTGCAGACTTGGTGGAGGTTGCACCGAGTGTCGCGAGCAAGAGTGGCTCCGCCGACATCACCCTCGAGACCAGCGTGCGGTATCTGACGTCAACCCTTCGTGCCCTGCTGCGCTGAAGACTGAACGCCGCGCTCAATGCGCGCGAAACATCACCGTGTCGCACATCAAGTTGCCGTGCCGATTCATGCGCTGCTGACCCATCGGGAAAGAACCCTGCTCGCCGTAGGTCGCAGCTCCGACGAAAGGCGCGCCACCCACGATGTTCTCAAAACCACGCGCGACGCCGTGCACCTCGTCTCCCAGCGCACCGACACAGCCCGCGCAGTAGATGAGGATCGCCCCCGCAAGACTGCCCCGCACGACACTCGCGCCAATCGCACGGCGCACGGCTTGTTCGGTGCGATCGACCAATGCGGATTGGCTTCCAAGCATCAGCACGAGCTCGTCGCCGAGCTTCACATCCGTGAAGAGCGAGAGGCTGCCACCGGGGATGACTTGATGCGGATGCGAGAGGACATAGCGCTTCACAGCAGCGCTCTTGTCGACGGTGCGACCCAGCGGATGAAGCGTGGTTGCAGAGAGCACCACACCGCCCTGGAGCTGCTCTGCAATCGCGCCTTGGGTCCACTCGTTGTAGACGCTCGCCGCCGGTTTTCCGTCGATGGACTTGATCGTGCGGCCTTGCACAGAGGTCACGACACCGCGCGTGCTGCTCGCCGTATAGCCGCTCACAAAGGAGCCCACCGCGCCGTGCTTGGCGGAGAATCCGACGAGCACAAAGCCCTCGCGTGAAGTCCGGTGGTTCGAAAAAATCTGCCACGCGCCACTGAGATCATCGTCGGCCGCACTGCCTCCATAGACAGCCGGAGGTGAGCCCTCAAAGCCTTCCTCGATGCCCTCCAGAAGCGCCTCCTCGAAGCCGGGCGTCGCATGAAGCAGCAGATGATCGATCGACCGACCTGCCGCACGAAGCTCGGCCACCGCGGCACGTGCCGCCGCCCGCGCACCCCCCGGACCGCCGGCGCGAAAGACGACGTGAACCTCCACGCCATCTCCGTCCTCACCCACAAGCAGATGCAGACCACGCGCAAAGCCTGCCGGCGAAAACACACCTTGAAACGAGGTGCACCCAAACACGGGCACGCCGGGATGCGCCGCCGTCAGCGCTTCCAGCGAGGCCTCAAGCGGCACATCGATCGTCGCATAGGCGAGGATCCAACTTGGTCTGCGGGGAAGCGGATCACGGCGAGAGTAGTCGTGGTGAAACACCTCCCAAGCGTAGGCCGAGAGCGCGCCCTAGGTCTCGCGTTTCGCGGTGCACGCGATGCAGAAATGCAAAGAGAACGAGCATTCGTGCAATGAGGCGTTGAACACCCGATTTCTCGACGGTGCCCAGCGCGGGTGGTATTTTTCCTCTGCATTTGACGTGGGAGCGCTGATCTTCTTCGCTTCCTTCGCTTCCTCCCAACACCTCGTCTGTTGATGAGTGGCGATGAACCCGCCCGGTGCTTCTTCTTACTCGCATGGCTCACCTCTCAGACATCGTCGAGACGGTGCGCGGCTACCAGCCGCAGGCCGACTTTGATCTCATCAAGCGCGCGTACGCGTTCGCCTATGAGAAACATGACGGCCAGATGCGTAAGTCTGGTGAACCGTACATCACGCATCCCATCGCTGTTGCCGCGACGATCGCCGAGATGCGTCTCGATGCATCGAGCATCTGCGCTGCGCTCCTTCATGACGTGGTCGAAGACTGCAACGTCACAGACGCGGAGATGGCGCAGCGCTTCGGCCCCGAGATCGGCTTCCTCGTCGATGGCGTGACCAAGCTCGGTCGCATCCACTTCACGAACAAGGAAGACCAGCAGGCCGAGAGCTTCCGCAAGATGCTCGTGGCCATGGCGCGCGACATCCGCGTGCTCGTCGTGAAGCTCGCCGACCGCTTGGACAACATGCGGACGCTCACGCACATGAAGCCGGATTCGCAGATGCGAATCGCCCAAGAAACGATGGAGATTTTCGCTCCACTCGCAGGCCGCCTCGGCATCAACTGGCTCAAGAGCGAGCTCGAAGATCTCTCGTTCAAATATCTCTACCCAGAGATTTTTGCCGACCTCACGCAGAAGACGAAGAAGGTCCAGAAGGACCACGAGAAGTACATCGGCGACGTCGTCAAACGTCTTCAGATGATGCTCATCGAGAGGAACTTCCCGGCCGACGTCTCGGGCCGCATGA
Organism: Sandaracinaceae bacterium; assembly: GCA_044373065.1. Classification (GTDB taxonomy): domain Bacteria; phylum Myxococcota_A; class Polyangia; order Polyangiales; family Sandaracinaceae; genus JAFLCL01. The sequence continues at coordinate 9,212 of JBILQT010000032.1, forward strand.
AGCACCTCTATTCGATCTATCGAAAGATGCGGCAGAACAACACGGACTTTGAGCAAGTGCATGACGTGCTTGCCTTCCGTGTACTGGTCGAAGACGTCGCGGATTGCTACGCCGCACTCGGCGTCATCCACTCGCAGTGGACGCCCATCCCAGGCCGCTTCAAGGACTACATCGCGCTACCGAAGTCCAACATGTACCAGTCGCTTCACACGACGGTCATTGGCCCAGGTCAGCGCCGCATCGAAGTTCAGATCCGCACGCATGACATGCACCGCACGGCCGAGGACGGCATCGCGGCGCACTGGACGTACAAGGAGAAGGGCGGCGGCGGGCTCGATGCGAAGGACGCGAAGCGCTTTGCTTGGCTGCGTCAGCTGATGGAGTTTCAGCAGGAGGTCTCGGACCCAGCGGAATTCCTCGACAGCGTGAAGGGCGATCTCTTCGCCGATGAGGTTTACGTCTTCACGCCCAAGGGCGCGCTCAAGGTCTTTCCGCGTGGCGCCACACCGATCGATTTCGCCTACACAATTCACTCCGAGGTGGGTGAGCGCTGCACCGGCGCGCGTGTGAACGGCGCCATCCAACCGCTTCGCTATCAGCTGCGCAACGGCGACACGGTCGAGATCCTCACCACGCCCAACCAGCATCCGAGCAAGGACTGGCTCGACTTTGTGGGGACGGGCCGCGCGCGCTCGAAGATCCGCGCGTACATCCGCACAGAGGAGCGGAAGAAGTCACTCAAGCTCGGCCGTGATCTCGTCGAGCGCGCCTTCCACAAGAAGGACATGTCGTTCTCGCGTTTCGTGAAGAGCGGCGAGTCGGAGAAGATCGCGAAGAAGATGCGTTACACCAACGCAGAAGAGCTCTTCGCATCCGTCGGCTTCGGCAAGGTCGAGCCGCATGAGGTCTACGACGCAGCGATGGCCGAGGAGGGCGCGCCCACACAGCTGCGTCCGAGCCTCTTCGAGAAGACGGTGCAGAAGGTCACCGGCAAGAGCGCGAGTGTCGGCATCGCGATCGATGACGTCGATGAGGTCGTCGTGCGCTACGCGCAGTGCTGCTCACCGCTTCCGGGCGATCCGATCACAGGATGGATCACACGCGGTCGCGGCGTCACGGTGCACAGGCGCGGTTGTGCGCGTGCGATGGAGCTCGACCCAGAGCGTCGCATCGACGTGACGTGGAGCGAGCGTGTGCGGGCAGCGCGTCCTGTCGCGCTCAAGATCATCACGACGGACAAGCCCGGCATTCTCTCGAATGTGAGTGCCGTGTTCACCGAGTCTGGCGTGAACATCCAAGAGGCGAATTGCCGTGTCGGGCAAGACGGAACGGCCGTGAACCACTTCCACTTCTTGGTCGATGAAGCCGCCAAGCTGCAAAACCTGATGCGCAAGATTCAGGGGCTCGATGGCGTCTACAGCGTCGAGCGCTCGTAGCCGCAGCACGCTTTTTTTCTGAGTGAACGCACAGACTGGTAGCCTCGACGCGACGGAGGCCTTCGCCTCCCACTTTGGAGGACGAGCATGAACTTGCGTATGACTGTGGGCTTTGCGTTGTGTGTGGCGTCGCTGATGGGCTGTCCGACGACTGAATCTGGAACGGATGCGGGACCGCGCACCGATGCGTTTGTGGTCGCGACCGATGCGCCAGGCGGCGGTTCGGATGCACCCGTGATTGCGGCCGATGCACCCGTGATTGCGGCCGACGCACCCGTGGTTGCGGCCGATGCGCCCAGCCCCGATGCGCCGGGCGCTGCCGTCACGTTCGGGACGGTCCATGCCTCGCTCCGCACGAGCTGCGCGCCTTGTCACGCCGGCGGGGGTGCTGGCGGGCACAACATTGCAGCGGCCGATCAGATGGCGGCTTTCAACGACGCAATACGCATCAGCGCCACCGCAGCGGCACGCGTTCGCGCGGGCTCAATGCCACCCGGCGGTCTTTCCGAGCCAGCTCGCACCAACCTCGCAAACCTCCTCGATCAGTGGATTGCTGGCGGGCGAATGCGCTGAAGGATCCTCATCTCCGAAAGCGAAGCCGTCACTCTTTGTGGCGGCTTCTTTTTTTGCATGTCCCCTGAGGCTTCATGACAACGCAGGTCGCACTCTTTCGCAGCCTCAACGTTGGCGGAAAGAACGTCATCAAGATGGCTTCGCTCACCGCGCTCTTCGTGAAGAACGGCGCGAAGAATCCTCGGGCTTACATCCAGAGCGGCAACATTCTCTTCGAGAGCGACGACCCCGAGCACGTGATGCAGCGCGTATCCAAGGCGCTGCGTGAAGCGCATGCGATCGATGTCCCCGTGACCCTGCGCAATGCCAGTGCGCTGCGTGAAGCACTCGCGAACAACCCCTTCAAGCAAGGCGAGAGCAAGCTCGTTCTTGTCATGTTCCTTGAAGAGATCGTCTCCAAGGAAGCCGTCGCCCGCATCGATCTTCAGCGCTCGCCCCCGGATGCGATTCACGTCCAAGCAGAGGCGCGCGAGGTCTATCTGCATTGCCCCGATGGCATCGCAAAGACGAAGTACACCAACGCCTATCTCGACAAGGTGTTCGGCTCACCTTGCACGGGACGAAACGTCAACACGGTCGAAGCGATCCTCGCGCTAGCGCGGACGGAAGCGACTTAAGCCGACGCGTGCTTCAGGGCCGTGGATGCGCGGCGAAGAAGCGCCACATCACCTCGCTCGCGACGAATGTCGTGCTCTGACCGCCATTGCCAGGGCAGTCGATCAAGCCCGCCGGAGGAGCGCCGCCCGGCCAGTTGTGACCGCCTCCTTCCACGCTGCAGACCACTGCATCGGCCTCACAGCCAACATAGCCCTCACACGTTCCGTCGCCCTCGGTCAGCACGCGCGTGGTCGTCGCTTCACATCCGTTGATCGTGCGCCTTCGCTCCATCGTCGCAGGCACAGAGGCGAACGCGACGCCCGCGGGACCGCATCCGAGCCCGCCAGCAAACGGAACATGCCCGTCGGCCGTGCCGTGAATGTGCATCAGCGGCACTTGCCTTGTGGGCGTGCAGGTCGGCGACATCTCGGTGCCCGCAACGGGTGCGACGGCTGCGAAGCGCTCGGAGAGTTCACACGCGAGGCGATGCGACATGAGCCCGCCGTTCGACATGCCCGCGGCGTATACGCGGTCGCGGTCCACGCAGAGCGCACCCTCGAGATGGTCGAGCAATGCCGCGATGAAGCCCACATCATCGACATCGTTGGTGACCGCACCACCGCAACATCCGCCCGCATTCCACGTTTGAATGCGGCCTGTGCCATCGGGATAGACGGCGATGAAACCCTCGCGATCCGCGACAACATTCATCCCCGAAGAGGCCGTCTCAAACTGACGCGCCGAACCTCCACCGCCGTGGAGCATGAGCACGATCGGGAGTGACGAAGCACCGTCATAAGAGGGCGGGGTATGGACGCGAAACGTGCGCATCACTCCGTCGTGCAGAATGCTGCCCTCGGTTGTGGCGTTGGCCGGATAGGGGCGCGCGGTTGAGGTGCACCCAGGGCTTGATCCGCCCGTGCTTGGCGCATCGTGGGCGAGAGCAAGGGCATCCGTTGCGGCGGCATCCGGCGCAGCATTCGCGCCACCGCAGGCCACGACGAAAAACGAAACCGAGAGAAAGAGACGAACCTTCTGCATCCGATCAGGATGCCAACAATGTGTGGAGGAAGTGTCGTGCTTCAGCGTTCCGTGTCGGCCTCGACCACCACACGAAGGCCTCGCGGCTGTGCGGGCGAGAACGTGATCGCCCAGCCGGCGCGCTCGCAAACTTCACGCGTGATCGCGAGCCCCAGACCCGTCCCCTGGGCGTTGCGTGTACGCGCCTGCTCCGTGCGGTAATTCCTTTCCGTGAGAAGGGAAAGCTCGCTCTCCGCGACACCGGGGCCGTTGTCTTCCACGACGACACGAATGCGCCCTTCGTGATGCTGGACCCTCAGCGCAACGCGCGTCCCTTCCTCTCCGTGTGCGATCGCATTCTCGACGAGATTGGTGAGGGCCTGCTCACTCGCAAGCTCATCACCGCGCACCCATGCGGGACGCTCCAATGTGTGCTCGAAGTCGATGCCGCGACGAAGTGCAAAGGGCTCACAGCGCAGCACAACGCGCATGGCCACCTCCGCAAGATCGATGCGTGAACCCGTCGCCGATGGCAGCCACCCGTCGCGCAGCCGATTCGCAAGGCTCAGGTTGGCCGTGAGCGAGCGAAGGTAGACCACCTCGTTCAACGCACGCGTCAACGCTGGCAACGCCTCGGGTGGCGCCTCCTCCGCGATCTCATCGAGCGAGAGCGCAAGCGAGGCCAGGGGCGTCCTGACATCGTGTGAAACATCGGCCAGAAAGTTCGCAAGGGCCGCAGTCTTGGCGGCCTCCTCATTCGCACGCGCCTTCGCACGCGCGTCCGCCGCATCCAACGCCTGGCCAATCTCACCGGCCTCATCCGGCCAAGTCGGCGCAGGGAGATAGGCACTCGTACCCACTGCACGGGCCGCATCACGCAGACGCTGCAACCTATGGATCAGAGGTCGCGCAACGAGCGCATGAACAAGCCAGGCCCCGAGCCCGACAAGCGCCGAGAGCAGCGCACTCACAAGGACGAGAAAGAGCCCGCGCGTCGAGGCCCGCGGATGCCAACTGGCGCTGACCAGGGAGCACGCTTCGGGTGCATTCGGCACACGAAACAACACGCGGCTCTCGCGTCGCCTCATGTCGAACTCGGTCGGCGCATCCGACTCCAACAGACGCGCAAGGAGCTCTGCCTCAAGTGGCGCCTCACCCGCCACGCGCGCAGTCCCATCCGGCGCAAAGAGACGGTAGTGAATCTCTCCAGGACCTGTGAATGCACCGGCGCTGCAATGCTCCACGACGCGTGGCGTCCCCACCGCGATCGCAAGGGCAGCAATGCGCTCGGTCGCAAGCTCGCGCGCGAGACTCCACGAGGCAAAGAGCAGAAGCAACGCTGCGGCCGCACTGGTCAACGCCGCGATCAGCGCAATGCGCAGGGCAATACGGCGCGAGAGCATCAGCGACTCCGATCGGGATCAAAGCGGTAGCCATGCGCCCAGACCGTCACGATCGCGGCGCTCGCGCTGCCAAGCTTCTTTCGCAAATGAGCAATGTGCGTGTCGACGTTGCGCGGAGAGCTCTCCTCCAACTCCGAGAGCGTCTGCACCAGCTCCGCGCGGCCAATCGCGCGCCCCGGCCGCGAGACGAGATAGGCCAGCAGGGCCACCTCCGATGGCGTGGCATGCACAGGCATCGCATCCACGCGCAACGCACGTGCGTCAAGGTCCAGCTCGGCTGCGCCAAAGCGAACCACCTTGCCTTGTGTGGCACGTGTCCCAAGCCGTACATGAATGCGCGCAAGCAGCTCTTCGACGAAGAAGGGCTTGGGGAGAAAGTCGACCGCACCCAGCTCAAACGCCCTGAGACGGTCAGGCAAATCCGTGCGTGCAGTCACGACGATCACAGGCGTCGAGACACGCGCGTGCACGTGCCGCAGCACCTCAAGGCCATCCCGCTCGGGCAACATCAAGTCGAGCACAACCAGCGCAAAGCTTGGGTCGAGCGCGCGCTCCAAACCCTGCTGTCCGTCGGTCGCAAGCTCGACCTCAAAACCCGCTTTTCGCAGGCCACGAACCATTGCGGCGCCCATGGAGGGGTCGTCTTCAATGACCAGCACAGACGGCATTCGCGCAGCATGAACGATCGCGTCGCGTCCGGCATGACCGCATTTGCCATGCTCGACACTTCCTCGACAGAGCGCTCGAAGCCGAGGAAAGGCGCTTGCGTCCAACTGTACTACTCGCTATAGTACACACAGTACACGTAGTACACACTATCTACGCAGCTATGAACCTCCGCTTTCACATCACACCTGGCAACCCAACGCCCATTTGGAGACAGATCGTCGACCAAGTGCGGGCGGCCATCGCGAGCGGGGAGTTGAGTGCGCACGATGCACTTCCGAGCGTTCGCGCCGTGGCTGCTTCACTGGTGGTGAATGCCAATACGGTGGCCAAGGCCTACGCCGAGCTCACGCGTCACGGCGATGTGGTGTCCGAAGCGGGGCGTGGTCTCTTCGTCGCGGCAGAGCCCCCTTCCCTTCCCGGTCTTGAGCGGCGAAAGAAACTTCAACTCGCGGTCGAACGTGTCGTGACCGAGGCTGTGCATCTGGGCGTCACGCGTGCGGCCCTGGTCGATGCAATCGATCGGCACTGCGACAAGCACGACCTTCTCCCGCGCGAACACGAGGCACGCGATGACGACTGACGTAATGGTTTCGGTGAAGGGTCTCAGGGCTTCGTATGGCGGTCATGTCGCGATCGAGGGGCTCTCGTTCGAGGCCGTCGAGGGGCGCACACTCACCGTCGTAGGCCCCAATGGCGCAGGGAAGTCGACACTCTTTCGCGCGATGGTGGGCCTTCACCCGCGCGACAAGGGCGAGATCCGCGTTCTGGGCTGCGATGCGAAAAGCCTTACGCCAGAAGCGCTTTCGAAGCTGGCCTTCGTGCCAGAGACACACGCCGAAGAGCCGAGCCTTCGCGTCGAAGAGCTCGCCGCGTATCGCGCATCGATCTACCCGCGCTTCGATCGCGGGTTCTTTCAGGAGCTCGCAGCGAGCTTTGCTCTGCGAAAAGAAGCACGCGTTCGTGAGCTCTCGCGCGGTCAGCGTGCGGGGCTCGTGGTGGGCTTGGCCATCGCGCAAAAGCCCGAGCTGCTCTTGCTCGATGACCCGCTGCTCGGGCTCGATCCGTTCGCACGTCGTCGCATCGTCGAGGCGATTCTTGCGCGCACAGCCGAGGGTGAGGGCACAACGGTGATGGCCGCACATGAGCTCGGAGACATTGAGCGCGTGACCGATGACGTCGTCTTCCTGGGCCGTGGTCATGGCCACGCCCTCGGTAATCTGACGGACTTGCTCGATCGTGTGCGCCTCGTGCGCGTGTCCCTCGAGACATCGATCACGGCACTCGATGCATTGCCCGACGTGCTCGCCGTGGCCGTGAAGCGCGACTGCATCGACGTCGTGATCAAGCGCACCGATGTGCGCGCATTGCTCGTCGCACTCGACCCCAAGGCATCGCTCGATGAGGCCATCTCGTTCGAGGCCGTGGTTCTCGCATGGCTCGCACATGAGACACGAAAGGAGCGCACATGAAGGCTCTGGTTCAACGCGAATGGCGCCTTTTGCGCACCCCCTTGCTGCTGGCGTTGGCAGCGCAGTTTCTCTCGATGTTCGTTCGCGCCTCGTCGCGTGGCTATGGACAGTTGCTGAGTTCCGACCCGCCTGTGTTTGGGATCGTGTTTGCGGCGTGGGTTGGCTATCACCGCTTCTTTCTCGAACAGGTGCGCGGCACCTGGCTCTTGCAGCCCTTCTCGCGCGGCCGTCTGGTGCAGGCGAAGCTGCTTGTCGCCTCGTCGTGCTTGCTCGCGCTGGCGCTCGTGGGGGTGGCATCTGACTACGCTTGGGTCGCAACCTCGCCTGCGCCTGGAGGGCCGATTCGACCCTTCGCGCCCTACGCGTGGGAATCGCTCTCCACACATCTGGCATCGACGCATGCGGTCATGTTCGGAGCTGCCATCGCGGTGTTGTCCCCTCATCGCTCTGCTGCGCGGGCAACGTGGGGTATCGGTACCGCGTGGGTCGTCTTCTTCGGGTTGGATGAAATTCTTTTCGATTACCCCGTCCCCGGGCTAGACTTTTGCCCCAGAGAGTGGCTCCCGGAGTGCCAGGGGCTCGCACTTGCCACGGTCGTTTTGTTGGGGTTGCTCACCCTGCTTCAGACCGCGCGCGATGTGGGGCATGGAGTCGCGCCCGGAACGCGCATCTTGGGAGCGCTTTGGTCCACTCCGGTGGGGGCGATGATGCTGCTGATAGTCGGATTGGTTCCCCTGGTTCTGCCCGAGCCTGACGTGTTCGAGAACGCCATTTTGCTGCGTGATGGTGAGGTGGTGGTCGCCCACTTCGACGATTCGGGCGGCACGGCGGTGCGCCGGGATGGCCGCGCGGTGTGGTTGCCACGTCGCCGAAGCGACGGGCCAAGCGAACGGGCTCGGCTCTTCGCCCGCGCAGGCACGCCTCGTTTCGGGCACCGCTTTCAGTTCAACGGGCGGAATGCGTTCGTCGCGCAGGATGGTCGCTCGCTCTCGTTCTACCAAGGACGCGGAGAGCTCGATGCGGACACCTCATGCTGGGGCGCGCGCGGCATCCAGCACGGGACACTGCACTGCGCACCGGGGCCGCAGATCATCGGCCTCGAGCCGGTTGTATCTGGCTCGGGTCTGCTGGTCGTGACGACCGAAAGCGTGCATCTCCTGGACGCGAGCGGCGACCACCTTCGATGGCAAGCACCCGCTGTCCAGAGCGCCGCGTGGATCCGCGACAACGAAGGTCTGGAACAAGACCTCGCGGTGTTCACGGAGGACGAGCTGGTCATCACTGGGCCCGTGGAGCGTCACTTTCCTCCAGCGTCCCTAGACGCACGCGTCTACTTGCTCGAGGACGACACGGTGGCGGTCCTCGATCACCAGGTGCTCACCACCTTTCGCGAGACGGGCACCACCACGGTCGCATGGCCAACAACTCAGACGGTGACCTGGCCGGACGACAACCACTTCAGTAGCCTCTTCCTCAGAGCGAGTTTTCTGCCCGTCTCGCAGTCGACCTGGTGGCTCGCCGCACTCTTCCGGCTCTTGGGTGCCGCAGCCGTGATCGCGCTCATGCGAAGGCAGGGCATGGTGCACGCCCTGATTGGCCTCGTGCTTGGACCGGCTTATCTGCTCACGGTGATCGGTTTGGGGATGGATTGGGACCGCGTTGCAATATGGTCGAAACGCTTCCACCTGAATCGGGCGACCGCCAGGGCGAGAGAGTAGACTGCGCGCCTCGTGTCATTTCATCTCCTCGGTCTCTCAGAACCCATCCTTCGCGCCCTTGTGGAGCGCGGCTACGAAACACCCACGGCCATCCAAGCGGGCGTGATTCCCGAGGTGCTCGCAGGGAAGGATGTCTGGGCCACGGCCAGCACTGGCTCGGGCAAGACGGCTGCCTTCGCTCTGCCGCTGCTCAAGCTCTTTGACGATGCCGATCACACGCCTCGTCCAAGGCGCGTCCAGGCGCTCATCCTGTCACCCACCCGAGAGCTCGCAGCCCAGATTGCAGACTCATTGCAATCGTATGGAAAACATCTCGGTATATTGCCGAAAACGGTCCTGATTCTCGGCGGTGTCTCGATCAATCCGCAGATGATGGAGCTCCGTGGGGGTGCCGACATCGTCATCGCCACGCCGGGTCGCCTCCTCGATCTCATCGAGAAGAACGCGCTCTCGCTCGCGCACGTCAAGACGCTCGTCCTCGACGAGGCGGATCGCCTTCTCGATCAAGGGTTCTCGGAGGAGCTTCAGCGCATCCTTCAGCTCTTGCCCAAGGGTCGGCAGACGCTGCTCTTCTCCGCCACCTTCGCTCCGCCGATCGAGAAGCTCGCGGCGTTCGTGCTCACGGATCCCTTCCGCCTCGATGTCACCGACACGGTCAGTGAGAAGCCGCCGATCGTGCAGCGCGCAATCGAAGTCGATCAGCCAAGGCGTACGCAGCTCCTTCGTCATCTGCTCGAGACGCACGCCTTCGATCGCACGCTCGTCTTTGTCGCGACGACCTATGCCACCGAGCACGTCTCGCAGAAGCTTCGTGGCCTTGGGATCGCGGCAGCGCCGCTTCACGGCAAGCTCAGTCAGGGCGCACGTACCGAGGCCCTGCGTGACTTCCGCAATGGGCGCGTTCGCGTCCTTGTCGCGACCGATCTCGCAGCCCGCGGGCTCGACATCACCGGGCTTCCTGCGGTGGTGAACTACGACCTTCCTCGCTCGCCCAACGAGTACACGCATCGCATTGGACGCACGGGCCGCGCAGGCGAGCCGGGCATGGCCATCAGCTTCATCACCGCTGAGTCGTATACCCACTTCAAGCTCATCGAGAAGCGCTGCGAGCTCACCGTCGTGCGTGAATGGATCGCAGGCTTTGATCCCGTCCAAGAGCCGATTCTCTATCCGGAAGGCTCAGAGCACGGCGGCATCAAGGGCAAGCGAAAGAGCAAGAAGGACAAGCTCCGCGAAGCACAGGCGAAGGCCAAATAGGGCTTGGTGAAGCTCGACGAGGGCTTGGTGAAGCTCGACGAGAGCTTGTTGGGCTCTCCACAACGACAAAAGGCGCAGCTCGAAAGCTGCGCCTTTGTCTTTGAGAGGACCGTCTTTTGAGAACACCGCGAATCAGGGAGGTGTATGCGTGCCCGTCAGCGTCGCTGTGCCAAGCGAGTGCGCCATCATCGCGCTCTCGACGGCTGCGAGGGACGATGAGGCCGTCAGGCCCGGCAAGTTCGCAACATCGAGCGCGTAGAGGGTGAAGCGGTAGCGGTGCATCGAGCCGGGGCAGGGGCCGGCGTACCCAGGCGTGCCCGGATATCCACGAGGCTGGCGCGCGCCGGGGACATCCGCTGGCATGGCTGAACGGTCCACGTCGGCTGGGAGCGCGCTCAGCGTGCTTGGGATGTCGTAGATCGCCGAGTGACGGAAGGCGGTCGTCGCATCGGTGAAGAAGATGGCGAAGCTCAACGTGCCCGCTGGCGCGCCCGACCACGCAAGCGGAGGCGAGGCGTTCATGCCTCCTTGGGCCGTGCACACGTGGGTGAGCGGAATCACGCCGCCCTCGGCGTAGGCCGGGCTCGTCAGCGTGAATGCGCCACCGGGCGCATCGACCGCGGAGTAGGCATCGACCGCAGAACGCGCATCGACAGACGCTGGTGAATCGGTCGCGACAAATGCATCGGTGGCGAGGGGCGCATCGCCCGTGGTCACCGCGTCGACCGCGGCGAACGCATCGCTCCCCGCATCGATCGGCGCCGGGTCTCCGCCGCAGCCAAGGGCCAACAACAAGCACGAACTCAGGAACATCACAGGGCGCATCGAGCCTCCAGAGCCGCAGCGTACACGAGGGGTCTACGCACGCAGAAAAACCCCGGCACACCCCGAACTGAACATGTTCAACATGAACCCTTGACGCGGGGAGAAGTGAGGCTACTTTTCACGCACACAACTGAACACGTTCAATAACACGCGCGAACAAGGAGCCCGTGATGAACCCGAATGCACCGATCGAACTTGCGCATGCTGCAGTGGCCAATGACTACCTTCCCGTCGTCTATGGAGTCTATGCAGCGATCTCATCCCTCCTGACGATCTGGCTCGCCCGCACGCTCGGGAAGAACGGGAGCATCTTCCTCAAGAACGTGTTCAAGGATGACGCAGAGCTGGGAGACGCCGTGAACCGCTTGCTCGTGGTCGGCTTCTACTTGGTCAACTTCGGCTACGCGTGTCTTCACCTCGTCGGAGGCCACGCAGATTCCCCGCGTCGCGCGATGGAAGTGCTCGCAGAGAAGCTCGGCTCGCTCTTGCTCGTGCTCGCCGCCATGCACTTTGCAAACCTCTTTGTGTTCAACCGCATCCGCAAGAACGCAGCACGTAGCCAAGAGCTCCCGCCCTTTCAGCCCCAGGCACGCCTGCCACTCTCGATGAGCTCGCTCGTCTCGCAGGTCGGTGTCGCGCAGCCCGAGGTCGTTCACGCGCACTGAGAGGCGGGCACCATGCTCTACGTCCTCTTCGATGCGCAATGCACCGTCTGCGTGGCCTCGGCCGAGTGGCTTCACTCTCATGCACAGCACGAAGCACTGAAGCTCATCGATGCCCGCGGTGCCTTCGCCAACCAATATTTCAATACGATTTCAAAGCGAGGCGAAGAGCTCGTCGTGGTCAGCGATACGGGCGAGGTCTGGTGGGGGCCAAGCGCCTTTCTCGTCTGCTTCTGGGCGATGAAGAGCACGCACTGGCTCGCACAGCTCGCATCCTTTGAGCTCTTCCAACCCCTCGCGGAGCTGCTCTTTCGCTTCATCTCCGACCATCGCGGCTCACTCGCGCCGCTCCTCGGTCTACCCGATTGCCAAGACGGCCATAGCTGCTCGGCGGTCGCGCATAGCCACAACCCTTACCGTTGAGAGGTCATCATGTTTGAACTCTTCCTTGTCAGCGTCTCGCTCATCGCGTTTGGCAGCCTCGTGATTCAAGACCGCATCGGTGTGCGCAAGGGACACCGCGCAAGCCCGAGTGCGCTGCTCGTCGTGCTCGGCCTCTATGTCTGGGCGCTCCTTCAACTCTTCTGGTTCGCCCCCGGAGGTTTCCTCTTCTCGCTGATGGCAGGTCCCTTTGCGCTCGTGCCCTTCGCTGCGGTCTCGCTCTCAGGCCTTGTGCTTGGCGTCCGACTCCTCATGGCGGCTTCGTATCTACTGCGTGGTGTCGACGCGGAGGAGCGCATCGCGCGCATCGTTCGTCATAGCCACCTTCATCATCTCGCGGTGTTCGTTGTCTTCAGCGTTGCAAGCCTTGTGATCGGCGTCGTGGGTGGCTTCGGCGCAGCCGTGGCGCTCCTTGTCTACGTCAGCGTTGCTTGTGGCATCGGAGGCCTCATCGGCACCTCGCTTGCGCGCGTCGGGCTCTCGGATCCCGATGCATGGCAGTCGCTTTCGAGCGCCGAACGAGCCGCCTGAGCCCGAGCGGACGAAGTCTTCAAGGGCATCGACCGAGTCGATTCAGGGATGCGAGTTGCGATCGGAGGAGCGCGTCGGCAGCCGCACGGTGAACGTCGTCCCCTTGCCCTCTCCTTCGGAGATCGCCTTCACGGTGCCGCCCACGTTGCGCACGAGCGCCGAGACGACGAAGAGCCCAAGGCCTGTGCCGCTCTTCTTTTTCACGGCCTCACTGGCCACCCGATAGAAGCGATTGAACACGCGACGAAGCTCTGGCTTGGCGAGACCGATGCCGTGATCTTGCACCTCGATCACGATGGCCTTTCCCCCGTCGTCGCGCGCACGCACAAGCACATCAACCTTCTCGCCGGAGTACTTCACGGCGTTGTCGATGAGGTTGCGCAGCACAATCTCCATCGAGAGCCTGTCGGTGTAGGTGACGAGGTTCTCGGGCACGTCGAGGGTGATGGCCTCACGCGAGACTTTATGTCGTGCGAGCACCGTCTCCACGCACGTGAGCGCCAGCGCGCGCAGGTGCACCTCGGTGAGCTCCATGCCTATTTCGCCATGCGCGAGGCGATTGGCCTGCAGCACCTCATCGATGAACGAGGCGAGGCGGTCGATGTCCTCGCGCATCATCGTGCGAAGGGCGACACGCTTCTCCTCCGGGATGCCCTCGCGCTCCATTGTCTGAAGGCAGAGCTTGAGCGAGGCGAGCGGGCTCTTGAGCTCGTGCGTGACGGAGTCGATGAAGCTGTCTTGCCTACGCACTTCGAGGATCTCGCGCGCGAGAAAGATCGTGAAGAGCAGGAGCACCGTCATGATGACGACGAAGGCCAGCAGGCCGAGCACGAGCAGCCAAACGTTGGCCGCGACCTCACCGCTCTCGCTGATGCGGGCCATGAGGAAGAGCGTCCAGCCAACCGTCAGCGCGGCTGCGAGCGGGACCGTGATCGCGCCGAAGGTGATCGGAACGGAGATGGAGCGTACGGAGCGTCGTGTGGCCACCTCCGAAGCATAGACGCGTTCGACGCCATCGGCCTCCGCGAGGCCCCGATGCTCAGCGTGCAAAAACATATAGCGACATGATTGTAACCATGTCGCTATACGCTCTCAACAGCCGCCTAGGCGGCGTGTGACTCACTCCTTGTACGAGGGGTCGAGCCGCTCAAGCTTGCGAAGGAGCGCGGGCCAGATGAGGTACTGGCTCGCCGAGGCGACGCCCATCGAGCCAATCATCACGTTCTTCGCAAGGACGCTCTCCTCGGTGGCGTAGAGGCTGCGACCCTCCGTGCACTGCGAGAGCGTGCGCACCTGCATCGTGCATGCGCGCTCAAGGAAATACATGCGTGCAAAGGCCGCCGCGACCGAGTCGCCGAGGGTGAGCGTGCCGTGGTTGCGCAAGAGGAGCGCGTTCTTGGTGCCGAGGTCTTTTTGAAGGCGCGGCTTCTCCGCATGGTCGAACGCGACACCCTCATAGTCGTGGTAGGCGAGGTCACCGATGATGAGCTGTGCCGTCTGATTGAGCGGCAAGAGGCCCTCCTTCAGCGTCGAGACGGCCGTGCCATCGGGCGTGTGGAGATGAAGCACCGACTTCGCATCCTCTCGCGCCTCGTGGATGGCCGAGTGAATTGTGAAACCGGCCGGATTTACAGGGTATCCGGTGTCGAGAACGATATTCGCCTCGAGGTCAATCTTCACCAAGCTCGATGCGGTGATCTCCTCGAAGAGCATGCCGTAGGGGTTGATGAGGAAGTGATGGTCGGGCCCTGGAACCCGCGCCGAGATGTGGGTGAAGACGAGGTCCGTCCAACCAAAGTGAGCGACCAAGCGGTACGCCGCCGCGAGGTCCACGCGCACTTGCCATTCTTCCGCCGAGACACGATCACGAATGTTGCTCATGCGCGAACTCTACCGACTTCGCTCGAGGGGTTGAGCGATAAGATGAAGCGTGACCTTAGCTATCGGAACGCGCCCACGATCTGCCTCTGCCGCAACCTTCGCAGAGACGCTTTCAGCCACGCTCGCTGCCTGTCTCCTGAGCGCATGCGGCGGTCCGAATCCGGCCCCGGAGGACGCCAACATCACAGGCGACACAAGCCGTGATGCCGCCGTGATCGACGACACAGGAGGCGATGTTCCGCCCGATGCGCCTGCCCTCCCTGGCTACCAACGCGGCGTGGTCATCGGCACCTTGCGCGGCGTGCCAGAGACCTCGGGCATCGTCGCAAGTCGCATGCATCCCGGCGTCTTCTGGGTGCACAACGACTCGGACCATGCACCGGAGTTGATCGCGATCGATGAGACCGCGACGGTGCTTGAGAGGGTGCGCCTTGAGGGTGCAACGAACACCGACTGGGAGGACATCGCACTCGCAAGCGACCCCGATCGCGGTGACGTCGTCTACATCGGCGACATCGGCGACAACCTCGCGAGAGAGAGCATGGGCGCACGCTCAAGTCGGGGTGGCGTGATGCGCATCTATCGCGTCGTGGAGCCCAACCCACGCAGCATGCTCACGAGCACTGCGGCCGAGTCTTTCGACGTTCGCTATCCCGCGCGTCCCTACGACTGCGAGGCGATGTTCGCGGACCCAGAGACGGGTGATCTCTACTTCGTGACCAAGGACGAAACGGCCGATGTCTTCGTCGCGCACGCACCCTTCGCCGCGGGCTCGATGACGACCTTGGAGCACGTGACGAACTTCCCGATCCTCACGGCCACGGCAGCCGATATGAGCGCCGACGGAACACGCGTCGTCGTGCGCAACTACGGAGAGATTCGCGTCTTCGACATCACCGCGACCGAGCCCCGCTTCGTCAGCGCGTTCGCAACACCGCGCGACACACTCCCCTACACCTCCTTCGCTGAGGCCATCTGCTTTGGCGGCACGGGCTACGACCTCTACACGATCTCTGAGGGCGAGGGCGCGCGGCTCTTTCGCCTGCCCTACGAGTGAGCCCTCAGACGACCGTGCGCGCGTTCTCCGAGGACTCGCGCAGAAAGCGCGCGATCGCATCCGAGGTAGTCGCCAGGTTCGAGGTGATCTGCCGTGTGAGGTAGGCCTCCGCGGCGCGCGCGATCGGCTGCGCGATGATGTGCGGCAGGTTGCCGAGCTTGCGTGCATCGACGACGAAATCACCGCGCAACTCGACACGTGTGCGGCCACCCGAGATCTCCACCAGCGCAGTCGTGCCCGTCACAGAGATGGCGTCGGGGAAGACGTGCGTGCGAATCGTCCACGAGGAGGACCAGGTGTTCTGATCCCACATCACGCGGTCATCCCAGCGCAGCGTTCCATCGGGCAAGAAGGGCTTGAGCGCCGCGGGGATGTCGCCTGTGCCCGACCAAATCTTCAGGTAGCGGCGCACACCCGGAGAGACGTCCTCCGTCTCCATGACCTCGATCGAATTGACGCCCGACATGTAGAGCACCGCGCGTGGCATGTCGTCGCGGTAGGCGAAGAAGACCTGCTCACGTGGAAACGGCACGATGGCGTCGGCATCGAATTTCACAGTCGCGGTTCTCCCATCGCCTCGATGAAGGTCAACCGCGAGGGCCTCCAAAACCCCACCTAGGGAAGGCTTTTTGCGTTTCGGCTAGGGTGCAAGTTCGTCGCACTGAATGTCCGGCAAGGCCGCTCGACCCGCCACCAGAAGCGCCTCGGGCAACAAGAGCTGCACGCGATGCGCTTGCTCGGTACCGACGATTTGGAAGGCATTCGCGATGCCCACGCGTGCGTCTTCGAGTGTGGCTGCGACCACGCGCAGGCCCACGTCGATGCTGGCGTCTCGAAGCGCCACGTAGGCCGCGCGCAGGGCATCACGCAGCGTGGGTAGAAGCGCCTCATGGGCTGGGTCGAGCAACAACGTCACGTGATCGACGCCGCGCTGACGCAGTGCCTCACAGCGCGCGCGATCCACAAGGCCAAGTGGCCCCGACTGCATGGCCGTCTTGAGACCGGCCGCCTTCGCCGCCGCAAGCAAGACATCAAGCTCCGCATGCGACCCGACATCGCCCCCTTGAAGCCAGAGCCTGCGCGCGCCGACCTTCACCGCATACGCAACACGCTCAAGCAACTCAGGCTGCGTCGCACCGCCGGGCAGAAGACGATGCAGCGCCGCGTGCAAGGGCGAGCGTGGCTCTGCATCGAGTCCGCCCATCTCGACGCCGACGCTCGAGGGGCGACCGGTTATTTCTCCAATATCGCTATATGTTCGCTCGCGAAACTGCGCGATGGCAGCGCTACCCGCGCGAAGCGTTGCCCAGGTCTCGAGGTTCGCGAGGTAGGGCGCAAAATCCTCTTTGGTCGGGTGCATGCGGCGAAATGGATTTCGGGGCTTGGCCTCGTCCTCATCTTCAAGATGAAGACCCACCGCAAAACGCGAGGCCACGTAGGTTGCGCCTGCCTCGTGAAGCAAGAGGCCCAGATCCAGATCCTCCAAACCCCATCCCTCGAAGGCATTTGAGAAGCCGCCCACCGCATCGAAGAGCGACTTCGGCATCGAGACATTGCCCGTATAGAAGAGCTTCCACGGCGCCTCCAGCCAGTCGGCATTGTCGATCACCGCGCGCAGCGTGGGCTCGCGTTGGCGGTCGAAGATCAGCGGCACCCGTGTGAGGTCGTCGACATGCGCAATCTCCTCGAGGCGATGCAGCTGGCCTATCGCATCGAGGTTGTAGCCAGAGATGGCACCGAGAAGAACGGCCGCGGGCACACGGCGATGCACCCAATCCACCGCCCAGAGAAAGTCGCTGTCCACGGCGATGTCGGAGTCTGCGAGTTGAATGATGGGGAAGCGCGCATGGGCCACGCCGAGGTTGCGCGCTTGCCCTGCACGAAAGGGCGCGCCCGGCTCGCTCGCGCGAAGGACACGCACGTGCGGAAGGTCTGCGACGAGCGCATCGAGCGGCTCCTTCGAGCCATCATCGACGACGAGGATCTCGAACTTCTCTTCCTCATACGACTGCGCATTCCAGCGCTTGAGCACCTCGCGCACCATCGCGCGACGATCGCGCACGGGCACCACGACGGAGATGCCGATCGGCTGCTCTTGCGAGGTCACGACAAGGCCCGTGGCCTCGAACGCATCCATGCGCGGAATCGATGCAAGTGCGCCATTCCATGCAAGGGGCTGATGGATGGGCGCGGGATCTTTGACGGAGAAAGCTGCACGAAAACCGGCGCGCATCACCGCCTCTTGTGCCTCCTTGGGCTCCTCTCCGTAGGGATACGCAAAGAGCGCGATCTCCTTGCCCAGGATGCGCTCCAGCGTCTCCTTCGAGCGCGCACATTCCTCGTAGAGACGGGCTTGATAGGCCGCTTCATCCTCACCAAAGAGGCGCTGGCGCATGCGCGGATGCGTCACGGTATGCGCGCCAATCGTCCAGCCCTGATCGCACAGTGCGCGGAGCTGGTCTGCACTCATCCATCGCTCGCCCATGCCGACCCAACCCGTCGGTACAAAGAGCGTCGCGGGAATGTTCATCGCCCAAAGGAGCGGCGCTGCGCGCTCGAAGACCGAGATGTGCGCGTCATCGAAGGAGACGGTGAACGCTTCATTCCCGGGCGCCGCTTCGAGGTAGCGCAGAAGCGAAACGGGCTTGCGCTCCGCGCACTCACGCTCGAGCACCGCGCGCAGCGTCGCCTCGTCCATCCCAAGTCGCATGGGGCGCGTGCCAGGGGTGTTCACGTAGTGGAAGCAGAGGTTGCGCGCGGTGGAGAGCACGGGCGGAGGGTACTCCGCGGCCTGCGTTGGACGGTGAGAAGCGTGGTAATGCGCGCGAGTGCATCGTGTTCATCGCTACGTCGGCCCGCTCGAAATTGCCCAAAGGACGGGCCAACCGCGAGGTGCTGTGATTCGGAGCCAAGCCGATCTCGACGTCGCGACCCGCACGCATGGAGGCATCTCGACCTATGTCGTCGGACTCGACGGATGGCTGCGCGTTGCACCTCGCGAGAGCGAGCACATCGCCTGTGCCGGCGCGCCGCTCGTGCTCACGGCGGGAGAGCTTGTCAGTGCCGCTGGACGCGTTGAAGCCGCCACGAATCTCTCGACGGGCTTCTGTCCGCGCGAGGACTCCTACGAGGCATTGGATCGCGCGCTTCGCATCGCCGGCATCGAACCACCCGGCGCATTCGAGCCTGTGTTCGCCATTCGACGCTGCGATGCATGTGGGGCGCGATGCGTGATTAAAGAGGGCATGTTCGACTGCTCCGAATGCGACACGACCTTGTCTGCGACGTGGAACTTCGACCCCGTTTGTTGGCATCGACGCTTCATCAATGCCTGGCACCTCGATGTGATCGCTGCACCGGCGATGCGCGATGAAGACCGCTTCGGTGTGGATGTGGATGAACGCGGTGTTCGCATCGCATTGGCGGACGGCGCCGGTGGAATGACCGGAGGACGAAGCGCCGCCAACTTCGCCGTTCGGGAATCACTCGCGCACACCGTCAACGTCGCGCGCGTGTCCGCGATCGATGCGGCGCTGATGGACCAAGGGCAAACCACGCTCGTGGCCCTCGACTTCGATCTCACAGACGGATCGCTACGCGGCGCGAGCGTCGGAGATTCTCGCGCCTGGGCGGCAACACGGACAGGCTGGGTGGAACTCAGCGAAGGACAATCCCGCAAACCCCTTGTGGGGTCGGGGAGTGTGCGGCCCCATGCATTCAGCGCAGCGCATGTGCTCTGTCTGACGTCCGATGGGCTTGGCGCCCGACGCACGGAAGGTCAGATCTGGGATGCGCTTCAGGGTGAGCAAGACCTTGTACGCAACCTCGTGGATTCTGTCCGACTGCCGGATGGTCGCCTTGAAGATGATGTCTCGCTTGTCGTCCTCCGCCGCGCAGTTGACCCCGGCATCGCGGACTGTGCAGATTGACGAGCATGCGCTCCCTTCGAACTCTCACGACCGCACTTCTAGCCTCCTTCAGCCTGGGTTGTCCCGCCACACAGGGGCGCACAGGGGAAGTGTTCTCGATGGGCACGGCCACGCCGATTGCGCCCTTTGATTCGTGCATGATCTACACAGCACGCGAGCCCTCCGCGGCACGCTCACACGTCGCACCGTGCACAGAGCTTGGGCCAGTCCTTCGCGGAGCGAACCCGATGGCGCCTCCGGTCGGCGGAACGCACTACGACATCTGGGCGAACTTCGAGCGCTACACGGCGCCTGTGCCCTGGGGCTTCCTTGTGCACTCGATGGAGCACGGTGCCGCGGTGCTGGCCTACCGCTGCAGCACGCCCGCCGAGTGCACAGCGACACGTGCGCAGCTTGAAGCGTTGATCGATGCGCGCCCCATGGACCCAGCCTGTCGGAGCGATGCGCCACGCCGCATCATCCTTGTCCCAGAGCCCGCGCTCGATTGGCCCATCGCTGTTCTCGCCTGGGAGAATATGTACCTCGCGACCTGCATCGACACCGCGTCGATCAACCGCTTCATCGACGCGCACTACGCGCAGGCACCCGAAGATTTCTGCGCTGACGGCATCACGCGCGCGACCGACTGGTGCCCGGCGCGCTAGGCCGCGCGCATACTATTTCAATAGTATCTAGATAGTATTCTAGAGCACTGTGTCGCAGCCCACGTTGGGCTGAAGTCCCCAGTTGTTCCCCTCGTGGCATTCATCGAGGGAGCTGTCTGGGTCGGTCACCACGTAGACATCGATCGCGCGGTCGAGGGGCAGGACACCGAGGCAGCCGATCTCATCGCACTCGCCCACGCCAAGGAAGGTTGGCGAGCTTGCGCGACAGAGCTCTGCGCCATCGCGTGAGCCCGTGCGGAAGGAGACCTCAAAGCCTGCGGCCATTGGCAATGCGCCTCGGTTGCAGACGCGTGCGCGCAACATTGCGCGGTCCATCTCGTCGCAGGGCAAGCGAAGCCTTCCGGAGATCTCACTCGCGGTCAGATCGGGGATGCCAAGCGCATCCAAATCGCCCTGCACGTTCTGCCTGAAATTGTTGAGGTCTGGGCTCGACCAGTTGTGCACCACCGCAGAGGAGCGCGGTGTCTCACCGTGGTCACCCACATGCGTGACGGAGTAGGCGTGTTGGTTCCAGACGGGCCTCGATGCGGCCCAACGATCCATCACGTCGCGCAACACGACGAGGCCGTGGTTGATGGCGAAGCGCGCGGCTGGGAAGAGTGGGTCTGTCGCGGGGCAACCGAGCGTGCCGGCGTAGTCATTCACGGTGGAGACGATCTCGGAGTGGAAGTCACCATCGACATCGGCGATGACCGGGTTCTCATAGGTCGTGCCGGAGGAGCGGGCTGCGGAGTAGAGCACCGTGCCTGTGGCCCCTGAGTAGACGCGCAAGAAGCACTCGTCGGCATAGACCGCCTCGGCCGCGCCATCGGCATCGAAGTCGAAGACGGAACTGCCCGTGCGATTCGAGCTCGAGTCCTGCGAGGGCTGATCCCACAAAATGCCGTTCGTGCGCGTCATGCCACCACATCGCGCAGCATCACCTCCGGCGGCGCAGTCGATGTCGAACACGACGTAGCGAGAGCCACCTGCACTCGCGAACTCGCGGCGTCCGTCTCCATCAAAATCCGCGATGGTGGGTGCACCGCCTGAGCCGCCTCCGGGGATCGCAATGGGGCCAAACACGATCGCGCCTTCGATGGTCTGCACACGCACCTGGCCGTTCGAAACGACCACGATTTCCGGGCGATTCTCCCCGGGGAAGGCCACGAGGGGGAAGTCTCCAAGCTCGGCGACGGCGACGTGCCCGTGTACGCGCCCTGTCGCGGTGAAGTAGCTCTCGCGCACCCAGTCGGTGCCACTCCAACCGTAGACACCGTCGCCCTGAATCAGCTCGGGCCGTCCGTCTTCGTCGACATCCGCGGTCGTCGCAATGAGGCCTGCGCGGTACCCGGGGTAGCCAACGCTCGTGTCGATGCGGCAGCCATCGTTTCGGTAGACAGCGCCAGCGTAGAGAATCTCGGCGATGCCATCGTCATCGAGGTCGTAGATCGAGGGGCCGCCCCATTGGTCTTCGCCTCCGAATGCGTCCGCAGTGCGCATACCGCCCGCGCCACAGACGGCCGAACGAAAGCGACGCACAAAGGTGCGCGTTGCTGCGTCGTAGCCCCACGCGAGAATGCCGCCCTCGTGGGCCACTGCGACGACCTCTGCGCGACCATCACCATCGATGTCGCCCACGGCGGGAGAGGCGGGAGACATGGCCATCTCGCCCACGCCACCGAGCGTGAACTGCTGCGTGCACGTGCCGCCATCGACGATGCGAATGACGCCTGGGCTTCGATAGACGCCAGCGGTCGGGAAGGTGGTGAAGACGATCGAGGGCGTGAGGGTCGCGGGGTCATTGTCGAGGTTGAAGTCGACGACGACCGGCGTGCTCATCGCCTGAAAATGATTGGGAAATGCATCGCCATCGGGAGGCGCCGTCCAGCGGCACTGCACATCCGGAACAATCGCCTCGATGTCGATCGTGCGTGTGCAGCTCGGGTCGTTCGTGCGCGTCGCAGGCACGCCATAGGGGATGCATGCGCTGCCATCGCAGTAGCTGTCATCACCGCACTCATCGGCGCCCGTGCATGCGCCGCGATCACGAATGCAGGTTGTCCCATCAAAGCAGCGCTCGCCTGCCGCGCAGCAAGCGGTGCCGCATGTCACTGCGCAGAAGGCATCGGTGCCCACGTCATCGCGCACAACCAATGCGTCAGGCGGAAGTGCTGCATCGACACCGCCGCCATCGGCACGCGGCACGCAAGCGCGGTCGATGCATTGCGAGTCGGCAGGACACTCCGCGGTGCTGCTGCATCCCGCGGGCGGAGAGGACCCGCAGTCGCAACCAAGCGCAGAGAGCGCAACACAGACGAAGGAGGAGAAGAGGGCGGTACGGCGCATGACGCCCATCATCACACAGCCGCCCTCACGGCGGTTCGTCAGGCGCGATCGAGCAGCGCGAGCACGCGCTCTGCGGTCTTCACGCCCCCGAGCGCCGTCGCCAACGTGCTCTGTCCGGGAAAGACGGAGTCGCCCACAAGGTGCACGCCGCGGCTGATCTCAAAGGGCCCAAGCTGGCCATAGTGGGCAAGCCCTCGTCGACGCGGAATGCCGCCCACGAGGCCCTCGTGGCGTCCCACAAAGCGCTCGAACGTGCGCGGGCTTCCCGTCATGCAGTGCACAATCGCACTCGCGATTTCGGGCGCCTTCGAAGCCAGGGTCTCGCGCATGGTTTGCTGAATCTTCTCGATGGCCTGAGCACGCGCATCGTCGTCCAAGCCGCGCAGCGCGCGCATCGCAACATGCGTGCTGATCGTCACCGTGCGGCGCCCCTCCGGGGCCTTGTGCTCGTCCTCACCGGAGATCGAAACGAAGATGTGATTGCCTTCGATGAAGGGCTTTGCGACATCGAGGACCAACTCCAGATGGTGCGCGTCCTTGCGAATCGGCACATCGGAACGGAGTTGCAGATAAAGCATCACAGCGCCCCAACCCTCGTGCACGCGCGCGGCGAGAGGCTCAAGGCGCTCACCCACAAGGTCGCGATCGAGCACGCGCAGCGCATCGCTCGGCGTGAGGTTCAAGACCACCTGCTTGGCCTCGGTGATGCCGCGCCGCGAGGTGAGGAGAAAGCCATGCTCCGAAAAACTGACCCGGGTCATTTTGTCGACGAAGCGCACCTCGCCACCCTTGGCCTCGATGGCCTTCACCAGCGCTTGCGCAAGCTCGCCCACACCGCCGTGAATGTGGCCTGTGCCGCGAAAGTAGTAGTCCATCGCGCCCATCGCGAAGGGAGCCTCGGCCTCGCGTGCGCTCGCCTGCACGGTGATCTGGCAGACCGCATCCAAGTAGTGCCAGAGCGGGGCGCAATCCTCGAGCCCGTGGCGCTTCACCACACTGCCGAGCGACCTCCCAATCACGTTGCGCAGCGGCAGGTAGGAGGCGGTGCGCGCAAGGTGTCGCAGCAGCGCTTCGACGCCGAAAGGTGGCAAGAGGGAGGGGTCATCAAAGAGCGCCCAAAGGGCCGAGGCCACGCGTGCTTGCTCCTCGAAGAAGCGGATCAACTGCGCCTCGTGCGCGGGTGATTGCGCAGCGAGCTGGCGAACCAGGGCAGCGCGGTCTGAGCCAATGCGGAGCAAGGTCTCGCCTGCGCGAAGCTCAACCAAAGGCTCGTGCACATCAAAGCGAATGGCAAGCTGATGCTCGCTCATCCAGCGGTGAAAGAGCTGCCCCTCGCCAAAGCCGCTGAAGAGCGTTGCGCCCGACTCGTAGCGCGCACCGCCGCGCGAGAACGTGCTCGCGCATCCCCCCGCATACTTCAGCGACTCAAAGAGCACGACGCGCGCGCCGCCGGAGGCGAGCGTCAGCGCCGTTGCAAGCCCGCCGAAGCCTGCACCGACCACAGCAACGTCAAAGAGGGATGACACGCTGCGTGTGTGGGTCCGAACACACGATCCGCAATCGCCGATGGCCGCGAATGCTGTGCGGAAGGCCACTCGATAGAGGCATAATCGCGGGATGCTCGTTCGGGACGCTCACCCACACCTCGCCTCCGCCTTGGGCATTGGCTGCGCGCTCTTGTTGGGTGCTGCAGCGGCCCAGGCGCAGAGCACACCGCGACCCGAGGATGTGCAGGCTGCAGGGCGTGCCTTTCAAGAGGCGCAGAGTGCGCAGCTTCGAGGCGATCACGCGCAGGCTGCCGAGCTCTACGATCTGGCGCATCGCAGTGCGCCAAGTGCTGCAGCGATGCGCTCGGCGATTCGCATGCACCAAGCGGCAGGGCATGCCGCACGCGCAGCCAATCTGGCGAGCGATGCACTGCGACTCTACGCATCGGATGCAGCCACCGTCGCACTTGCCAACGAGGCCCTCACCGCGCTTCGTCCGACGCTTGGGCAGCTCACGGTGACGTGCTTGCCCGCCTGCACCCTGGCCATTGATGGGCGCGCGTTGGCGACGGGAAGCGCGGAGCGCAGTGAGCTCTTTGTCGATGTCGGTACGCATCTGGTTCAGGGCTCGTGGGAGACGCAGGTTGTGGAGCAACGCCTTGAGGTGAGCCTCGGCGTGCCGGCCACGCTTGAGCTCACGCAGCCCGCCCTGCCCGTCGTTGCGATGCAGGAGCCCGAGCCCGAGCCGACACCTGAGCCCATGCCGGTGGCTCCGCCAGCGGTGGACGAATCCTCTTCCGGTCTCTCGCCCGCATTCTTTCTCACAGCCGCAGCGCTCACCGTCGTCTCGACCGGCTTTGCCATCGGCTTGGGTGTCGACATGTACAGCGCGCAGCGCACCTACATCGAAGTGCCCACAGAGGCTGGCTGGCGCGACGGCGTCGGCCGCGAGATGCGCACCAACGCACTCATCGGAACCTCGATAGGCCTTGCTGCCGTCAGCCTCGGCTTGGCCTTTCTCACCGACTGGGACGGCGATGCAGCAAGCACCCGCGCTGCACACCACGGGCCTCGCTTTGCGGGCTCCGTCTCCCACGAGGGCGCCTACGGCTCGCTCACGCTTTCCTTCTGAATCCACGGAGAATGCGCATGTCCAGCACGCCCGCATACGAACTCGATGAGCAGTTCCGCAGCACGCTCCCGGATGGCTCGATGGGCGATGTCATGCCGCACGCCCGGCGCATGCTCGACCGCTATGAGGTGATAGCCGAGATCGCACGAGGCGGGATGGGCACGGTGTATCTGGCGCGGCTCGCAGGTGCGGGTGGGTTCGAGCGCTTGATGGCGCTCAAGCTGATGCACGAGCACCTCGCAGATGACGAGCAGTTCGTGATGATGCTTCTCGATGAGGCACGCACCGCAGCGAACATTCATCACCCGAATGCGGTCGGCATCGTCGACATCGCGGCAAGTCCTGTCGGCTACTACATGGTGATGAACTACGTGGAGGGGTTCTCACTCTGGCAGGTGATGACGCATCCCTCACTCGATGTGCGCGAGCGCATTCGCATGACCACGCGGCTCATCGCCGACGCACTTCACGGCCTGCACGCGGCGCACACCGCACGCGATGCCAAGGGCGAGAGGCTCGACATCGTGCATCGCGATGTGTCGCCGCAGAACGTGCTCGTTGGGGTGGATGGCGTGGGGCGCATTGTCGATTTCGGCATCGCCCTCGCGGCATCACGCGTCGCTTCCTCAAGGCCTGGTGTGCTCAAGGGCAAGCCCTCCTACATGGCCCCAGAGCAAGCGCGCGGTGATTCCTGCGATGCGCGCACAGACGTCTTCGCGATGGGCGTTGTGCTCTGGGAATCGCTCGTCAACGAGCGCCTCTTCTGGGCCGAGATGGATGTCGCCGTCCTTGTGCAGGTGATGGACTGCAACGTCGATAGGCCCGACGTGCGCAACCCACTCGTGCCTGCTGCGCTTGCCGATGTTGTGATGAAGGCGCTTGAGCGCTCGATCGAGGATCGCTTCGCCAGCGCACGCGACTTCGCGGTCGCACTGGAGAAGGCTGCACAAGCCTCTGACCTCATGGCGAGCGGACCCGAGGTGGAAGAGAAGCTGAGGCTCATCTTCGCCGAGGAAGTGCAAGACAAGCAGAGCGCGGTGACTGCGCATCTCATGGCCTCGGAGGGCGAGGCCGTCCCGCTTCAACGCGGCCAGCTGCACACCATCCCCAAGCTCACAACGAAGAAGCCCGCGCAGCGCGAGTTGCCCACACGCGCGGGCGCCTCCGGCATTCGTCCGCGCATCACACCGACGCCGATCGGCTACGCGGCGAACCAAGTCGCGCCTCCCTCCGGCCCGGTCTCGTCCGTCCCCTCACAGACCGTCCCCGCGCCCATTCCTGAGGCGCCTCCGAGCATCGCCGCCGAGCCGCGGGCCTCGAACGCGCCACGCATGGTCGGGCTCGCGGTTGCGCTCGTGTTGCTTCTCGCAGGGGCGTACTTCCTCCTCCAACAAAACGCTTCCAACTCCGTCGAATCTCCAACGGCGGTTGTCGCTCCGGAAGCCCCACCAAGCCTTCCTTCCGCGGCAGCAGAGCCTATTGCCGCGCCAACAGTGCCTCCAGGTGAGCAAATAGTCCTTCCTGCCGAGCCACCTCGCGGCGTCGATTTGCCCCCCGAGCCGGCGTTCGAGCCTGCCCCAGCGGAGGTTCACGACACGACGATGCGTCCTTCGCATCCACGCCCTTCGCCGGCGCAGACCACCCCCGAGGGCACGATGGCGCCAGCGACTGCGCTCGAAGAGAACCCCTACCTCACGCACTGAGACGTCTGATGACTTCACTTCGAACCTGGTTGGCCCCACTCAGCTCCGCGCTCTTGGTTGCGGCTGGATGCGCCAACACCTTTGACCCTGCGCTCTACCAGGCGGGCGCCGTCCCCCTCGACCTCGCGGACGATTGCACCGTGGATTCGATGATCCCCGACGTGACCTTCGCCGAGGGCAATCGTGCATTCATCATCGACACGCATACGTTGCAGAACGATATCGAGGGAACCCGCTCCTGCCTCGATCGGCTCGCGACGGGGCCTGAGGGGTTTCTTCGTGTGCGGATGCAGGCGAACGAGCGCTGGCATTTTCACATGCGGCGCAGAGGCACCGAGGACCCTGCCCTCTACATCCTCCCCTCCTGCGATGTGCGTCAGTGCATGGAGTCGCGCACGATCGACATCTGCCGAAGCGGAGCCGATGAGCACCTCACCTTCGAGGCGCCAAGCGCCGGCACCTATCTCGTTGCGGTCGACAGCGCGAGCGCTGAGGGCGTGAGTGGCACGCTGCAGGTGATCCATCCGATCTGCGGCAACGGAACGCAGGAGCACAGCGAGACCTGCGATGACGGTGGCACGGTCGCGGGGGACGGCTGCGATGAGAACTGCCGTTATGAGATTCGCGCGGGCACACCTTCGGAGTTCGAGGCCAACGACGACAGCTTCAGCGCCAACCACCTTCTGCTCAGCGCCGATGGCTCGATCTTCGCCACAGGAGAGGTCGGCGCCTCGTGCGAGGTTGACTGGTATGCGGTCGATATCGCCTCGGGGCAGACGATCGACGTGAACATTGAGACCGCCGAGGAGATGCCGTGCACAGCCGATCGTCCGGCGAGGATTGCACTCGAGCTGATTGATCCCTCAGGCCGCGTGGTGTTGGCCAACACCACCGGTTCCGCAACCACCTGCCCTGCCATCACAGCCTTCACGCCGCCAGGTGCAGGCCTTCACTTCATCCGCGTCTTTGCCAGCAACGACGAGATCGCTCGTTACTTCAACTACGGGCTCCGCGTTCGCGTTCGTTAGGGCGCAACTTCTCCGATCAGCATCGCAAGCGCATCCAGCGGCACGCCCAAGAGTCCGTGCGGATAGGCCGCGCTGAGTGCAGCCGCTGCATCGCGTGTCTCTTCCCAGGCCTTGGAGAGCAGCGCATCGGCTGCCTCGTCCTGCATCACATCGCCGCGCACACGAATGCGTTTCGGATCCACGCCAACGGTGACCAGGCCCGCCGGGGCGCCAATGCAGCGCGACCAAACGAGCCCCTCCTCGTCTTCAGTCGGAAATATATCCATATGATTTCCATATGTTTCGCGAGGCGCAGCTGACATGCCCGCCCAAGCCTGATGCGAGGCGACGAGCGCATCGAGGATCGCCTCCTCCGAAGTCGTCACGCCGCGCTCCTTCAGGCTCGACCAAGGCATTGGCCAGCGCGCCCCAATCCACGCATCGTCGACTTGATCTGCACGAGGGAGTACCGACGTCTCCACGCCGATCAAGCCTTCGATCACCACCGCGCCGCTGAGCGTCGTGACCTGGGAAACAAAGCCAATCGCGTGCCCACCCACGCTCAGTAGCTCGCGTCCTCCGTAGACAAAGGGCGCCCCGAGTGCGCGACCCATGTGGATCAAGCCCCGCAGGTTGCGGTTCATCAGCTTGCCCGGTGGTGTGGGCGTGATTGCGTCACGCGAGGAGAGCACAAGCGCGACGTAGAGCGCGCCCTTCGAGGCAAGCCATGCGGGCCCTCCGGTGTGCCTCACAAGGTGCGGCAACGTCGCATCGAAAAGTGTGTCCTCCGCGCGCTGGAAACGTCCGAGCACAAGCGCCTCGTCATCGATGAAGGCGCTGAGCAACCAAGCCTTTGCCTCGCCTTGCGCCACGCGCGCTTGCACCGAGGACGCGGTCGCCAACGCCTCGCGCATCGAGGCCCGAAGATGCGTGTGTGCAAACGTCAGCACGCCTTCACGTGCCTCATGCGTGCTCAAGCGCGTGCATCAGCGATCGCTGCGCGTGCAGCCTCGAAGTCATCCGGCTTCTGCACGCTGATGCACTTCACGCCGTCGACGGTCCGCTTGATCATGCCCGTGAGCGCGCTGCCCGTGCCGACCTCGATGAACAAGGTCGCGCCAGCATCCTTCATCGCGCGCACCGACTCATCCCAGCGCACGCTGCGGCTCACTTGCCTCACGAGCGCCTCACGCGCGAACGCGCCTGCCTGAACGGGCTTGGCTTCCACGTTGATGAAGACGGGCACCCTCGCGTCACGGAACGTGAGCGCTTCAAGGACGGGGCGCAGGCCCTCTTCCGCCGGCTTCATCAGACGACAATGAAAGGGCGCGCTCACGGGAAGCGGCATCACGCGACCACCCGCTTCCTTCATGCGATTGCCCGCAAGCTCCACGGCGCTTGCATCGCCTGCGATCACGATCTGCCCCGGCGCGTTGAGGTTCACGGCCTCGACACAGAGGCCTGTCTCCGACTCGACGTCGGCGGCGATCTTCACGAGCACATCGAGGTCGAGCTTCAAGATCGCCGACATGGCACCCACGCCGACGGGCACCGCAGCCTGCATGAGCTCGCCACGTGTACGCACCGTCCGCACGGCATCCTCAAAGCTCATCGTGCCCGCGCAAACATGCGCGCTGTACTCACCCAAGCTGTGACCGGCGACCATGTCGGGCGTTGCACCCGGAACGGCTTCCTCGAGTGCGCGCAAGATCGCGATCGAGCTCGTCAAGATCGCCGGCTGCGTGTTGCGCGTCAGCCTCAAGCCTTCCTCAGGGCCTTCAAAACAAAGCGTCGAGAGGCTCTCACCGAGGGCCGCGTCGGCTGCGCCAAAGACAGCGCGCGCGTGCTCACTCGCGTCGAAGGCCTCCTTGCCCATGCCTACTTTTTGCGAACCTTGACCAGGAAAGACGAATGCGATTTTGCCCATATTCAGTTCTGTGTTCTATATGAGATCAATTGGATGGACGCAGCGGCATGCATGCCTGAACCGCAGCATCG
This sequence comes from Sandaracinaceae bacterium, assembly GCA_044373065.1. GTDB lineage: Bacteria > Myxococcota_A > Polyangia > Polyangiales > Sandaracinaceae > JAFLCL01. Next base: position 39,000 of record JBILQT010000032.1, read on the forward strand.
AGTGCCGCTTGGCCTGCAGGTGTGATCGTGGAGTCGATGTGCTCGAGGAACCATGCGGTGCCCTCCTCGCGTGTCATGCCCGAGCGCATGTGATCGATTGCGCATTGGCAGTACGCGCCGCAGTTGGGGCAGCTTGAGGTGCAGCCTCGCAGGAAGCTCACGTCGTGAATGTCGGCGCCGCACGCCGCAAATGCCTGCTGAAACCAGGGGTCGCGCATCAAGGCTTCGTTGCCTTGGGGTGCGAGTTCATCGAGGTGTGGGCCTTGTCCGTCACGCATCACGCGCACGTTCATGCAGCTGCAATACGCGGAGCAAAGCGCGGCGCCCTGCGTGCACGCAGACTCGCAGCCTTGGAGGAAGCCTTGTGCGTAGACCGCGCGCTCTTGGTTTGAGCCGCGTCCTCTTGGGTTCGTCTCGATAAGGGTCGTGGTGGTGGAGGGAGCGCGAGTGCTGAGTGCGTGGGGCGAGGTGGTGTTCGCAGCGCCGTGGGGTTCTGCTGCGGGTGCCTGCGCGCCACCGCAACCAAGGTGAAGCACGGCGATGCTGAGGGCCGCGAGGCGCCTCACGGAGTCGCTCCCTGCGGCATGGTCGAAGCACACGCTTCGACGGCCTGATCGAGGCGCGCCTGACCTGCGGGCGTGATGCCAAGATCGAGGTTCTGCACCATCCAGAGCGTGCCCTCCTCGACCGTCATGCCCGAGCGCAGTTGCGTCATCGTGCAGTCGCAATACGCAGTGCAATCACCGGGGCAGTTCTCCATGCAACCACGCCGAAATCCGTCGTCGTGGATGGTCTGCCCACAGGAGGCGAGCGCCGTCTGAAACCACGGGTCGCGCATCATCTCGTCTTGGGGGAGCAAGGCGAGTTGCTCCATGTGCTCGCTCTGATGGTCCGCGTTGATGCGTGCGTTCATGCATGCGCAGTACGCCGGACACGCCTCACCCGAGCCGCCCGCGCGACACTCGGTCTCGCAGCCCGTCATGAACGTTGCGGACTGCACGGAATCCCCGAGCCCTTGCAGAACATCGGCGCCGCTGAAGCAGCACGCGGGAAGCAGCAAGGCGACACAAACACTTGACGACAAAAGGATACGCATACGACTCGTTTCTACCAATCGGCCCATCGAACCAAAGGGTCCGACTGTTCGGCAAGCGACGCGAGCAATGCGCGCCACCGCCCCTCACAAAGGGAGACGAAGCGAAGCGTGATCAGCTGCTCTTTCGCCTCGTACCAGACGCCCTTGCCGGGTGCCGATCGCTGCACATGACCCGGACGCTGCAGCACCCCCGCAGAGACATCCAGAGGGCCCAGCATGCGAAGCGCCTCCCAGCGCGAGGTCTCCTCATCGAACTCGGCCCAAGGCGCCTCGAGACTGGGCAAACGCGTTTTCGAATATGCGCCGTAGTTGCGCCAATCGTCGCTCCCCTTCTCAAAACCGGTCTTGAGCAGCGCGCGAGACACGCTCTCTCCCGTGCGTGTCTGAAGCACAACGACGTCCCCGAAATTCTCGTGCTGCGGGTCGCTCAATGAACGCTCGCGCAGATGCGATTCGATCACTTGGAGCGCGGCCAACGCAACGCCCGAAGGCACCAGTGGGCACTCCTTCAACTCGCTCTCGTTGGCACAGCGAAGGAATGCACTCAGCTCGTCTTTGGGCAGCGTGCCGAGGAACCGCTTGTCGCGAAGAGCGCGATCGAAGGTGGGCGGCAACATGCCCACCTGGACGCCTTGGGCATTCGCGATCCGCAGCCGGCTACCCAACGTACTCAACCTTGCGCCGACGCTTCAGCACGAAGAAGTTGAGCGGGATGCGGATGGGCCCAATCGCAGCGTAGGCCTTGCCCAAGAGCAGATCCGGATCATCCGGGTAGACCTGCACGATGTAGTCGCGCAGCGGAGGGCCAAAGAGGCCGTTTCCGCCGAGGCCGTAGTCGAGCAAGAGCGAGTTCGAATATCGCGCATCACGCGCGCCGAGGACAGGCGCGTGCACGCGATAGAAACCGTAACGGCCAGGCTTCTCATCCGAGGGCTTGCAGACGTGCGGCTCAGCATCGGCATTGCCTATTGCGGCAATATTGTAACCTTGAATAAATGGCGACGGACCTTGGTCACGCGCGGGGCCCTCGTAGAAGCCCTTCACGAATTTGCGGATGCCGAGGAGCGAGTAGATGCGCACGCAATTGCCGCCGCCAAACTCCCATCCGACGAGGCTCTCGAACTTTGGAGGAACGCCACCGAGAAGCGCCATTTCAAGCTGCGCCGTGGTCGCCTTCTCCATCATGGAGAGCCACGTCCAGCGCTCGCCGGAGGGCGCGAGTGCGGAGGGCTGTGCCGTCTGAATCGCCGAGCTCATCGGCTCAACCCGCGAACTTCTGAACGAGGCGTGAGAGACGCGGAACGGCTTGCTCGACGTTCTTCTTCGCGGTGCCGCGAAGCCTGTCGTAGGTGCCGCGCACGACGCCGCTCTTACTGCGCTCGGCCTTCTTGTCGGTGATCGCCAAGAGCGCATCGGCGACGCGGCTTGCGTTCGCTTCGATGTGCGCGCCGACGGGCTTTCCTGACGTCTTGGCCTCTTGGTAGATCGGGTCGATCGCGCTGGCGAACTCGGGCAAGAGGTCATTCACCACGTTGCCAACGAAGCCGGGCTTGATGCCTTGCACAGCGCGGTAGCCAGCCTTGATCGCGATGCCGGAGAGGCCGCCCTTGTCGTCGACCTCGCGGTCAATGATGTCGAGGCAATCCTTCACGACATCGGCCTTCTTTGAAGTATCTGTCAGCACGTCGACCAAGCTCGTCATGAATCCTCCTCTAGGGGAAAGAAGTTGCGCTCTTCTCTCACGGACGCGCGGGAAAAGAGCCCGATCACCAAGGACCGGTTCATGCGTGGTGTCGCGTGTGTGACAGGCAGAAGCAAGCTTTCGGCACGGACGCCTCGCAAGAAGATGGGTCGGTGGCGCGCGCACGATTTGG
>JBILQT010000248.1:0-10631 GCA_044373065.1 Sandaracinaceae bacterium
GAGGACGTCGAGGTTCTTCAGCTGCGAGCCACCGCCGGTGAGCACGATGCCCTTGTCGACGATGTCGGCGCTCAGTTCCGGAGGCGTGCGCTCAAGTGCGCCCATGACGGCCTCCACGATCGTGTTGATCGGCTCCGAGAGCGCATCGCGAATCTCGTCGGAGTTGACGATGATGGTCTTGGGAACGCCAGCGACGAGGTCGCGTCCCTTCACTTCCATCGTCTCGACTTCCTCGCCCGGATACGCATTGCCGATCTGGCACTTCACGCGCTCGGCCGTCTGCTCGCCGACGAGGAGGTTATATTTGCGCTTCAAATACGCGACGATCGCCTCGTCCATCTTGTCGCCGCCGACGCGCACGCTCTGCGAGTAGACGATGCCAGAGAGCGAGATGACGGCGACCTCGGTTGTTCCGCCGCCGATATCGACGACCATGTTGCCGCTGGGCTCGGTGATCGGAAGGCCTGCGCCAATCGCGGCGGCCATCGGCTCTTCGATCAGGAAGACCTCGCGTGCGCCAGCGCCTTCCGCGGATTCTTTCACGGCGCGCTTCTCGACCTCGGTGATGCCGAAGGGGACGCAGATGATGATGCGCGGCTTCACCAAGGTGCTGCGGCTGTTCGTCGCCTTCTTGATGAAGTACGCGAGCATCGCCTCGGTGATCTCGAAGTCGGCGATGACGCCGTCGCGCAGAGGTCGAATCGCTTGGATGTTCCCGGGCGTGCGCCCGAGCATTTCTTTCGCTGCACTTCCCACGCCGACGACGCGCCGGGTGCCACGTGCATCGGTCTGCACCGCGACCACGGAGGGCTCGCACGACACGATCCCGCGGCCCTTCACGTAGATGAGGGTCGTCGCGGTACCAAGGTCGATTGCGAGGTCGTTGGAGAAGAGGCCGTAGACCCAGTCGAAGAGCATTCACCCTCCGTAGGAGTGGGGTGTGGGCGTGCGCGAGAGTTTACTGGCTTCAACCCGCGATGAACTGCGGGTGGAGGCGAGCGAGGGGCCTGCGTTTGGCACGAGTTGGCGATGGGATCAAGGGCGGCACCTTCACCAACGTGTCATGCGACAGCGGCCCGATTCTCGCGTGGAATCGATGAGGTTCAGACGTGCAACCTCGAGGTTGCGTATCGGTGAACGACGAAAACGCTAAGGCGCGCCGCCGTAGAGCGGGCCCACGCCGCCGAATGCGTCGGTCTGGGGCATCCCGGCGTCGCTCGGGGTCCCGCCAGCGTCTGGTGCGGGTGTTCCGTAGGCGGCAATCCCACCTCCAGCGTCCACATCCGCGGCAGCATCTTCCATCGACGCGTTGGCGTCGGGGGGGCCACCGTACGCCGCGTCCTGACCGCCGATGTAGGCATCGGTGCCTGCATCAGCGTTGGTTGCGGAGTCGCAGGCCGCGGCGGTCATGCCGAACGCCATGATGGCTGCGCGGCCCAAACCCACGACGCTCCGCGGGACTGCGGTCGGCGCGATGGGTAGGTTCGCGCCACAGAACGGACAGGCAGTCTCGGTGTTTCGGACGTGGCGGGTGCAGCTCACACAGGGTCGCAGGCTCATGGCTTCTCCTTCTCTGCCGCGCTCGGCATGTCTTCCACGACGATATCAAACGTTGCGTGATCAAAGGGCAGCCCTGGCGCTTCGGCCACTTTGAAGACGCGCTCGCGCTTGCCGAGCCGCTCCATCTCCAGCGCGCGGTGGTGGCAGTAGGGGTTGTTTCCCGCCTTGCCGAAGAGGACAAAGCTCGTCCATGTGCAGCCCGCGCGGCACTCGTCTGCGTAGTAGCAAGTGCGGCAAAATCCCCAGAGGTCTTCCACCGTGCGGTCGCGCGTGTAGCGGAGCGGGCCACCTCGCTCCCAGACATCCTTCAGCGTGTTCTCGCGGATGTTTCCGCCCACCCAGGCCTCGGTCGGAAGGGAAGGGCAGCCCTTGATCGAGCCATCGGCCTCGATGCCCAAGGTCGAGCGACCCGCACCGCACGAGTACATATGACCGCGCGGCATCGAGCCTCGCAGCGCTGTCTCGTAAGGCCCGAAGTAGCCCACGTTGTTTCCGGGCCAGAGGCGCACGCCGAGCTCCTTGCAGCGCTCTTGAATCTTGCCGAGCAGAGGAAAAAGCTCGAGCAGGTCGTAGGGCTGCAAGAGCACATCCGGCTCATCTGCAGCGCGGCCCATCGCGACGGTGAGCTGGATCTGCCACGAGTGACACTTCTGCTCTCCGAGGAGCTCGAGCACATCGGCAAGCTCCGGCATCGAGAGACGGTTGATCTGCGTGTTCACCGACACCTTGATGCCGACCGCGCGCAGATTCTTGATCGCTTCGAGCGCCGATTTGTAGCTGCCCTGTACGCCACGAAGACGGTCGTGCGTTGCCTCGCGTCCGTCGATCGAGATGCTCACGCTCTGGAGCCCTGCCTCGGCAGCTTGCTTTGCGCGTTCGGGTGTGAGGCCACGTCCACCCGAGGTCATCAGCGCCATCATTCCGCGCTGTCGAATGCGTCGCACGATGTCGACCCAATCCTCGCGTAGGTACGCCTCGCCACCGATGAGCGAGACCTCACGGACGCCCAAGTCGGCCATCTGATCGACCATGTTGAGGCACTCCTCGGTCGTCAGCTCATCGGGCCTATCCTTGCCCGCGCGTGAGCCGCAATGACGGCACGCGAGGTCGCAGGCCAGCGTGATCTCCCAGACGGCGTAGATCGGACGCACTTTCTCGTCGATCGGCCGAACGCCTTCGGCGAGCGGCAGTTTGCGCTTCGCAGGTGGGGCAATCGGCGCGAGCGGGAGGTGACGCGGGCGTGGCTTCTTGAGCTCCTCCGCGCGGGCTTCAGGCGAGAGGGGATCGGGATGATCGTCGATGCGGCTCATGGTTGCCCGTAGCTTGCCGGTTTCTTTACCGACGGTGTTCAGTCGATGTGCCAGCCCGCCGAGATTCCTCCCGTGGGCACCACGCCATAGCGCGTGATCATCGTCGTCATCTCCGTCTCGGCCTGGTGCACGAGCGGCGTCGCATCGCGAATCGCCTGCGGAACGGAAATCGTCATTGACCCCGAAGCGAAGTACGTGAAGCCAAGTGCGAGACGCAGGAATAGCCCGTCGATGGGCTCAAGCGACCAAGCGAGCTCGCCACCGACGCCATGCAAGAGCCCAGAGAGGCCCACGCTCGTGAGCCCTGGGATCGGCTGGCCTGCGAAGGTCTCGACCGTCGCACCGGAGATCTGCGTGCTCGATACGAGGGCCGTGTAGTGCGCGAGCACCTCGATGCCGATATCGCGCGAGAGGCGGAAACCACCCTCGAGGCGCGTGGAGAATGCGCCGCCAAAAAAGCGCGAGATGAGCTCGCTGTAGCCGCTTGGTGCACCGATGGCGGTCGGGATTTGCGCGAGACCGTCGGCGTAGCCATTCGGCGTTCCGCCAAGGAATAAGCCTAATATAAAGATATTGGCGATGGTGATGCGTGCGCCACCCCCGACAGAGAGCGGCGCGTAGGTGCCGACGTAGAGGTCTGCCGAGACAAGCGAATCACTGGACTCAAAGCGCGGGGATGCGAGCGCACGAGCCTGTGCGTAAGCGCCCGATGAAGCGAACGTGACGAGCGTGAGGACCATCGCTGAAGCCGTCACCTGTGCCGCTTTGGTCCATCTCGTCATCATGCCCTCCGTGTTGCAGTGACTGCGCCAACTCGATGCACCTTCTTCGATGCAGCGTCGCGCGTCGCATTCATGGCCCTGCTCGCTCGACGCTTTCTGCCGAAGTCGCATCGCGCTTCAACACCTTTTCACGCGTCGCCCGTCCGAAGGGCCATGGCTCGCTCCGCGCTCTTGATTCTGCTCCTGGCTCTCCACGTTTTCGCCTCAAGCGCGCACGCACAAGCGGCCCCGACGCACCCGCGTGTCGCGAGCATTCGGACGTTGCAAAGCGACACGCCCGCCGTCTTCATCGACTCCGAGAGCGCTTGGATCAACGTGCTTCCCGAGGGTGCGCTTGCGCTTTGCTCTGCATCAAGGTGTTCGCCTATCGCGCGCACGGAGGCCTGCGCGGCACCGCGTTGTCCAGGCGCGGGGGTGCTCGTGCACGCGAATGAACGTCTCACCGAGGTGCGTGAATTCCCGCGCGACTACACGGGCTTCAACGCGGAGATCGCTGCGCTGAATTACGTGCCCGAGCTTGCCTCGGTGATGCGCTTTCAGAGCGCCCATCCGCATCCGCCTGGGCCTCCGATCGACCTCGTGATGCGGGGGAGCAACGATGCGCGCTTCGAGCTCGGCGTGGACGGCGGCTTTGTGAGTTCGTTCGACAGACCGCTTCAAGGCGCGCTCGTGAGCCTGCGCTTTGCGATCGTGGGTCAGCTCGACATGAATGATGACTTCGATGCGGCCTACATCGGCAATCAGCTCAGCCTCGAATTGGCGATGCACACCTGGCTCGCACCCGTGAGCGACGGGCTTGATCTTCCGATGACGCTGATCGGATTTCACGTCTCGCTCGCGAATGCCGTGCGCCATGAGCCTGTGCGTGTGCCCACGGTGATTGCGCCGCTCATCCCCGAGGTCGGCATCGCGATTCACCCTGATTTGGGCCGCGTGGACCTCTACGCGATGTTTGGCCTGGAGGCCTCGTTGCTGCTCGCGCCTGAGGTCGGCCTGCGTCTGCGCACGACCGCAACGCTCATCGGCAACATGGATGACACGAACCTTGTCGAGGGCATCGGCATGGTGACGGCGGGCTTCTTCATTCCGATGAACATCGACGACTGAGCACGGAAATCAGAGCGCGATTGAGCCCAGCATGGGCAAGGTGCCTACGTTGACCGAGGGGTCAATGGCGGTGAGCCTATCGACGAGGTTGGGCATCTTCATCGCAGGCAAGGCGTGCGCGCCGTGCTCCATCGGCGAGAAGAAGTTGTCCCAGTGCGAGAGGAGGATCGACTCAGGACGAAATGCGCCCATCACCCTTGGCGCAAAGCGTTCCGTGGTCGTCCAACCCGCGACGCACATCAAGAGCAAGTCGACGTTTCGCTCCATCATGCCCTCAAGAAAATCGGCGCTGCCGAGGTGATAGATGCGCCTTCCCGCCACGCGAATGTCGACCGAGAAGACGGCGCCGCATTTGTAGTGCTGCGTGCGAAGCGGCACCTGCTCGCAGTCTGCGATGTCGCCCGGGAAGGGAACGCGTCCGAACGCGAAGCTGGAGTGCGTGCTCGGAATGAAGCGCAGCTCGAAGGGGCCGACTTCTGCACGCATCGGCTCTTTGCGACTGCCCTCTTCGACATCGATGACCTGCGAGGCCGCAACGCCCGAAGCGCGGCAGAGGTTGGTGCACGAGCGCGAGCCGAACACTTTTGCACCTGTTTGAAGTGCGATGTCCGGCACATCGAGGACGTGATCGAAGTGCGTATGCCCCGCGATGACAGCATCGGCCTTCGGCACGTAACGACGAATCGCATCCACATCGCTTCGAAGCGGCGCGGCCGCACAGCGCAAGAGCGAGGCCCGTGTGACGTAGGGGTCGATGAGGACGGTGAAGCCCTCGTGCTCGATGCGAAAGCCCGCGGTGCCGAGCCAGGTCACCGTGATGGCGCTGCGACCTTCAGGAACCCTGAACGAGGTGGAGTGAAACGCGATGTCTTCGGGGCGCACGCGGCGAGCGTAGCGAAGTTGCCGCAAGGCTTGCTGCGCAATGGTTTTCGCACCTGTGATCCTCCCCATCCGAATACTGGCCGGGCGGCCGAGCGCGACCATACTTGCCGGATGCTCGAGTCCACACGCGCGCCTGCGAAGAATGAATCCACGTCGAAGCCTGCTCGCACCGATGTGCCTCCGCAGCGCGCGGCGGTGAAGAGTGTTCTCTCGAAGCGTGAGTGGCGCTCGGCGCTCGCGCTGGCCGAGGCGATTGCGCCGGGTGGAGGGCGCGTGCGTCGTGCAGATGAGCGCACGATCGAGGCGCTTGAGGCTCTTCTCACGCATACCTATCCGCATCTGACCAAGGCCTGGGCCACTGCAGCGGTCACGCTCGACAACCTGGCCTTCGTCAGCACGGGCCACCGCTTCCGCAAGCTTGACCATGCGCGCCAACAAGCGCTGCTTCAGAAGTGGTCAGGTGACCCGCTGATGAAGACGGTGCTTCAGGTGTTCTCGGCGCCGATCAAGATGGTCCACTTCGATCGCCAAGAAGTCTACGAGGCGCTTGGCGGCAAGCTCAACGTCGTCAAGAACCTCGAGCCCGCGCGCTGGCTCAACTCGGTGATCGACGCGAACAACTATCCCGCGAGGGATAGCAGTGGCAGAGCCACCGACGAAGAAGACGTCGAGTGCGATGTCGTTGTGGTGGGGACGGGCGCAGGCGGTGCCGTCGTCGGTCGTGAATTGGCCGAGCGCGGACATGCCGTCGTCTTCGTCGAAGAGGGCAAGCTGGTGCGTCGCGACGAGTTCACTGGCTCATCGATGAAGGCGCATCAGGAGTTCTACCGCGCGAGTTTTTCGATCGGGAATTCCGTCATCCCGCTCTTCATCGGCCGCCTCGTTGGAGGCTCCACGGCAGTGAACGGCGGTACGACCTTCCGTACGCCCTCGTGGGTGCTCGATCGCTGGTGCGAGGAGATGCGCAGCGACGCGTTCACGCCCGAGCACATGGACCCGTACTTCAAGCGCGTGGAAGAGATTCTGCAGGTCACGCCCGCGAACAAAAAGTTCGTCGGCAAGATTCAGGAAGTCTTTCAAGAGGGCTGCGATGCGCATGGTTGGAGCCACTTCGTCATCCCGCGCAACGCACCGGGCTGCGAGGGCACGGGCTTCTGCGACTTCGGCTGCCGCACCGATGCACGACGCTCGACCAACATCTCGTACATCCCGCCCGCACTGGAGAAGGGCGCGATGCTCTTCACCAAGATGAAGGCGGAGCGCATCCTCATCGAGAACGGTCGCGCCGTGGGTGTGGAGGGCGCGGCGAGCGAGAGCGGCAAGAAGATTCGCGTGCGTGGTCGTGCGGTTGTCTTCGCGGGTGGCGCGATTCCCACGCCGGTGTTCCTGCAGAAGCAGGGCATCTGCAACTCAAGTGGTGAGCTCGGCAAGAACCTCACACTGCATCCCTCGGGCGGCCTCTGCGCGCAGTTCGATCGCGAGATCCGCGGCTGGGATGCGATCCCGCAAGGCTATGGCTGCGACGAGTTCTTGAAGGAGGGCATCCTCCTCACCGCGGCCCAGCCGGACTTCAACTACGCGGCCATCGTCTTCCCCTTCGTGGGCGACCCGCTGATGGAGGCGCTCAACGGCCTTCAGCACTACGCGAACTTCGGCATCCTCATCGCCGATCAGACGAAGGGTCGCGTGCTTGCAGAGCGCGATGGAACGACAGCGTTGCTCTACAACCTCACAAAGAAGGACGTCGCGCGCTACCACCACGGCGTCGTGAAGATGGGCGAGATCGCGCTCGCGGCGGGCGCCAAGCGGCTCATCCCGGCTTACCTCGGCAACCACGACTATCGCTCGGCCAAGGAGTGGAAGCGCTTCGCGGAACGCACGCCGCCCGCAGGCGATTTGCTGCTCACCTCGTATCACCCACTCGGCACCTGCAAGATGGGCCCAGACCCAAAGACGAGCGTGGTCGATCTCGATCACGAGACGCATGACGTGAAGGGCCTCTTCATCGTCGATGCGAGCGTCGTCAGCGGTCCTCTCGGTGTGAACCCGCAGCTCACGATCATGGCCGTCGCAACGCGCGCCGCCGCGCGCATTCACGAGAAGCTGAGCTGATCAAAGTCATATCCAGATAGGATTGCAATAGGATGGTATCTGCCGCGCGCTTCAAGGAGCTTGCCTCCGCCTTCGAGGGCACCTCGGTGGTGCCGCACATGGAGCGGCTGGCCTTTCGCACGACACGAAAGATCTTCGCAACGCTTCCACCCGATGGCCTGACGGCGAACTTGCTCCTCGATGCGACGCTTCAAGAGGCGGCCGTCGAAGCGAGACCCAACGCGTTTTCACCGGTGCCTGGAGGCTGGGGCCGCATGGGCTACACGACTGTCGACCTAGGGGTCGTGGAGGAAGCTGATTTGGTGCGCGTGCTGACCGAGGCGCATGCGCTTGCGAGTGAGAAGAAGGCGCCGCGCAAGAAGCGGCGTTGACCCAAGCCCTCCGACGGGGAACCTGTGGCGGAGTAGCCGCGGCGCTCGACCCTGAAGGCGCGCTTGTGCATCCTCGCGCGCGATGACGACGCGCGAGACAAGGATGGCCGAGCTCATTGGGCCGCTCTCGCTCGCGACAGATGCAGCGAACGGGATGGGGCCCGAGACGGCGATGCGGACGAGCATCCTCGCGGTGGCGTTGGCGCGTGCGCATGGGCTCACAGGTGATGTTGTGCGCGATGTGTATTGGACATCGGTGCTGCGCTTTCTCGGCTGCACTTCGTACGCGCATGAGACCGCACGCGATGGTGCAGGCGATGACCTCGCGCTCTTGCGCTCGCTGCTCACCGTAGATGCTGCGAGCCCAGCGAGCGTGATGGCTGGGGCCTGGCGCGCGACCTCGTCGAAGCCGACGCGAACGCGTGCAGCTGTGCTCTTGGGCGTCGTTTCGAATCCCCATGCGCAGCGTGATTTTGTGAACGCGCACTGCAGTGCGGCGAGCGCGCTCGCGAGCGACCTTGGAATGAGCGCGGGAACGCAGCGCGCGCTGACGCAAATCCACGAGCGTTGGGATGGCAAGGGTGCGTCGCTTGGCCTTCGTGGTGATGCCATCGAGCTGGCTGCGCGCGTGGTCCAGGTCGCGCATCGCGCGGAGATTCATCGGGCATTGGCGGGCCCCCGAGAGGCGCTCGAAGAGGTGGAGAGACGTGCGGGGGGCGAGCTGGATCCGGCGCTGGTTCGCACCTTTCGCGAGGTCGCTGGCGCGCTCTTTCCCGCATTGAACGCGGGTGTGTTCACGCTCTTCTTGGAGGCCGAGCCGGCGCCGCGCTGGTGGCTTGCTGAGGCGTCGATACGGCCCATCGCGTTGGCCTTTGCGCGCTACGCGGATTTGAAGTCGACGTTCACCCTGGGGCACTCGACGGGTGTGGCAGCGCTCGCGCTGCGCATGGCCGCGACGCTCGGGTTCGAGGCAGAAGAACGCGCACACGTGGAGCGCGCGGCCCTGCTGCATGACCTTGGTCGCACGGCGATTCCGAATGCGATTTGGGATGCACCCAGACCTCTGGATGCACTTGAGCGTGCGCGGGCCGAGAGTCACGCACAGCACACGGGGAGCATCCTCGCGCTCTCGCCCGCCTTCACTGCCATCGCAGCGACAGCGCGCTCGGCGCATGAGCGGATGGATGGTTCGGGCTACCCGTCACGTGATGCGGGTGCGCACCTTACGAACCTCTTGGCCGTCGCGGATGTTGTGCATGCCCTTGGCGAGAGCCGCCCGCATCGGGCCTCGTTGGACATGGATGCGATCGCGACGCTCACGCGCTCACTCGTACGCGAGGGGAAGCTCGAAGCACAGTCTGTGGATGCGGCATTGAGCGCGCTGGGGGCTCCGAAAATGCCCAGAATTTGGCCGGATTCGTTGAGTGAGCGCGAGGTGGAGGTGCTCGGCTTGTTGGCGCGCGGCCAGTCGAACAAGGACATCGCGCAGGCGCTCTCGCTCTCGCCCAAGACGGTGCAGCATCACGTTGCACACATCTACGACAAGACTGGCATCCGTACGCGCACGGGGGCCGCGCTCTATGCCGTGCGCCATGCACTCATCGATTCGGCGCCACGCTCGCGTGCATAGGCCATCGTGCCTATCGCGGGCTGCATGGGGCACGCACAAGCTCGATGAATGAACCAAGACGCGAACGCCCCGGACATTCTCTTCATCCACGGCGCCTGGGTCGGGCCGAGCTGCTGGAACGACTTTGCGGCGCACTACGCGAAGCAGGGACTGCGAACGCTTGCGCCCGGATGGCCCGAGGAAGACCGCCCCTACGAGTCGTTGCGTGCCTCACCCAGCGAGGCGCTCGCGCGCATCGGCGTGCAGGAGATTGCCGCGCACTACGAGCGCATCCTGCGGGCGATGCCGAGGCAACCGCTCCTCATCGGTCACTCGTTTGGCGGCCTCATCGTGCAGATCCTCCTCGACCGTGGGTTGGGCTCCGCAGGCGTCGCGATTCACTCGGCACCACCACGCGGCATCTTCCCAACGCCACAGGCCGTTCGCTCAAGCCTGGGCCCGCTCCTGTCGTGGATGGGTTGGCGACGCGTGCTCACGATTCCATATGATTCTTTTGTGCACGGCTTCGTGCACGAACTCCCTGAGCCGGAGCGCAAGCGCGCGTTTGAAGAACACGTGATTCCAACGCCGGGAAGGCCCTTCTTCCAAGCCGCGTTCGCCCCCTTCATTCGGGCGACGCAGGTCAATTATCGCAACCCGAAGCGCGCTCCTTTGCTGCTCATGGCGGGCGCGATCGATCGCACCGTCCCCGCTGCGCTGAACCGCGCGAACCATCGCGCCTATGCGGGTTCGGGTGCCGTCACGGAGTGGCTAGGGCGTGTCTTCAAACTCATGCAAGCCACACGAGACTTGAAGCGAGACAGACCAGTCCAAGGAAGTTGATCGCGGTCTTTTCGTAGCGGGTCGCGATGCGACGATACTGCTTCAAACGATTGAA
>JBILQT010000249.1:0-10617 GCA_044373065.1 Sandaracinaceae bacterium
GCGCACGGTCTGGACGACGGCGACCTACGTGATGATGCCGAGCATGGTTATCGAGAACCTCGGCTTTGTCGGCTCGTTCAAGCGCTCGAAGGAGCTGATGGAGAACGACCCGACGCAGGTCGGCGTCGGCGTGGTCGGCATGGGCCTCATCACGTGGATCCTCAGCACCGGCATCTTCTTCGTCGCGAACTACCTCGCGTTCGGCCTCATCGGGCAGTTCTCCCCGGCGCTCGGCATGGTCGCGGGCCTCTTCCTCATCAACGTCTCCTGGGCGCTCTCGGGCTTCCTCAAGAGCACCTACTTCACTTGCTACTACCTCTGGGCGAGCGAGTGCGCGCGCAACGGAAGGGCCTCGACCGAGTTCGCTCCGGCACCGCTTCGCAGCGTCCTTGGCGATGTGACGCCTGGCTCGTTCTGAGTTGCTGCAGCGCTGCGGGTCAGGGGCCGCTTCGCTTCCCCTAACACCCCCTTCCGCGGGGAGATTCGTCGCTTCGCTCCTCACTCCACACGCGGGATCTCTCGGGAAGCTGCGCTTCCCTGCCGATGGGCACCCCATGCTCTGGTGGGCTCTTCGCCTTCGGCGAAGTCGCTTTCGGGTTCCACACAACGACCGACCTTGGCGATGGCCTGGTCGGTCGTTTTGTCGTCGTTGCCCCACCACTTCAGCCCCCAGCAACACAGCAGCAATTTTGACGGTTCCGCTGGACCACGATAGCTCGCGGACCCCATGCCACCTTCGCGCAAGCGTCCGAAACAGACGGAGGGCGACTTGCCCGACGGTACGGACTCGTCCGCGGGGAGCACGCAGGCGCCGAAGGGGAAGGGCAAGCGCGACGACGACGAAAAGAAGGAGATGGTCCCGCTCGATGCGAACTTCCAGCTGAAGCTGCCGACGTTCGAGGGGCCGCTCGATCTGCTTCTGCATCTCATCCAGAAGCACGAGCTCAACATCCTCGACCTGCCCATCGCCTTCGTGGTCGAGCGCTACATCCTCTATCTCAACATCATGGAGAAGCTCGATCTCGACATCGCGAGCGAGTACCTCGTGATGGCGGCGACCCTGGCGCACATCAAGAGCAAGATGCTCTTGCCGCCGGATCCCTCGCAGCAGCAGGACGAGGAAGAGGCCGAGGAGGAGCTCGACCCGCGTGCAGAGCTCATCAAGCGCTTGCTTGAGTACCAGAAGTACAAGGGCGCGGCGGAGCAGTTGCTCAACCGTGGCGTGGCCGGTCGCGATGTGTTCACGCGCGGCATGGATGCGCCCGAGGCGACAGGCGAGGCACCGCTCGCGAGCCTTGGTCTGTTCAAGCTCCTCGATGCCTTCCACGCGGTGATGAAGCGCGCGAACCAAGACCTCGCGTTTCAGATCACGGCCGAGGGCGTGAGCATCCAAGACCGCATGTCGCAGCTCACCGAGCGCATGAGCCTGCGCAAGCGCTGCACCTTCGAAGAGCTCTTCGATGACGCGCGCTCGATCTACGAGGTCGTCGTGACCTTCCTCGCGATTCTCGAGATGGCGAAGCGAAGGCTGACGCGCATCTACCAGGCGGATGTGCTCGCACCGATTCACCTCGAGCTGCTCGTCTCGCTGGATGCCATCGGCTCCGACGATGACGCGCCCTACGTGATCACAAGCGATGGCGATGCTGCCGTCGCGCTGCCTGGCGAAGACCCACTCGGCGAGGCGCTTGAACAGCCCGATGGCCCCACACTGGATGACGCTTCGGATGACGAAGACGACTCCGAGGACGACGACGAATGAGCCGCCGCTCGAAGAAACAGAACGCGGGCAAGAATGCTCCGAAGCCGGGTGTTCCTGGGCCTGAGTTGGAGCCGGAACAGAGCGAAGCTTCTGCGACAGAAGCGTCGGATGACGCCGGCTTTGAGGCGTTTGCTGCGGCCGTGGATGAGGCTGCCGCGGCGGAGTCGGATGCTGAGTCTGTGACCGAGTCCGAATCAGAGTCTGAGTCTGAGTCGGGGACCGAGTCTGTGACTGAGTCGGAGTCCGAGTCCGAGTCCGAGTCTGTGACTGAGTCGCCGAAGCGGCGTCGTGGACGTGCGAAGAAGGAACCTGCGCCCGAACTCGAAAGCGTCTCCGCCGAGGACATGGGCGAGCTTCTCGAATCGCACGTCGGCACGCTCTCGCCGAAGGTGCATGCGCTCGATGAGGACGAAGACGAGATCGAGATTGAGCCGATTCGTCCGGGCCTGGAGAAGGCGCCTCCGCTTCCTGCGGGCGAGGGGCATCTCAAGTCGATCTTGGAGAGCCTGCTCTTCGTCACCGACAAGCCGATGCCTGCGAATCGCCTTGCGAAGATTGCCCATGCGACGACGAAGGAAGTGCAGCGCCTGCTCGATGTGCTCGTCGGCGAGTACAGCACGCGCGGCATTGAGCTCGTCGAGGTCGCAGGCGGATATCAGTTCCGCTCCTCGGTCGAGAACGCGCCCTTCGTGCGTGAGCTCGTCGCGCGCAAGCCCGTGCGCCTCACGCGTGCGCAGATCGAGACGCTCTCGATCCTCGCCTATCGGCAGCCGGTCACGCGTCCTGAGATCGACGAGGTGCGCGGTGTGGATTCGGGCTCGGCGCTCAAGGTGTTGATGGACCGCGGGCTCATCAAGATCCTCGGTCGCAAAGAGGAAGCAGGCCGCCCGCTTCTCTACGGGACAACGCCGCACTTCCTTGAGTTCTTTGGCCTCCCGAGCCTCTCGGATCTTCCAACGCTGCGTGAGTACACGGAGCTCTCCGACGACAGCCGCGCGCTCTTCCAACGTCGCACGGGCGAGTCGATCGAGACGCTCGGCGACATCAACGTCGAGGCGCGCCACTACTCCGACGACGACGTCGAGGCCGAGGAAGCGCTCGCGGGACGCCGCCTGCATGGCGAGCCCGATGTGGCCCCAAGCAGTGCGGTAGCGAACGACAACGCCGAGCCAGAAGATATACAAGGCGAGCTCTCGCTCGACCCCCAAAGTGAGCCACCTGAGCCTTCGGAAGACGACGACGAAGACGACGAAGACGACGAAGACGACGAAGACGACGAAGACGACGAAGACGACGAAGACGACGAAGACGACGAAGACGACGAGGACGAATGACCTTTCAAGAGATCATCCTGACGCTCCAAAAGTTTTGGGCCGAGCGCGGATGCCTGATCGTGCAGCCCTACAACAGCGAAGTAGGCGCTGGAACCTTCAACCCCGCGACCTTCCTGCGCGCCATCGGCCCCGAGCCGTGGAACGTCGCGTACGTCGAGCCCTCACGCCGGCCGACCGATGGTCGCTACGGCGAGAACCCCAATCGCCTTCAGCAGTTTCATCAGTTCCAGGTGATCCTGAAGCCCGCGCCGCTGAACATTCAGGAGCTCTACCTCGACTCGCTTCGCGCCCTCGGCACCGACCCGAACAAGCACGACATCCGCTTCATCGAAGACGACTGGGAGTCACCGACGCTCGGCGCCTGGGGCCTCGGTTGGCAGGTCTGGATCGACGGCCTGGAGATCAGCCAGTTCACGTACTTCCAGCAGGTCGGCGGCATCGACTGCAAGCCCATCCCCGGCGAGCTCACGTACGGCGTCGAGCGCATCGCGATGTACCTCCAAGACGTCAACGATGTGTACGACCTCGAGTGGTCGCACGGCGTGAAGTACGGCGAGGTCTGCAAGCGCCAAGAGTGGGAGTGGAGCACGTACAACTTCGAGCGCGCAGACGTGCAGCTCCACCTCGACACCTTCGATCGCTACGAGGAGCAATGCCATAAGTTGCTTGGGCTTTCCGCGCAGAAGGCCAAGGGCGGCGGGCTCACCTTCGAGAGCGACAAGGCGCTCGAGAGGCTCGTCCTTCCTGCCTACGACTGCGTCATCAAATGCAGCCACGCGTTCAACGTGCTCGATGCCCGCGGCGCGATCAGCGTGACCGAGCGACAGCGCTACATCGCCCGCGTGCGTCACATCGCCCGCGCGGTCTGTGAGTCCTACGCCGCGCAACGCGAGGCACTCGGTTACCCGCTCCTCAAGAAGGTGTCCGCATGACCAAGACTCTCCTGATTGAGATTGGCGTCGAAGAGCTTCCAGCCTCGTTCGTCGCACGCGCGATGGAGCAGATGCCCGAGCTCGCGAAGGCCGCCCTCGCAGCTGCACGTCTCACGCACGGCGAGATGAAGGCGCTCGGTACGCCGCGTCGTCTTTCCCTTGTGGTGGAAGGCGTTTCGGAGGCGCAGCCTGACCTCGAAGAGGAAGTGCTCGGCCCGCCGCGCGCGGTTGCCTTCGAAGAAGATGGTCGTCCGAAGAAGGCCGCAGAGGGCTTCGCAAAGAAGCTCGGTGTGCCGCTTGAAGCGGTGCGCATCATCGAGACCGACAAGGGCGCCTACGCAGGTGCAACGCGCTCCGAGAAGGGCCAGCCCGCGATGGCCGTGCTCGGCAAGATTGTCGAGGCCGTGACGAAGGTGCAGTTCCAAAAGACAATGCGCTGGGGCATCGGCGAGTACGGCTTTGGACGCCCCGTGCAGTGGCTCGTCGCACTTTTCGGCAGTGACGTGATCCCAAGCACGTTCGTTGGCATCGAGGCTGGTCGCAAGACACGCGGACATCGCTTCCTTGCGCCCGCGGAGTTCGAGCTCGCAGGTGCCGATGGCTACCTCGATGCGCTCCGCAAAGTGCATGTCCTTGCGGACACGAATGAGCGCACCGAGACGATGGTGAAGGCGCTTCATCAGGCGGCTGCGGAAGCGAATGGCGAGCTTGTTGAAGACGAGTTCCTCGTCGGTGAGAACCTCACGCTCGTCGAAGAGCCGCACGTGATCTGCGGTCACTTCGAGGAGGGCTTCTTGAGCCTCCCAGAAGAAGTCATCGTGGCCGTGATGCGCGGCCATCAGCGCTACTTCGCGGTGCGTGCCCCAAATGGCGGCGCGCTCATGCCCCGCTACCTCTGCGTCGCGAATACCGCGAACGACCCGAAGACGATCCTTCGCGGCAACGACCGCGTGCTCCGCGCACGTCTCTCCGATGCGCGCTTCTTCGTCGACGAAGACCAGAAGAAGAAGCTCTCCGAGCGCGTCGCGCGTCTCGACGGCATCGTCTTTCAGGTGAAGCTCGGAAGCGTCGGCGAGAAGGTGCGCCGTGTCGGTCGCATTGCAGAGAGCAGCTCGGCGGACCCGACCGCACTTGAAACGGCCGCACTCGCGAAGGCCGATCTTGTCTCGCTCATCGTCGGTGAGTTCCCCGAGCTTCAAGGCTTGATGGGACGCTGGTACGCGCTGAAGGAAGGCCTCGACGCACGCCAGGCCGATGCGATTCGCGATCACTATCTGCCGAAGGGCGCATCGGATTCGGTGCCGACGGAGACGCTCGCCGCGCACATCGCAGTCGCCGATCGCATCGACACGCTCGTCGGCTGCTTCGGCGTCGGCATCATCCCGAGCGGCTCGGCCGACCCATTCGCATTGCGTCGCGCGATGCTCGGCGTGATCCGCATCGCCCTCGAAGGGCCCATCGATGTGGAGCTCAAATCCCTCGTGGCCGAGGCGCATGCCGCCTACGTCGCGCAGGAGAAGAAGCTCGCGCCGCTCGAAGAAGTGAGCGCAAAGCTCGATGAGTTTGCGCGCGTGCGTCTCAAGGGTTTCTTCGGCGAGAAGAACAGTCCCGACGTGATCGAGGCGTGCCTTGCAGCATGGGATGGCAATTCGCTTCGCGACCTTGCAGCGCGTGTGAATGCGCTCTCCTCGATGCGCTCGCTGCCCGCCTTCGAGTCACTCGCGGTCGCGTTCAAGCGCGCCTACAACATCTCGAAGGACGCGACGCCAGGCGTCGTGCAGAGCGCGCTCTTTGATGCCGATGCCGAGCGTGAACTCGCGACTGCATTCAACGCCCTCGAAGGCCGCATCGATGAGCGTGTGAAGGCGGGCCAGTACGGCGATGCGCTCTCGCTCATTGCAAGCGATCTCCGTGCGCCCATCGATCGCTTCTTCACCGAGGTCTTCGTGATGGTGGATGACCCAGGCATTCGCGAGAATCGCCTTCGCTTCCTTCGCCACATCGCAACGACGTTGAACCGCATCGCGTACTTCCACATGCTCGCGGGATGAACCTCCCCGAGCTCGCTCCACAAGCACGCGACGCGTCTGCAGACACAAGCCCCTTCACGACCGACACGCTCGGTCAGAAGGGGCTTTTTCTGCGTCATGCGCTCGCACTCGGATGCCCTGTCCCACCAGGCTTTCACGTGCCGCGTGGTGAGGCGTTCGATCGTGCCTCGCTCGATGAAGCGCTCGCGCAGCTCGAAGCGAAAACGGGCTTGAAGATCGGCGATGAGAACGCGCCGCTCTGCCTCTCGGTGCGCTCGTCACCGCGCGTCTCTCAGCCCGGCAAATTGCCCACACTGCTCAACCTCGGCTGCACGTCGAAGTCGCTTGGGGCTCTCACGGCAAGGCTCGGCTCAAGGCGTGCGGCACTCGACACCTACGCGCGTTCGTTGAGGGCTCGCGTCGCGTTGGTTCACGGCGCGCAGGAGCAGCGTGTGACGCGTGCAACTCGCAGCGCAGCACAAGCCGATGAGCGCGCGCTCGAAGCCGAAATCAAGACGCTGGAGGAGTCCCTCGGTGCGTCTCAAGACGTGCGCGAGGCGATTGCCGCCGTGATCGAAGCGCTCGCAAAGAAGACGGGCGAGGCGCTCGTGGTGCAGTCGATGGTCTACGGAAATGGCGTGAAGAGCGGTGCAGGCGTCGCGCACAGTCGTGACCCAATCTCCGGTGCATCGCGGCTCTTCGGCGAGGTCGTCTGGGAGCGTCAGGGCGATGACCTTTCGCTCGGTCGCGCGTCGGGTGTGTCGATCACCAAGCTCGCTGCGGGCCGTCGCGCGGAGGAGAGTTTTGAAGCGCGCCAAGGCGCTGCATTTGCGTCGCTGCAAGCCCAGCTTGTGACCTTGGAGCGCGCCTTCGATGCGCCCGTGGAAGTCGAGTGGACGTGCGAGAGCGGAGTGCTTCACATCCTCCAGGTGCGCCCTTCAACCCTCGCACCGCGCGCGGAAGTGGTGCTCGCGGTCGCGTGGGCCGAGGAGGGAAGGGCGACGCATGAGGGCGCGCTGATGCGCGTGGAGCCGCTCGCGGTGGCGCAGGCTTCGAGCTTCGAGGTCGTGAGTGATTCAGCGCCAACGTTGGGCCGCGGCTTGGCAGCGAGCCCAGGCGCTGCGATGGGCGTCGTCGCGATCGAAGTGGAGGATGCGCTTGCGCGAGCTGCGCGCGGAGAGCGCGTGATCCTGATTCGCTCGGATGCGAACCCCGAAGACGCGCCCGCAGTGCGTGCGGCAGTCGGTGTGGCAACCGCAGCAGGCGGTCTCACCTCGCATGCGGCCGTGATGAGCCGTGCGCTGCGAAGGCCGTGCGCTGTGTCGGTCACGAACCTGCGCATCGATCGCAACGTCGTGCATGTCGAAGGCGCCTCGCAGTCAATGCTGCGGCCTGGCGATGTCGTCACGGTGGATGGCACGACCGGCACGCTCTATGCGGGCGCGGCGAGGCTTGCGTCGCGCGCCGAATCGGAGGCCAGCAAGACACTCGCGCGTTGGGCTGTGGAGGTGAAGACGGTGCGCTTGCTGCTCGCACCCGATGGCCTTCCGAATGCCGAAGAGCGCGCGAAGAGTCTCGGTGCCGACGGTGTTGCCGCAAGCGCGTTGCCGACCTGGGAAGACGCCTCGCAGCCCTTTCCTGATGCACCCGAGGTCATCGTCCTCGGCGAGCTGATTCACGCCGCACGCGTCGCCACAGCGCGCCTCGTGCTCGCTCAGCGCGCCTCGTAGCGCTCGCGTTGCACACGCACCGTGAGCGTGTGCGCACCACGTCGAATGCGCAGCAGGGCGGGCAAGAGCGTTGGCCCGCGCAGCGCATTGGCGAGCGCATCACCATTTGCCTGCACGCCGTCCACCGAGAGAATCTCGTCGCCCGGCGCCAGGCCTGAGAGGCGCGCGTGCTCACCGAGGACCGATGCGATGCGACCCGCGGGCGAGAGCTCCACGGCCACGCCCACGGCGCGCGCTGCACGGTCACGTCCGCTACCATCGCCCTCAAGGCGCGAGGGCAGATGCACGACGATGGGCGCTGGGTCGCGCTCGCGAACGATGTGCAACCGAACGGTTGCATGTCCCGCCGATGCGTCGCGCACTTCCACATTCACGTCGCCCGGCGGCACGCCCTCCAGCAAAAAATGACCGCGGTCATTTGTCGTCGTGTGGATGGGCCGCGTATTCACGGTCACTTCCACCTCAGCTTCCGTGGCCGCACGGCCAAACATGTCGACGACATCGCCCTCCACGTGGAGGCCCGTCATCAACTCAAGGCCGTCGAGCTCCACCTCGTGTGAGAAGCGCGTCCCACGCACGAGCACCTCACGCGTCTGTGTCGCGTGGCCCGCGTGCAGTACCTCAAGGCGATAGTGCCCAGGCAGCATGCGGTGAATCGTCCAACGGCCGTCTGCATACGTCGTTGTGCTGCGATGGCAGGGCTCCGCATCGAGACAGGTGAGGCGGATGTCCGCGCCCGAGACGCCCTCGCTCGTCCACGCATCGAGCACTTGGCTCGTCACCGTCAGCGGCTCACGCACCGCGAGTTCAATCTCGCCCGCATCGCTTGGAACCACGACGCGTGGGGAAGCGACAAAACGCGGATGCTCGGCGTAGAGCACGAGCGCTTCATTGGGCCCGGCCGTGAGCTCGACTTCGCCGTTCGCATCGGTGAGCAACATGCGCGCACGCGATGTGCCGGGCGCGAGCGACTCGACGCGAATGACCGCATCCGCAAGGGCATCGCCATCGGGATCGACGACGCGAAGATTCTGCCGATGCACCGTATGTGCGAGGGTGATCGCTTGCTCGGAGGTCGCGCGTGCATCGACGTGTGCGACGGCCTCTGTCGGCGGAAAGCCCTCGACGAGCGCGGTGAGAATCACGGCTCCGGCGGCGTCTTCAATCGCAAACTCACCGCGGGCATTCGTGTCGATCAAACGCGGCATTGGGTCGTCTTCGATGCGCGCTTCCACACGCCCTTCGAGACCTCGCCCGGATGCATCTTGAAGGCGCCCGGTGAGCCGACCTGCGCCTCCCAACTGAAGCTCGATGCCCTCGCGTTCGGAGCCCGCCGCGATGTAGAGAATCGCGCTGTGTGCGGCACGGTATGCGGGGGCGCGCGCGATGAGCTCCACGCGTCCCGCGGGGAGGCCCGTCACTTCAAACTCGCCGTTGTCGTTGGTGATGAACGTGCTCGAAGGCGCGCTCGCCACGATCGGCGCAACGCTTCCCGAGGCGGGCAGCGCTGGAAGAACGATCGATGCAGTCTCGAACGACGAACCCTCGAGCGGCAATGCTGGGACGACATCCGTCGTGCCCAAACCACCGAGGTTTTGGGCGAGTGCATCCGCTTCCGGCGGCGCGGTCTCAGGCAGCGAATTCGCCGGGTCGAGCAGCACGCGATCGAGTGCGCTGTGGCTCGCCTGCATCGCGATGGGCATGCCTCCGCGTGCTTCGCCGATGACCTCAATACGCGCCTGCGCGACGGGCCGATGCGACGCATCAACAACACGTCCACGCACAATCGCACCGCGTGCGAGCGCCACGTGACATGCAACCGCGGGGTTGCACGTCATCGCATTCGGCACGTAGCCCTCCGCGAGCACCTCGACCGAGATTTGATCGTCCCGCACGCCGACCAAGCCGAACGCACCGTGCATGTCGGTCGTCGCTTGCCGCACCGAGGCCGACACTGATTCTGCGGCAGCGCGAATCGACGCATTGCCGATCGGACGCCCCGACTGCGCATCCGTCACGATGCCGCGCATCGTTCGCCCTTCGCTCAGGTGGAAGGTGAGAAACGCATTCGACGCCTCGCCAATCTCAAGCCCGCGACGCAGCTCCGAGACGAAGTTCCCCGCGCTCGCTTCGACCTCATACACACCCGGCGGCACATCCTCGATCGAGAAGCGCCCCTCGCGCGTCTGCACTACACGGCCTGGCCAAATGCCGGAGCCAACGATGCGCACATGCGCCTCGGCAGGCAGGCCATCCATCCCGACGACGAGGCCCGTCACGCGCGACGCTGGCTGCACACCGAATGAGATCGGGTCACATGGGACGCGGATCGCACGCGAGAGACGCGCGAAGCCGACCAGCGTTGCGCGCACGACGTAAGGACCGGGCGGAAGATCGCGGACGATCGCCTGCGCGCCGAGCACCGACTGCTCGCGGACCAACGTTCCATCATCAAGTTCGATCCGCAGCGAGCCCGCAATGTTCGCATCCGCGCCGAAGTTCACGACGAGCGTCTCAAGTTCGATCGCGGGCTCGGGCGACTCGGGTGCAGGTGCTTCGCTGACCTCGGCCGGCGCCTCCAAGCGATTCGTGTGCATATCCACGAGAAGCAGCGACAGTGCTGCCAGCAGGGCCGCGATGACGGCGCGTGCGCGCGATCGCGAGGGGCTGCTTTCGTTGGTTCGGTTCACGTCATCGAATCGCGAGAAGAGAAGACCGGAGTGTTACACGCGGCGTCGCCTGAAAGACGCCTCCGGCATCGTGAAGCATTCCAACCTTGATCGCCCAGAATGCCGATGCTACATCGCGCGCCGCTCACCTTGAGACTGA
>JBILQT010000251.1:0-10517 GCA_044373065.1 Sandaracinaceae bacterium
CTGAAGGATCGGCGCTGCGGACAGATCGCGAAGGGAGGCCAGGCTTCGTGCACCTGCGCTCCGAACCCCGGGGTCAAACGCCTCCTCAAGCACGCGGGCAATCGACTCACGGACCTGCCCAAGGAGCGGCTCGTCGGTCGTGAGGACGCGTGCCTTGCCGAGCGCCACCATCGCGGAGCGACGCACCGAGGCTGCATGCTTGGGATGGAGTGCTTCCTTGAGCGTCGCGATCACCCCAACGTCGCGAAGCGCACCAAGCCCGTCCACGGCCCCCTGTCTCACAGAGTCGTTCCACGAGACAGCGTCCCCTCGGAAACACCCAGCAAGCACTTCGAGAGCACGTTCGTCGCGTGTCCGCCCCAGCGCCCGCCGCAGCTCGGCCTCCACGAGGTAGGAGCGGTCACCCTCGCCTATCCAAGCAAGCAAGCGATCCGCAGCCGCGTTGCTGCGTCCTGGCTCGCTCTCGAAGCGTCCGAGGGCCGACGCGATCGCACGACGCACACGCGCATCGCTCTCACTCCGACTCGCCTTGAGAAGTGCCTCAAGCGCGAGGTGATTGCGTTGCTCACCCAACGCAGATGCGACTTCCGCACGGACCATCCAAGACGCGTCCGAGAGGGCGGCCATCAACGCTTGCATGGCGCGCGACTCATTGCGACGTGCAAGCGAGCGCGCGGCGCGCCAACGCGGTTGCGCCGAGTCCGCGTGCGCCAGTTGGTGCGCAAGCAAGCTGGTCGAGAGCTTGTTGTCGATCGTCCCGTGAAGGTCGCTCTCCGGGTCGACCAGGATCATCCGCGGCGCCTTCGCGAGCGGAATCGCAAAACTCTCACGCGACTTCGAGAGCGCGAGCGTGAGCGTCTGCTCACCCTCGGCCGTCACAATCCGAATCGGAAGTGAACATGTGAATGCGCCCGTGCCATCGGCCTTCGACTGCGTCTGCGCGACCGTGATGCGCAGCACAGAGGCGTCGTACTCGCTCGACACCTCAAGCGTCGGAAATCCCGCGCGCAGCACGTACTGATCGAAGAATTGCTCCAGCGATTTGCCCGTCGCGTCCTCAAGCGCGCGCATCAAATCGCGCGTCTCCGCGCTCCTTCCGCCCATCGTCTTGAGGTAGTGCGCAAGGCCGCCAAAGAAGCCCGCATCGCCGAGGTGACGACGCAATGCATGAAGGACAAGGCCGCCCTTTTGGTAGAGGTGCCGGTCGAAGATGTCGATCGGCTGCGCCCACACGTTTGTGACGATGGCGCGGCGATAGCGATCGCGGTCTTCATCGAGGTAGGTGTCGAGGTCTTGCTCAAGGCCGTAGAGGTACGCATCGCGACCGTCTTCGTGCTCGCGCCAGATGTGCTCGAGGTAGGTCGCAAAGCCCTCATTGAGCCAGGCGTGGCTCCAGTCGCGACAGGTGACGAAATCGCCGAACCATTGATGCGCGAGTTCATGCGCAACGAGCGATTCCATGTCGACGTCGATCGCCGCGCGCTCATCCAGAAGCACGCGATCGTAGAGCGTCGTCGCGCTGGTGTTTTCCATCCCGCCGAAGATGAAATCGTGCACGACCACCTGCGCGTACTTCGCCCAGGGGAAGCGCGTGCCGAGCTTCTTCTCGAAGAGCGCGATCATGCGTGGCGTCTTGCCAAGCGAGCGCTCGATCTCGCCTCCGCGTCCGACGGGGACGTAGTAGTCGATCAGCAGCTCTCCGAGCTTGGTATGCGCCTCGTCGAAGCGTCCGCATGCAAGCGTGATGAGGTAGGGCGCATGCGGCTCTTCCTGGGCCCACACAAAGCGCGCGGCCTCCTCGGTCGTGGTGCGCTCTTGGAGCACGCCGTTTGAGAGAACGAACCAATCTTTCGGCGCGGTCACACGCAAAACGGTCGTGAGCCGCTCACCTGGATGATCCGCGAGCGGAAGCCAGCAGCGATTGTCCTCGTCTTGTCCCTGCGACCAAACTTCCGTGGCCAACGCGTCTGGGTCGGGGGCTGTGAGTGATGGGCGCTGGGCAACGAAATAGAGGCCGCGCTGCGGGGTGGCCGTGTAGCGAATTTCGACTTGAAATGCGCTCAGCGGAGGCACTGGGATGCTCAGCGCACGCCCGTCGTACGTGAACTCGGCAGCAGAGCCCTCCACGCTCACATGCGCGATCTCAAAGTCGGTCGCGTCGAGGCGAAGCGCAGTCGCATCGTTGTCGACCCTGCGAACGCGAAGTGTCGCAATCGCCGAGATGCTTCGCTGCGCAACCTGCAGCTCGATGTCCGCCTCCAGACGTTCGATGGCGAAGGGACGTGCACGCCCCCAACGAGGACCATCGCCTGGCAATTGAAACCCGCGCGCGCCGTCGGCGAGGTGCTCAAGGACTGAAGCGTGGTGGCGACAGCAATGGATCGACATGGCCGCGAAGATGACCTCCATGTTCGCGGCGGGCATCCCAAACTTGTTTCGCCGCGCGTTGCGGAGCTTCGCCAAAGATCGTGGGGGACGAAGAACCCAAGTTGACGTTGAGCGCCATGAGCGTTCACGCTCCAACTCTGGATGCGGAAGACATCGGAAATCGCTGATACGCAAGAAGCTGAGCTTCTTGACCAGCCGTGTCCGCATTGCACCGAGCAGCATCCAAGCGGGTACTCACACTGCCCGCGCACGGGACGCCCGCTGCAGACCGGACAGGCGCTTGTCGGCCGGGTCATCGCAGGTCGCTACCGCGTCACGAGCATCATCGGTGAAGGCGGAATGGGCACGGTGTACCTCGCGGATCACCTCGGCCTCGGACGCCAAGTTGCCATCAAACGCCTGCATTCCGAGATGACTGGAGATGCGAAGGCGGTCGCACGTTTCCAGCGTGAGGCGCGCGCTGCGGCAGCCACGGGACACGAGCACATCGTGGAGGTGATGGACCTGGGCTACGCCGAAGACGGCGCCCCCTACCTCGTGATGGAGTACCTGCGAGGCGCCTCGCTCGCGCAGGTGTTGAAGCACGACGGTCGCCTGACGGTCGCGCGCACCATCAACATCGTGTCGCAAGTCTTGGCTGCGCTCGTTGCTGTGCACGCGAAGGAGATCGTCCATCGCGACCTCAAGCCCGACAATATTTTCCTTCTGCGCAAGGCGACCAACCCCGACTTCGTGAAGATCCTCGACTTCGGGATCTCGAAGATGAAGCAGGAGGAGGGCGAGCCCAACGACCTGACGCGCACGGGCGTCACGATGGGCACGCCCTACTACATGAGCCCAGAGCAGGCGCGCGGGATCCGCAAGCTCGATCACCGCGTCGATCTCTACGGCGTCGCCGTGATTCTGTACGAGTGCCTGACGGGCAAGCTGCCCTTCTTCGGCGACAACTATCACGCCCTTTTGCAGCAGATTCTGCGTTGCGAACCACTCCCTCCGCGCGAGCTGGTGAGTTCGATTCCCGCGGAGTTGGAGAGCGTGGTGCTGAAGGGGCTCTCGCGTGATCCCATGGCCCGCTTCAGCAGCGCCGCGGAAATGCTCGCGGCGTTGACTCCGCTGAAGAGCACGGGAACGCCCGAGGTGATTCGCAACACGCCTCCAGGGCCCCCGCTGTCAACGCCAACCTATGTGTCGGCACCCGTGCGCATCGTCCCCCAGGTGACGGCTCCACGTGTGGTGGAGGTGGGCCCAAGGTATTTCTTCGCCGCATCGGAGGACTACACCGAGGACACACGCAAGCGCTCTCCAGCGCGCACATCAGCCGTCTCGCTCACCATGCGAGATCGCTTCGTGGAGCGGCCCGCAAGCGCCGAACGCGAGTCGTTTGACGGGCCTCGGACGGACCCCGCACGGGTTGACCCGGAGCTGCGCACCAAGGAACCCGACGGGCGCGTCAGAGAGTCGGGTATGAGCCTCCCGTATGAGGGGCCTGGCGTGAAGGGCGCGGTCGTGGTCGGGTTGCTGGAGCACTACGGGCAGACCATCCCGAGCACCACGCTGGCCGGGCTCGCAGACGTGGTTCCCGATTCCGTCAGACCCCTGCTGCAGGGGGTTGTCTTGCCGATGGCGTGGGTGCCGACATCAGCGTTTCAAAGCGTCCTTGAGGCACGAGACGCGCTTCTCGCTCGTGTGGACCCGAGCGCCGCCGCAAACGCGGGACGCACCTTTGCCGAGCGAGAGCTCGCCACAACACTGCGTTCCTTCCTCCAGACTGCGACGCCAGCATCGATCCTCGATCGCATTCCGACGCTGCACCGCACGTATTTCAGTCGCGGAGAGGCGCGTGCATCGCGACAAGGGTCGGACATCCACCTCGACTTCTCCGGCGAGGGCCTGGATGGCGTCCATGTGGCGAACTGGCTGAGTGGCTTTTGGCAGCGGATGCTGCAACTCAGCGGGATGCGTGATGTGCGGATTTCATCCCTTCAGCATCGGACACGTCGCGAGGACCGCGTCCTTATCGTCCTGCGCGCCCGCTGACATCGTCAGCCCTCCTCTTCCTCCTCCACGAATCGCTGCAACGCAGTCACGCTGATCGCGAGCGCGCATTTGGAACAAAGAGGCGGCTCTTCACGTCGCAACTCGTCTCCGCGAGGGAAGAGCAAGAGACCGCTGCCGGCCGGTTCGCCTTGGATGGGCGTACCGCAAGCGTCGCAAACATGCTGGGCACGCGACTTCACCCGGCCAGTCTAACGCCAGCTGCAGTGAACGTCAGGTGCCTTCGGGCATGCTCATTCGCCCGAAGCTGTGTAAGCTTGTCGATTCAGCGGCTCGCCGCCCTTCCTTCACGTCGGAGCATTCATGGCCAAATCCCGCCCCCGTTTCGCGCCCAAGCTCTCCTCGTCGGCCCTCGTGTCGATGGTGAGTGTGGTCGCGATGACCGCCGCAGCCTGCACCCCCGATCGTCTTCCTCCGCCACGCTGCGGCGATGGAAACATCGACATCCCCGAGGTTTGCGACGACGCGAACGCGATGATCGGCGATGGCTGCAACACGCTCTGTCAGCTTGAACCGAACGCGATCTGCACGGGTGAACCCTCGGTCTGTCGCACAAGCTCCTGCGGCGACAGCATCACGGACCCGCCGGAGGTCTGCGACGAAGGCCGCGAGACGGATATCTGCAACGACAACTGCACGCTCTCGCGCTGTGGCGACATGATCGTCAACGAGGCGGACAACGAAGACTGCGATGACGGCAACATGCGCGGCGGCGATGGCTGCTCGCAGGACTGTCAGGACGAGCCCGCATCCTGCGGAAACGGCACGTGCGACACGACCGGCACGCCCGCCGAGACCTGCACGAACTGCATGGTCGACTGCATGCCGCTTCCGATGTGCAACGGCTGTCCCGATGACGACGACGACGGCTACTTCGCGAGTCGCTGCGGCGGCAACGACTGCGACGACGCGAACGCCATGGTCCACCCCGATGCGACGGAAGTGCTCTGTAACCGCATCAACGAGGACTGCGACGGCACGACGAGCGACACGCGTGACGCCGACATGGACGGCTTCAACTGCCTCCTCGATTGCGACGACACATCGGCACTCGCATCGCCCGCGAACCGCAGCGAGATCTGCGGCGACGGCGTCGACAACGACTGCAACTCGATGACCACGGAGGACGCCGACAACGACATGGACGGCTTCTCCTGCGCCGTGGACTGCAACGACATCAACCCCGCCGTCCGCCCAGGCACGCCAGAGATCTGCAACAACGGCCTGAACGACGACTGCGATCGCGGCGCAGACGGCATGCCGCTGGCAGCACCCACGCGTGACGTCTTCGACGTTGACGGCGATGGCGCCTACTGCAACGCGGATTGCAACGACATGAGCACTGCGGTGCGTCCTGGCCTGCCAGAGATCACCTGCAACATGGTCGACGATGACTGCAACCCGGTCACAACGGACGGGCCGGACGTCGACCGCGATGGCGCCACGTGCTCGCTCGATTGCGACGACAACGATGCGCGCCGCTCGACGCTGCTTCGCGAGATTTGCGGCAACGGCATCGACGACGACTGCAACGCGATGACCGCGGACTCCGGCGACTCGGATGGCGACACCTTCGATTGCTCCGTCGATTGCGACGACACCGATCCGCTCGTCTTCCCGGACGCGGTCGGTCGCTGTGGCGCACGTTTCACCTACTCCGAGAGCTTCGAGATGTGCCCTGCGGATTGGGTCACGTCTGGCATGGCTTCGAGCTGGGCTTGCGGCGCGCCGCGGGCAACGTTCATCCCAGCGGCGGCGACGGGCACAAACGCTTGGGTCACCAACCTGGCCGGTGCCTACAGCAACAATGAGCTGAGCTACCTCACCTCGCCCACGTTCAACATGTCCGCGCTCCGCTCGGACCCGCAGCTCTCGTTCAACCACATCTTCCAGACCGAGACGTTCTCGGACGAGGGTTGGCTTGAGATGTCGCGCGATGGCGGAACGACGTGGACCAAGGTTGGCGCGTCTGGCCAGGGCGTGAACTGGTACACGAACGCCACGAGTCAGTGGTGGTCGGGGAACACGGGCACTGCAGGCGTTTGGCGCCCCGCTGCGATCCGTCTCGTCGGGGCTGCTGGCAACGCAAACGTTCGCCTTCGCTTCGTCTTCTCGTCCGATGGCAGCGTCACCTTTGAGGGCTTCGGCGTCGATGACATCCGCATCGACAACCAACTCATCGATGCGACCGTCTCGAGCATCACGCTGACGGGCTCTGAGTGCGGCCCCTCCGTCGACGTCTCCGTGGTTGTCACCAACACGGGCGTCGTGAACCTCCCAGGCTTCGACGTGAACGTCAGCGTGGATGGTGGTGCACCCACCACCCGCAACGTTCCCATCGCCCTGGCGGCCGGCGCGACCCGAACGGTCACGATCCCGGGCGTGGCGATGAGCAGCGGCATGCGGTCGATCGTCGCAACGGTTGTGGCCGCTGGCGACGAGGTCGCAGCGAACGACTCGCGCACACTCTCCACGGTGCGCCCACCGACCATCGTCGTGACTGCGGCGGGCTACATCGAGGGCTTTGAGACCGACGCAGGCGGTTGGTCGAGCTCGGCCGCGACAGGTCCGAATAGCTGGGCGCGCGGCATGCCCACGGGCACCTTCATCAACCGCGCAGCCGCGGGTTCGTTCGCCTGGGTGACGAACCCTGCGGGCGCTTACGTGAACAACGAGAACTCCTTCGTCACCTCGCCGTGCTTGGATCTCTCCGCGCTCACCGTGGATCCGACGCTGACCTTCCAGCACATCTTCGAGACGGAATCGTGCTGCGACGAGGGCTGGATTGAGGTGTGGACCTCAGCGGGTGGCTGGCAGCGCCTGGGCGCGTCGGGCTCCGGCATGAACTGGTACAACAACGCCGCAAGCCGTCAGTGGAATGGCACGTCGGGCTCGGCAGGCGCGTGGCGCACGGCCTCGTTCCCCCTCGCCTCCACGGCAGGGCAAATCATCCGCATCCGACACGCCTTCTCAAGCGACGGCTCGGTCGTCGAGGACGGCTTCGGAATCGATGCGGTTGAGATTCGCCCCTAACACGCAAGCTCACTGAACTGAATGAGGCCCTCGACGCAAGTCGGGGGCTTCTTCGTTTGTCGGGCTTCGTGTTTGGCGCTCGGTTCGGCATAATCGGCTGATGCAACGCTGGTTGTTCCCCCTCCTCGCTTCCACATCCCTCTTCCTTGCGACGCCTGCGCTCGCCCAAGACGATGTCGCGCAATCCGGCATGTCGCAGGGGCATGCGCGTGTGGCTGCGCGCTCGGATGTGACGATTTCGCTTGAGAGCGTCCCCGGCACGAGCGGCGCGCGTATCGCGATTCTCGGGCGTGGCGTACAGGCCTTCATGCCGCGCGTGCGTGCTTGTTTCGCGGATGCGGTGAGGCTCGTTCCGGCGACACATGGACGCCTGCGTGTGCGTCTCGACCTGCCACCTGAGGGTGCGGCAACCGCCGCGGTGGTGGAGAACACGGTGGGTGAATCGCCGCTCGTGGCCTGCGTAACCGGCGTGCTCGATGACCTGACGCTGGAGCCTGCGCAGCGTCCCGCGGGCGCGATCATCGTCCTCGACTTCGACAGCACCGCTGCCCAAGGCGGAGACGCAGTGGCACGCAGCCAGGCCGAGGCCGATGCGGTGACCGTGACACGCGAAGGCGGAGTTCCGGAGGCGCATGCGGATGTCGCGCAGGTGCACATTCTGGTGCGCGGTGCCGCCGATGCGTCCGATGCGCTCATTGCCGAGGCGGTTCGGGTTGTGCGCGCCCAGGTGGCTGGCCTCCTGGATTGTCGTCGCCGCGCGAGTCGCCGGGGCGCGAGCCCTGAGGGTGTGGTCCGTTTCGACATGCGCTTGCAGCCACCACGTGTGGTGCTCAGCCGTCCGAGCGCGACGGTCGCCGACACACGTGCACCGCGCTGCGTGCAGACAGCCGTGGAGCGCGCGCGACGGGCGCCGACGGAGAGCGGTTCGGTGCAGCTTGAGGTCCGATTCGATCGCTGACCGCGCGTGGGGGTTGCGGGAGACTTCCGGGGCGCTGAAGCGAGATCCTGTTACGATTCTCAGCGTGAACGAAAAGCTGACCGGCAAGATCCAACGCGTTGTCTCCGATGTCCTTCAGCCCTTGCTGGAAGCGGACGGCGGTGGCTTGGAGGTGCTCTCCTTCGACGAGAACAAGTCGCCGATGGAGCTCGTCGTGCACCTCACCGGCGCATTCCGCGGGTGCCCGAGCGGGCCGATCATCCAAGCGCGCGTACTGGAGCCAGCCTTCAAGAAGGCACTCGGTAGCACGGTGCGCGTGCGGCTCAGCGCGATCCCAGCGAAGCAGAGCTGAGTCGGAACGTGGGCGAGATCGAGGAGAAGGGACAGGCACTTCGCTCGACTCTCACCGCGATCCGTGAAGAGCTTGGAGAGGCCATCTTCGACAAGATGCTGGCGGCGCTCCCCCCTGGTGAGTTCCGCGACGCGGCCACATCCGGGCGTGTGCTGGCTGCGAGTTGGTACCCGATCAAACATCGGCGCGAGCTCTACGTGGCGCTCTCGTCGGTGACTCAGCAGCGCGGCCTTACACGGCGCATCAGCAAGCGGGCAACGACCGACGATATGCGCGGCATCTACGCGTTCGTGATCAAGCTCGCGAGTGCGTCGACGCTCGCATCCGTCGCGCCACGCGTTCTTGCGACCTACTTCCGCGGCCCCTCGGTGAGCACGGTGCACCTCGAGCCCGGCCATGTGCGCTACCAGTTCAAAGACTTCCGCGGCTTTGATGCGGCGCTCTGGGAGGACATGACGAGCGGCATCGAGACCATCCTCAGCCTCTCGGGTCTTGAGCGTGTGATGAGCGAGGTCGAGGAGGCGGATCGCGGAGACGGAGACTCGCTGATCTCGATTCGGTGGAAGTCGATTTGACATGATTGAGATAGAGGAAAAAGGCGCCTCACTGCGATCGACCCTCAAGGCGATGCGCGAGGAACTGGGCGCGGAGGTGTTCAGCAAAGTGCTCAACGCGCTGCCTCCGGGTGACTTTCGCGAGGCCGCCATTGCAGGCCGCGTGCTCGCCGCAAGTTGGTATCCGATCCGCGTGCACCGCGAGCTCTATGCGGCCATCGCCAAGGTGGCGCCGAATGAACGGGGCATCCCGCGGCGCATCAGTGTGCGGTCGGCAGAGGACGATATGCGAGGCATCTACGCCTACGTCGCACGACTGCTGCGCGCCGAGACGCTCGCGGGCATCGCACCGCGCGTCCTCTCGACGTACTTCCGTGGCCCCATCATCACGATTGAACACGTCGAGCAAGGCGAGGCGAGCCTTCGCTTCATGGGCTTCCATGGCTTCGATGCCGACCTCTGGGAGGGCACGGTCTCGGGCTGCGAGACGATCATGCGCATGGCAGGGCACCGCAATGTTCGTTGTGAGCGGATGCCCCTCTCGCGACCGGAAGATTCACTCGTCCGGCTGACGTGGGCGGTGTGACGCCAGGCCTTCGCGCAATGCTCTGGAGTGCGCTCGCCTTCAGCGTGATGAGCGCGATGGTGAAGCTTGTCGGCACGCGCATTCCGAGTGCGGAGATTGCGATTGTGCGCGGCGCCGTGACGCTGGTCGCGAGCTACCTCTTTCTAAGGCGCGCGGGGATTTCACCTTGGGAAGCGGAGTATCGCTGGCTCTTTGCGCGTGGCCTGCTCGGCTTCTTTGGCCTTCACTCGTACTTCTATGCGTTGACGGAGCTGCCCCTCGCCGAAGCCACGGTCATCCAATTTTTGAACCCGATCCTCGTCGCGCTCGCGGCGCCGCTCGTGCTCGGGGAGGCGTTCAGCCTGCGTGATGCGGTGGGCAGTGCGCTCGGCTTCTTTGGGGTGCTCTTCATCGCGCGGCCAGCCGCACTCTTTGATGCGCTTCACCTCTCGAGTTCGCACGATGCAGCGCACGCGCTGAGCCCAATGGGTGTTGCGGTCGGGGTCTTTGGTGCGGTGTGCAGCGCCCTCGTCTACCTCGTCGTGCGCAAGCTGAAGGACAAGGCGCATGCGCTTGTGGTCGTCTTTCATTTCCCGCTGCTGGTCGTGCCGCTCTCGCTGCCGCTCGCGATTC